>NZ_LGHL01000160.1 GCF_001908205.1 Bradyrhizobium sp. NAS80.1
CCGAAGATCGTGACAAGAACCGCCCAGTCTGCGGCCCAGTGATTGTGCACGCGCACCACAGCGAGCCCGGCCACGAAGGAAAGGACTCCGGAGACCAGCACGAGGGCGGGATCGTGCGAGACGGCCTCGACCAGTGCCGACATCGAGCCCAGATTGATGAGCAACGTGGCCGCGAGCGCGATCAGGGACGGGCCGATCAGACCCGCGATCGTTTTTGAGTTTGCCATGGGTTAACTCCCAGCGCGGTTGCCGTTGCGGCACCAGTCCGAACAAAAACACACCGCGCGAAGCTCCAGTGAGGCCGAGTGTGCACTGGTCCGATGCCGAGTACGAGCCGTTCGAAACGGCCAAAAAGGAACGCGCACCGCCCTGTACGATAGCCTAAAAGCTCGGCGCCGAGGAGGCGACACACCCCGTGGGGTACCAGCCTGCTGCGATGCGGGATTTCGGTCATTTTCGACCGACTCTGCGGGTTTCCGCTGCCGTTCGATGTCTACTCTTCCCCGAAGCGACCTACTTACTGCGCGGCAACGAAATGACGCGAAGCGCCAACAGGCGACATAAAACGAATTTTGAAGTGAGACCGCACCATGCGGTCGCACGCGAGCAAGCGTGCGACGCAATCTGCGCCAACTCATCTGGACCTGTGGAACTCCGCCCCTGCCAGCAGCAACGCTATAACATCACGTATCGGATCAATTTCAACTCGTGCGCGCCTCTGGTGTCTTTGCCTTTCGCGACTATGTCACGTGCGCGGGGGCGTCCAAGGCGAACCCACGCGCTAACAGGGAGTATGTTGATGGCCACTTGCACTGAAAAACACCACGCGAACCACCCTCATCACCATGGCCCGAACTGCGGACACACGGCGGTTCGCCATGATGGCCATGTGGACTATCTTCACGACGGTCATCTCCACCATATGCACGAGGATCATGTGGACGAACATGTCATTCCGATCACTGCCACAAATCCCGTGAGCTGCACACCTCAGGTTCACTGCTCACATACTCACGGTCCAAACTGCGGACATGAACAGGTGCCGCATGGCGATCATGTCGATTATCTCGTAGACGGTAGGCTGCACCATCCGCACGGTGACCATTGTGATGATCATGGGCCGCTCGAATTAGCCTGAGGGCGCCCATAGCTGCGAAGGTGCAGCCTCCCCGGATCCATTTCCGAACTGGGGGCGTGCCGATCAAGCGGACTAGCATGCCGACTGTGGAGGCGATCCGTGCGGTCAGGATTGCGCTTTCTCAAGAGGATTAGTCTCAGTGTCATAACGGCCGCGTGGCTGGCGGCTGGATCCGCTGCAGCTGAGCAATCGTCGGACGTACCGGCCTGGCTGCGGGGCCATATTGGCGAAAGCGACGGACAGATCGCGCAAGTTGTTCTGCAGAGGGCACGCGCCCTCTATCTGCGAAAGATGAACGAAGGCGTCAACTCCGGACATTCGGCCTTTTGGCTTAACGGGGCCGACCTCCAATTCTATGTGGCGGTCAGCCGTTCGGATCTCTTCAGACGCACCACGTTGGTACAAAGCAGCGTCCGCCACGCGTACGCGATCACGGGCGCGCGTGCTCCGCTCCTTATTCAGGCCGACCCTTTAATCTCAAAACTCTTGCTTGCGCCCACATCCGCCGCCAGGGACCGGGCGAAACCAAGAGCGCGAGCGCTAGGAGAGCAAAGCTCACGGTCCAGCGAACACGCTGGCGCGCCCGCCCGCGCACTTCTGTCATAACGAACTGCTCGCCGTTGCGCATTTCGCCATAGGATCGCAGCAACGAGGAAATCCGCGCAACGGTGAAGTCATCCAGCGCCTCACCCTCGCTCCGGCTTCGCCCCTCCATATCGTTCAAGCGCTCCGCCTCAGTGCGGTAGCGCTCAGCGTGCTCGCTTGCATCCGCCAGGGCGGACTGCTCGCCGCGGGTCAAATAGATCGTGCGCAGGGAAGGGAAGATGTATTCGGCCGCGTCGAGCACCGGCTGGTCGGTGCGCGGTGCGACAACGAGTTGCAATGCGGAGCCCGCCAGAATCGCGGTCATACTCCAGCGCGCAGCCGCAATCGCCATTCGCCATGCCGTACGGCGACTGCTGTGCAGAACAGCATAAAGCACGCCACTCAACCCGAGCGCGCCGCCAAAGGTGCAAACCATGGCGGCGCCGGTCGGCAAATCGAACGCAAATGAAGCCGCAAGTCCCACGGCACTGCTGAGCGTGCCGACGGCCCAACCGATTGCCAGCTGGGTTGCGAACGATCGGGCAAAAATGGCGCCGATTGCGGCGGGGACAATGAGAAATGAGAAGACCAGCAGTACGCCGGCAATCGCGACCGAACTCGTGACGACCACGCCGAAAGTTGCGAAAAAGAAGAATTCCCAGACGAGCGATCCCGCCCCTGTCAGCCGGCGGCGCAACAGAAAGTGCAGCAGCCCGATGGCCGCATACAGCGGAGCGATCGCGTGCAGTTCACCGATCCCGGCGAAAAGAATATTTCCGGTCAAGATTTGCTTGAGATGTTCGGCGCCTTGCGGTGCGCGGTCGATGAGGAGGATCGAAACGGCGGCGGCGACAACATAGATCACTCCAATCAGCGCCTCCTGCGGAACGCGGGTGGCCCAGAGCCGAGTGAAGGCCAACAGCACCGATGCGAGCAGCGTGAACGCGAGCGAATAAGCGTAGGTGGCCGGGCTTTGAGCCGGATGACCGAGCATAAATGCGACTGTCGCGCCGAGGGCGGCGATCTGCGCGAGCGCCAAGTCGACGAAGATGACCTTGCGGGCGAGGACTTGGATGCCGAAATAGGCGTGGATACCAACGAGGCAGACCGATACCAGAAACGCCGGCCAGAGAAATGCGATCGCCTGGCTCATTGTGCCGATGCCGCTGCGCTCAGGGCTTCGGCGTTTCGCTCGAACAGCGAAATGAAATCGTCGGTCCGGGGCAGCGCGCCTACCGACGCCGCCAACGTCACGACCGATGCGCCCGCCTTGCCGGCCAGGAATGCGACATCTCGTTCGGGCTGAGAGGGCTCGCGGACGATGATTCGAACCGCCCGTGCGCGCATCGTCTGCAAGATCGCGGCGAGGTGCGAGGGGCTCGGCGGCACACCCGGCTTCGTTTCGAGAAAGCCGACGAAATCCAAGCGAAACCGCCGCGCAAAGTAGGGCCAACTGTTGTGATAGGCGACGAGCGGTCTGGCTTTCAGGGGCGCGAGCTTCGTCTCCCATTCCGACAGCTTCGTCTCCAGTCGGGCGAGGAAGGCCAGGCGGTTGGCTTCGTAAATTGAAACGTTTGCAGGGTCGCGACGCGCCAGCGCTTCCAGTATCGTGCTCGTGATGATCTCGGCGTTCTTGGGATCGAGCCAGTAATGCGGGTTCCCGAGACCGTGAGCGTGCCCTGGGCCAACGCTCAGCCCGCGAACCTCCAGCACCGAAATACCAAAAGAGGCATCGACATAGCCAGCGCCGTCGCGGCCGAGGTCGGGATTGTCGGCCTGCGCGAGCAGGCGGTCGAGCCACAAGTCGTAATCGAGCCCCACGCGAACGAGCAGGCGCGCATTCTTCAGGCGCAGCAGGTCCTGCGGTTTGGGCTGATATTCCTCCGCGTCCATGGCGGCCGGTACGAGGCTGATGACCTCCACGCGGTCTCCGCCCACGGCTTCCACAAGACTGCGCAAGTCGGTCGTCGTGGTGACGATCGGAACGCGGTCCTGCGCGAGTGCCGACCACGCCAGGACCGAATAAGCGCAAGCGAGCATCATCGCGAAACACAACAAGATGGATTTCGTCTGCGAAGAATTGCGCATGATCTGGCTCGTGCATGCCTCAGGATAACAGCATTCGCCCTTCGGACTTCGCCGCACCTAAGGACTTCACAGCCACCGGCTGCTGGCCTGCAGCGGGCCCACATTGCGCGCTTGCTGTCGCGTCTAAGTGGACGTAGTCTAAACCATGACCGCGTGTCGGGGCACGGGCTTTAAACGGGAGCTTGGTGCTGGACTCCAGGCGAGCGGTTGCTATGCGGCGGATAATTGCGGTCTTGAACGCGGCGCTACTGGCGCTAATCGGCGCGAGCGTCACCACAACTGCGCAGCAGACGCCATCTGCACTTTCCGCGGCGCAGCAGCTCATGCTCGTGCCCGCTTCGAAGTACCCGGGCCGCGTACACGTGCTGCCCGCAACTTTGGAAACGACGCAATGGGGGTGGTTTGACAATGCGGAACTGCCGCGGCTGATCGTTGATTCCGGTGATACCGTCGTGGTCGAGACGATGTCGCACTCGCACGGTCAGCTCTGGCCCGGCCGCACGATCGAGGAACTGAAGAAGTTGCGGACGGATTGGCCTGGCCGGGGTCCGATGTCCCTGACGGGGCCGATCTACGTGAATGGAGCGGAACCAGGCGATACCCTGCTCATCAAAATTCAGAAGATCATACCCCGGCCGTGGGGGGCAAACTTCAATATTCCGGGCATGTTCGGCCAATTCCCGAAGCAATTCCCGGATGGCCAAGTGAAATACTTTTACATCGATATCGAGCGCAAGATAGCCGAGTTCGCGCCGGGCATCGAAATTCCCTTGCGGCCATTTCCAGGAACGCTCGGTGTAGCACGTGCCGAACCGGGCCGGTACAACGCGGTGCCGCCAGGTCCATTTGCAGGCAATCTCGACAACCGCGACCTCGTCGAGGGGACGACGCTGTACGTTCCGGTGTTTGTCCGCGGCGCTCTCGTCTGGACCGGCGACTCACACGCAGCGCAAGGCAACGGCGAGGTCAACCTCACCGCCATGGAAACCGCGTTTCAGGAGATCACGATCACCGTGACGGTCGACAAGACGAGAACGCTGCAATGGCCTCGCATTGAAGCGCCAACCGAGTGGATCACGATGGGATTCGACGAGGACCTCAACAAAGCGCTCGCCAATGCCAAGGCAGAAACCGGCAAATTGCTGGCGGAGCAACGCAAGCTGCCGGCTGATGAAGCCGTGGCTCTGGTCGCCAAAGTGGCCGACTGTCGCGTGACGCAGGTCGTAGACATCAAGAAAGGCATTCACTGCATAACGTCGAAAGATGCGCAAAAATCACTTGCCGAAAACCGGCCGTCGGCTGAAACGCCGGAATACCTTGTAACGCATGTCGCCGATGCGGACATAAACAAGGCGATGGATGCTGCGTCCTGGAGCATGATCGAACTCCTGCAGAAGGAGAGGACGCTTTCGCGTCTCGACGCTTACTCGCTCGCTAGCATGACGATGGATTGCCGCGTCGGTGAGATGGAGGCCGGTGAGAAGGGCGTCCACTGTCTGGTGCCGAAGAGCCTTTGGGTCAAGCGCTAGTCTAGTCCGTCGAATTGATCCGTCGAGGCTGGCCGCGGCCTTCACCCCGTCGACCATCACCCGTTTCGCTCGGTTTTTCTTCCGCTCGGCGGTCTCCGTCTTCTGTCCGATCGGAGCTTGGGTGAAAGGTCGTATCCGCACGATGCAAAATCGGGCGAAACTAGGTGCCACTGCCTTCGCAATATCCGAGTTGGGTCATTCCCGACGAACCCCACCGATCATAACCGACACCCGATGTCCGCTTCGTCCCGCTTGCGACCGAAACGGAGTGGCACCGCAATATGTCGCGAAGGGCCAATAAGAGACATACTCCTTGAAGTTTCCGCTCAATTTGGTCTCTACTTACAGGATCCTTGGGGGACTACATGTCGGCGCAGCAATATTCCCGTCGTAAGGCTGTTTCATCGCTGGCTGCTACAGTCGCCTGTGCGTTGGGCGGCCCCATCCCCGCAACCGCGGAACCAGTTTCCCCCCGCGAGACGCAAGACTGCGCCGGTCCGATTTTCTCCACAACAGGTCCAAACGCCGAGCTCTACGGCGCAAAAGATGGCTATCCTCTTCCCGACATTACGGAGGCGCGGAGGCAAGGCGACCCTTGGGAGCCAAGATACCGTGTCGGCGCATTCACCCATATCGATCGTATCTATCCAACACGGCTCATCGAGCGAGCTGTGACGCCTTGGAAGTTCAAATGCTCAAGGGCAGAAGTTTACTACAATTTTCAGGGAAGCAAGTTTTCGCCCCTCGACTACATGTCGCGCAATCCGGTCACTGGCCTACTGATCGCCAAGGACGACCAGATTATCTTCGAGCGCTATCAGTACGCGCGAACTGATCAAGATCGGTTCGTATCCCAGTCGATGGTCAAGTCAATAACCGGACTGTTGATCGGGATCGCCATCTCCGAGGGTGCGATTAAGTCGGTCGATGATATCCCCGAAACTTATGTGCCGGGCTTTATGGGCACCGAGTACGGCAGGACGCCAATCCGCGATCTGCTGCACATGTCCTCAGGCGTCGATTTCGGTGAAACGAGAGACGGAGGACGCGACCTCAATCGCCTGTGGAACGGCATGGGGATCGCGTTCCCGGAATGGAAGATGGGCACGGTTAAGAGCATCGTGCAATTCAATCAGCGTATCGCCCCATCGGGAACGAGATTTTACTACGCCAGCATAGAAGCCGACGTGCTCGGCATGGTGCTTCAGAGGGCTGTCAACAAGTCAGCGTCCAACTATCTGCGCGAGAAAGTATGGGAGCCGATCGGCGCGGAAGCGGATGCTAATTGGTTGATAGACGCAGAAGGATTTGAACTGGGGCACTTCGGCTTCAATGCCGTTCTGCGCGATTACGCCCGGCTTGGGCGTTTGCTGGCGCATGATGGCGCATGGGATGGCAAGCAGATCGTTCCGGCGCAATGGATGATCGATGCAACAACCATTCGAGCTTCGGATGGCTATCTGCTACCGGGCGCGGCGACGAAAAGATTTGGCTACGGTTATCTCTTGTGGCTGCTTCCCGGTGAGAGGCGACAGTTCGCGTTGTTAGGATACAAGGGCCAGTATATTTGCGTTGATCCGACCTCAAAGGTTGTCATGGTGCACACTGCAATTGAGGACCCGGTACATCGAGACGAGCCATGGGTCCTATGGTCGGCACTGGTCGATCAGCTAGGCTGACAATAGCTCGGGACAAACTCGACAGATCGACCGCTTCGGGTCTTGGCTGTGTGAAAACGCCAAGGCGCTTGAGCGCGATAGAAGAAGTTATTCGTCCAAGGCGGTTCTAGCGCTTAAGCTGGCACGTGGCTTCAACTTAGACGACGAACTGAAGAATGTAATTCTAGCCGTGTCTCGATCATTCGCGTTTTTACACAGCCAGGGTCATTCTC
>NZ_LGHL01000161.1 GCF_001908205.1 Bradyrhizobium sp. NAS80.1
CCACCACGACTTGTCCGTCTGCATTCCCTCGGATGCCGCGGCCGGGCAGAATCCGGACGTCGCCGATGACCACCGGGTCGAGGCCACGCGCTGCCGCCGCCTCCGTGATGGCACGGCCGAAGCCATGTTCGGAATGGCGCTCCAGCCCAGCAGCTCGTGCAAGTACCTCGTTGGCCGCCGTTCCGTCGGTCTCTATCCTCACAACATGTGCTCTGCCCGACGTGAGCGTGCCCGTTTTGTCGAAAGCAACCAGGCGCGTCCGCGCAAGTTCTTCGAGCGCGCTGGGCTCGCGGATCAGGCAGCCTCGCCGGGCCAGCCGCCCGATGCCGAGCGAGGTCGCAAGCGGGGCGGCGAGGCCTACAGCACACGGGCAGGCGATCACGAGCACGGAAAGACCGATGAGCAATGCCCGGTCGAACGGTAGCCATTGCATCCAATAAAGCGCCGTCAGCCCGCCGAGGGACAAAACGAGAGGGACGAAGATGCCGACGATGCGGTCGGCAAGGCGTTGGGTCGGACTGCGGCGGGTGAGCGCGTCTCGCACCGATCGGCAAATCTGGGCCCATCGGGTGTCCGTCGCAGCCCGGGTGCTCCGCATCAAGAGCGGACCGTCCATATTGATGCTGCCCGCAATCACAGCGGAGCCGACGCCCTTCGGCACCAACCGACCTTCGCCTGTTATCACAGCTTCGTCAGCGTGGGATTCGCCTTCCACCACCGTACCATCGAGGGGAATGCGCTCGCCCGGTCGCACCCGCACCAGCGCGCCGACGCCTGCCTCCCGCACCGGACGGCGCGCCTCGAGGCCGCCTTCAACCAAAGTCGCGCATTCGCTCTCCGCAGCCAACAGCGGTTCGAGGTTGCGGGCGGCCCGGGCGCGGCCTGCCGCCTCGAGATAGCGGCCTACGGTGAATAGCATCAGAACCATGGTGGCGGTGTCAAAGTAGACGTGCGGGCCGCGCTCGAGGACGGCAAATGCCGAATAGAGATAGGCGGCACCGACGCCGAGGCCGATGAGCGCAGAGGACGTCACGCGTCCATCCAGCGCGTCACGCCAAGTCTCGACAAAGAATGGTCCGCCGAGAATAATCAGGGCCGGCGTCGCGAACACCCAGAGAAGGAGGTGAATCCAGGGAAGCAGCCTCTCATCGACACCTGTGAACTCCCCCGCGTATAACAGCAGGCTGAACAGCATGATGTTCATGGAGAGAAAGCCGCCCACGCCCAGTCGGATCAGGAGCCAAGCGGCTTCCCATTCCTCGCTCTTGCCGTTCTTCACCTGAAACGCGATGCAGCAGCCATAGCAGCAGAACGCATGGCTCTCGCCGTTCACTGTGCGCTGCATCGCTCGTACGCCGACGGGAAGCAGACAATGGCTGCACAGAATGCCACCGCGTTCGCTCATGCGGGATATCCTCCCGGCCAGCCATGTGCCATGTGAGCAGCGAAGGGCAGAATGCCGCGTCCAAGGGTGAAAAAGCCGAGAAGCAGAATGCAACTGCCGGCCAGCCACACACCACGTTGCCGCCATGCTGGCGCAAGAACCTGGCCAACGGCGCCCATCACCAGCATGGCTGGGAAGGTCCCCAGCCCAAACGACACCATGGTGAGAAAGCCGGGAAGCGCCCCAGCGGTGCTCGTCGCCTGAGCAAGGAAAGCATAGACCAGAGGACACGGCAGAAAGCCGTTGAACACGCCGAATGCCAGCGGTGCCGCGTGGCCATGCGCGGTCAGCAGGCTGCGCAGCGACGAAGCGAGCGTGCTGCTGCCGAAGCTGATCGCGACGCGATGCAAGCGCGGCAGCAGGCCGAAAAACTGCAGCGCGATGGCGATCATGAGCATTCCGGCAACAATTGCCAGGCCTCGCTGGGCGGCGTCGAGGCTGCCACTCAACATCGATACGGCCGTTCCCTGGGGCGTGCAGATCACCTGACCAAGAGCGCCCGCGAGTGCGCCGAGGAAGCTGTAGGTGGTCAATCGTCCTAAATTGTAGAGACCATGGCGCAGCGCGGTTGCCTCCTCCCCGCGCGGGTCATGGCCCAGCGCGCAAGCAAAACCGCCGCACATCCCGACACAGTGGAAGCTGCCGGCGAAGCCTGCGGCGAAGAGCATGAGGTAGTAGGCCACGGCAGATGTCCCACAAATCGCCTAGTCGCATTGCGCCGGGTGCGCTGCCGTGCGGCAGCTATTTCATACGAACGAGATAAGCGACCCAGGCAAAGAAACCGATCGTGAATACCGCAAACCCGATGAACGCGACGATCTGTTCCGGACTTGCTTCGGCCCACGAGAAGATTGGATCGGCCAGCATGGTCTTTTCCCTTCAGCCGAAATAGACCCGGACAACATTCATGGTCAGCTCGGAAAGCAAGAAAATCAGATTCACGGCCGCAATCGCGAGGATGGTGCTGGCAATCAGCCACGCCGGCAGGTTCCTCGTCATCGCGCCCCTCCCGCTCATCCCGGCCTTCCCGGGCCAACCCCGCCCCAGTAGTTCACCAGGTAATAGAGCCCCCAGATGAACAGCACGGCATAGACGACCAGCAGCCAAATCGGGATGTGGCCGACTCGCGCCTGGATGTAGCCGCCGGCATATTCCTCCATCTCGTGGGTTGAACTGTCACTCGCCGGCTGGTTCGACCGGTTCGTCGGTTCGGTCATTTTCCATCTCCTTGCGATAGAACCTGAGAGCCGCGTCGTCCGCTCCACTGAAGGCGCCCGAGAGGACACCCCAAATGAAGATGCACAGCGCACCGATGCTCATCAGCAACGCGACCATATAAGGTCCTATGACCTCGAAATCCGTCATGGTTCATTCTTTCTTGGATGGGCCAGAAGCGCCTTCTGGCCTGCGGTTGCGGCGCCAGACACCTCCGCGCGCTGCATGCGGCGCCCACTGGGAACGTAGGCATCTTCCGGTGTGGCAGCCTCCAACTTCGGATCGTTGAGCGCGGCGCGATCCGCGGACGAAATAGACAGCGGCTGAAGGGTGAGCGGGTCCTTGAAGGCGGACAGCGAAACAACATAGTAGGCAAGAGCCCAGCGGTCGTCCTCCGACAGCGAGTCGCGGTAGGAAGGCATGGGCGTTCCGCTGAAGCCGGTACTCATGGTCCTGAAGATATCCTCCACGGCGGGCCCCGATTTGAACTGGCCGCTGGTGAGATCCGCGGGCGGCGCCGGGAAGTTGAGATCATCTTTCAGCCCCGGAGCTTTCTGGCCATCTCCCTTGCCGGTATTGCCGTGGCACTCCCAGCACTTGGCGCTTTGCCACACCTCCTTGCCATGAGCGAGCAGCTGCTCGGACGGCGCAGGCGGCCTTCCAATGTACAGTGGGGCGCCCGGCGGCTCCTCGGTGAAGAAAGCATAGGGTGCTGCGGGGTCGGAGCGGTCGACCGCAAGCTCGTATTTGATGTACTGGATGACTGCGAGCCGATCCGTGAGTGGCAACTCATACCACGCCGGCATCGCCGTGCCGCGCACGCCGCGGGTGATAGTTCGTAGCAAGTCGCCGTCGGTGGGGATCGGTTTCTGGGTCAGACGAAACTTGAAGGCCGCCGCATTGAAGTTTCGCGGTCGCTGCTTGAACAGGAAGGTCGCAGCTGGTCCATTCCCGTCGCCCTTGACACCGTGGCACCCGATACATCGCCGCTCGTAGACTTCCTTGCCGTACGCGATCCATCCGCTTGAGCGCGGAAGGGTGGCCTCCGTGACCGCCAGCTGCTGCGGCTCGAACATATCGCGCCACTTGCCGCGATTCATGCCGAGCTTCTGGACATAGGCAATGAGACCCTCAAGCTCGTCCGTCTCAATAGCAATCTTGACCGTGTCCCCCGTGTATTCCTTGTTTGGCGTCCAGACGATCGGAAACTTGCCGCGCGCTTTCATCGGAACGAACAACAGCCCCTCGGTGTTGGGCGTGAGCTTGATCTGCTCCTTGCTTGCGAAGTCGAACAGCTTTGCAGTTTCCGATGTTTTCTCGAGCGTGCGATTACCGGCCCCGTCATCGACAATCTTCACTGCCGCCGCGGGTGTATCAAAAAGCTCCCGATAAGGAGCCATGATCGAATCTCCCGTGAGGCTGCGCGGATCCCAAAAATGGGCGAGATGCCACTCGTCTCCGTATTTGAGCCCGACCCGAGTCAGATCCGGTCCGATGCGTCGCGTACCAAACAGGTGCGGAACATCGAAGGCGTATTCACCCGCCTCGCTCACCGGACCCCAGCGGCGCGTCTCGCCCGTTACCGGACGAACGTACTGGGAATGGCAATACCAGCAGCCTTCGCGCAGATACACGCGACGGCCAAGCTGCTCCATAGGGGTGTAGTCGGTGGCCTCGGTCACCATCCATTTGAGCTGACCCAGTTCGGTGCGCACGACCGCGGTCACCGTAGTGGTACGCGCTGACGGTTCGACGAACGGCAGTATCCCCTGAGTCAGGACCGCGAGAAAGAAGAAGCCGACGCCGGCAACAAGGGCGACAAACCGCGCGTTCATTGCGCCGACCCTCCCGCAGGAACGGGAGCCACACCGGGCGCTGGAGCCACTTCCCTCGCCTCGGTGGGCCTGGTCAACGCTGTCATCATCAGGTTGATGACCAACAGGGACATTCCGGTGTCCATGCTGATGCCGGAGAGCGTGCGCACCAGCCAATACGGCCTCATCCGCACAACTGTATCGACCCACTCCGTTCCGTTCATCCACTCAAAGCCCTGCTGCAGACCTGCGGCGGTGAGGACGAGGCCCATAGTGGAGATGCCCACAGTGATCAGCCAGAATGCCCAATTGCCGAGCGCAAAGGACCAAAGCTCACGACCACACACCCGCGGCCAGACATAGACCAGGCCGCCCATCGCCCACACAACAAACGTCCCGAACACGGTGAGGTGCGAATGGGAGATGACGAAGTCCGAGAAATGCGTTGGCTGCTGAATCGACCGTAAGGCCTCGACCGAGCCTTGGAAGCAGCCGGCCAGATACATGAGCGAGCCCATGATCAGGAACTTTGCCGGGAGATTCTTCCCGAAGCCGTCCCACCGTCCGTGCACCGTGCCGAAAAAATTTACCAGCACGGTCCACACCGGGATGATCAGAAGCATGGATGTGACGATTGCGAGCGTCTCGGCCCAGTCGGCAATCGGGCTGTAAAGATAATGATGGATGCCGACAAACGGATAGAATAGGGCGAGAGACCAGAAACCGACCAGCGACAGCTTGTGAGCGTAGAGCGGATTACGCACGCTGACCGGAAGGAAATAGTATATCAGCACATAGCCCGCGGGCGTGATCCAGAGGCCGACGATGTAATGGATGTAGAGGCCATGGAACGCCGCACTGTTTATTCCGGAAATCGTGTAGGGCAGGATGAAGCTTCCCAAGACCAGATTCATCGTCGTCCATATGAAGGCGGCGATCAGATACCAAAGCGCAACGTAGAGCTGCGGTTCGAGGCGCTGCGCGACGGTCATGAGGAATTGCGCCGTAGCGGCCGCGACGACAATGAACATGGGAATTTCAGCGAAGAGCGGGAGCTCGCCGGCTTCGAGGCCGTGGTTCGTCCCGAATGGCAGCGATATCAAACCGGCAAGAAGAGCGATGCTCCACACCCAGGCGAGCGGGACGGCCCACTGACTCCAGGGCACGCGAACGCCACACAGCCGCGGCACCAGATAGTAGCACTCGCCGATGAACAGCGTGGAAAACGCGCCGAAAATGACGCCGTTGACATGGACCGGACGGAGCCGGCCAAAGGTCAGCCCCAACGTGGTGCCAAGATAGTCGGGATAGTTGAAAAGACCGGACAGTGCCACGCCGATCGACGGCGTGACCATGAGCCAGAACATCCCAAGGTAAAGCCAGGTTCGAACGACACGCCAGTCGACGAGCTGATCGAGGTCGACACCGGTGAACCTGCCACGCAATTGCAATGTTTCTGTCATGGCGCGCCCCTCACCGTCATCGCGGCCTCACGTCGTGCGGCTCCTCAGGCATCACTGCGACATCTGTCGCTCAGCGGTGAATCGTCTCGCTTCTGGGTCACTCCCCCGTCCGGTTTCGCTTGTCGATGGACCCACTTTGGGTGTCCCAAGACTAGTACTTACCCGGGACCAGCACCGAGCCGGTGTTCGACCAATAGATGTACGCCTCGAGCGCCTTCATCGCGTCGGAATCGGAATCGATCTTTTCGCCCTGGTTGGGTTTCTCGATACACCAGTTGATCATGTCGCGAAGTGTCGCGAATTTGTTCATGCTCACCTGATACTTCGGGAACGCCTGCGGATGGGTGTCGGAGGCAAAAGGATGGCACATCGCGCAGGCCATTCCGGTGGTGGTGAGCACGACGTTCATCTTTTTCGCCAACGCGGCATCGCCGTGGAACAGGAGGTCGCCTATTCTCACCTGCTCCATGAAGGCGTCCTCGTAGGCTTTCAACTGTTGAGGTGTTACCGGGTCCTTGTTCGCGCTCGCTGGGCCGACAACGAGCGCAATCACTCCCAGTGCTCCGACGAGGCAAGGGCGAGTGAGGACGACAGTGAATCGTGCGCTGGTTTTCATGACCAATCCTCCGTTAATACGGCCAGATCTGGTCGGCGATCCGCGGCCGCAGGATCTCAGGCTGACTCAGCGAGGAGTCCGGCGGCGACTGAACGAAGACCTCCTTACGGCCCCACATAACGTACTGGGTCTCGATCCGATCTTTGTTCATGCTCAAGGTTTCCCAGCCTACGCCGTCGTAGAAATCGCCGGGGTCGGCGCGGATCATCGGCTTGGTAAGCTTGGGCACGCCCTCGGGGGCATAGGGCCAGGGCCAGGAGGTCGCCAGCATTCCGATCGACCGCATGGTTCCGATCTCGTTGTAGAGCACCTGATGGACGTGACCATGGATATTGGTGACGTTGGTATAAGGCTTCAGCACCTCATTAACTTCGCGCCAGTCGCGCACCCAGAAGTTCCAGGGCGGATAGTACTCATAGAGCGGATTGTGGCTGAAGATGACGACCGGCCTGGCTTTATCCCAGTCGGCAAGCGTCTTCTGCACCCAGTCGAGCTGGTCGCGGCCGACGCCGGCCCACGGGCCGGCGACGCTGCCGTCGAGGGTTGCCATGTGGTCCATGCGCTCTTCGGGGCTCATCTTCCGCACCGTCCAGTAGTCCGGTCCGCGGGTGACCGTGTCGAGCCCGATAAAACGCACCCCCTTGTGGTCGAAGGTCCAGTTAGGCTTGTCGAAGAGCTGCTTCCACTTCGCGCCCATGTCGTAGTACCAGTCGTGCTCGCCCGGGATGAAGACTTTCCGAATCTTCACTTCGTTCAAGAGCTCAACTCCGAGTTCGAGCTCGTTGGCTCGGCCGAGCTGAGCCAGGTCGCCGCCGAAGATCATGAAATCGGCCGGCGGGTTCATGGCCTGGACCTCCCGCGCGGCACGCTGCACCTTCTCGACGAAGCGTGTGTTGACGGATTTCGGATAGAGGTGGGTGTCGGAAACCCACGCAAACTTGAAGGGCTCCTCGGCAGCGTAAGCGACATCGATGGTATTAAGCAGCGGCCACCATGCGAAAGTCTGAGCGACTGTAGCCGCACCGGTCAAACACGATCTGTGGACGAAAGTGCGTCGGGTAATCCGCAGCAAGGGATCGGGACGTACCCCGGGCCGCTGGAGAACCGTCGCCAACTCACGCCGTTCACGGTCAAGCTCGGACATGGGTACCTCCCGGTAGATCGTTCCCCTCTGTGTCTGAGATCTGTTGCTGCACCTCGCGGTCTTGTCTCGCGTTGCACAAGTGCCGCCGGTGATTACCGGCGTGTGAAAAAGTCTATTGCTTCATCAATTCTATTGTTAGTTCAGTCGGCTTGCCGGCCGCCACGGTGACGGACTGCTGCACGGGGCCAGTGAGGGACTGGATCGCCACCAGGGTATAGTTGCCAGGCGGTACGTCCGTGATGCTGAACTTGCCGTCGGCGCCGGCGATTGCGTAGTAGGGGTTATCCACCACGTAGATCCACCCTTCCATCCAGCCGTGTGCGTCACAGTCGATGCGCACGGTTCCGGCCCGCGTCAGCTCTGTGGGAATTCGCTGTCCCTGGTTCGGTAGCGCCATATTGAAGGCTGTACGCTTCCCGTAATAGCCGTGGGTGTTGTGCAGCATCGGGTCGCTATTCACGACCACGAGTGGTCCCGCGCGGATCACCTGAACCTTGGGCTCGAAACGACAGTTGTGATTGACGAGCTCGGGCGTCTTGGCCTGCCCCGCCTGCGCGGGCCACGCCTTTCCCTTGGCCACCTGGGCCAGATACACGACCGCGTTCTCAACGCCCTTGTCGGGCCCAACGTCGATCAGGGGCTCTTCGCGAGGTCCGTCACAGACATCGAGATCCTTGTTCGGAATGATCTTCCGCGTCTGGACCTCGCCATTGAAGATGACCTTGCCCTGGATCGTTCCGCCCTGAGGGACGGGGCCCTCTTCGTACGCGCGCGCCGGCACTCCGCTAATCGCGCTGACGATTGCGCTGGCCACAACAACTGAATTTATGGCTTTCATCACGGCGCCTCCCCCTTCGCGAGGCCAAGACCCAATCGTCTTGCCAGGGGAAACACACTCAGTATTTATAGCATACCTAAACCTACCTGAAGTCAATAGTTTGACTGGCGCAGAGCAGGCGTCGAGGAGCGGCTTCGCGGCCTGAAAGTTGCGACCAGAGATTGCGGAGGTTCAATGGATCGCCGCCGTGAACTCCTTCATCTTTCGGCTCTCGGGCGAAGTCTCTGTGGTGCAGTTCTCGCGATACTGCTCGCCATCAGCCCACCGGCCTCGCGCGCGGCCACCTCATCCGTCACGATAGGGGGACCTTTCAGTCTGACAGCGCCCGACGGCGCGACGGTCACCGATCAGACATACCGAGGAAAATGGCTGCTGGTGTATTTCGGATATACCTTCTGCCCCAATACTTGCCCAACGACGCTGCTAGAGATCGCTGCTGCGCTTGCGAGGCTCGGCCCCGACGCCGCCAAGGTCCAGCCGATCTTCATCACCGTTGATCCCAAACGCGATACACCTGACGTGATGGCGCAATACACGCAGTCGTTCGATCCAAGAATTGTCGGGCTCACGGGCACTCCCGCGCAGATCGCCGCTGTGGCGCAGGAATACGGAGTGTACTATGTGGCCCACAAGAGCGGTGACGGCGCCAACGACTACACCATGGACCACAGCACCTACCTTTACGTCATGGACCCGCAAGGCAAGTTTGTGCAGGCGTTCGACGCCGACACGCCCGCCGATCGTATCGCCGACGATTTGCTCCGCCTCATGAAACCGGAAGAGAGGCCGCATTGACGTGAGATGATGCCGGGTAGCGGCAGCGGTCATTTCCAAAAATGATTTGGCGCCGCGTGCGCGCGCAGGAGGCCAACCCCATGATCTATGACAAATTCTTCGCGGATGCGATCAGTCGGCTCCGGGATGAACGTCGCTACCGGGTGTTCGCCGATCTCGAGCGCATCGCCGGGCGGTTTCCGTGGGCGATCTGGCACTCGCCTAGGGGACGCGGGACGCGGGACGTGGTGATCTGGTGCTCGAACGATTATCTCGGGATGGGTCAGCACCCGAAGGTGATCGCCGCCATGGTCGAGACGGCGACCAGGATGGGCACCGGTGCCGGCGGCACCCGCAACATTTCCGGGACAAATCACCCGCTGGTCGAGCTCGAGCGCGAACTCGCGGACTTGCATGGCAAGGAGGCTGCGCTCGTCTTCACATCCGGCTACGTTTCGAACCAAACGGGCATCTCGACCATCGCCCGGTTGATCCCGAATTGCCTCATCCTGTCGGATGCGATGAACCACAATTCGATGATCGAGGGTGTTCGCCAATCGGGCCTCGAGAAGAAGATCTGGCGACACAATGACGTTGGTCATCTCGAGGAGCTGCTGGCAGGGGCCGATCCGGGTCGTCCCAAGCTGATCGTGTTCGAGAGCTTGTACTCGATGGGTGGCGACGTCGCGCCGATCTGCCGGATCTGCGACCTTGCCGTCCGCTATGGTGCCATGACGTATCTGGACGAGGTCCACGCGGTCGGCATGTACGGCCCGCGCGGCGCCGGTGTCGCGGCGCGCGACGGCGCCATGCATCGTATCGACGTCATCGAGGGAACGCTTGCCAAGGCCTTCGGATGCCTCGGCGGCTATATCGCTGGATCTGCCAATCTTGTGGACGCGATCCGTTCCTATGCACCCGGCTTCATCTTCACGACCGCGCTGCCGCCAGCCATCTGCGCGGCGGCGACTGCGGCAATCCGGCATCTCAAGACATCGGACTGGGAGCGTGAGCGTCAGCAGGAGCGGGCCGCGAGAGTAAAGTCGGTCCTCACCGCAGCTTCGCTGCCGGTAATGCTGAGCGACACCCATATCGTACCGGTGATGGTCGGCGATGCCGAGAAATGCAAGGCCGCGACCGATCTCTTGCTCACCGACCACAGCATTTACATCCAGCCCATCAACTATCCGACCGTATCGCGGGGGACCGAGCGGCTGCGCATAACGCCCACGCCGTACCACGACGATATCCTGGTCGATCAGTTGGCCGCCGCGCTCGTGGACGTCTGGAACCAGCTCGCGCTGCCGCGCAAAGGCCAAACGCAGGCCGAAGCTTTGGTCCGCTGCGCCGGTTGAAGGACAGCACTAGGGCGTGACTCGAGTCGGGTCAAATCCGAACTATGCAGCCGACGCTATTCGTTTTCACTTCTGCGAGGGAGCAACGACAAACTCCGCAGTGAGCGTGACTTTCGATTTGATGGAATTCGAGATGAAGCACTGTGCTTCGACGCTTTCCATGATTTCGCGTGCACGCTCGAGCTCAGCTTTGCCTTTGAGGCTTACGCGAGGTCGAACCGTGACTTCCGTGATGCGGTACTTGCCTTCGATGATTTCGAGCAGGCCTTCGGCTTCGCTTTCATATTCCACTGGAGTCAGGCCTTTCGCTTCGGCGAGCGTGAGGAAAGTCAGCATTATGCATGTATTGACCGAGCCCACGAGTAGCTCTTCGGGTGCCCAGATGTCCGGCTCGCCTTTGAACTCCGGCGGGCTGCCAACGACGATGTCTGTTTTTCCTGACGCCGAAAGCAGACCCCGCCGCGCGGAACTCCAGGCGGAGTTGGCCTTGTAACGAAAAGATTTGTAGGCTCTCTTTGCCACGCAAACCTCCGAGACCGCTGTCGCAAGGAGCACTCGCGCCTACCCGTTCGGCGGTTTCTAACGAACCATATCGTGAGGTGGCTTTGGTCTGAAGTGGGTCTTTCGTCACTTTCCGCCTATGGAGAGGACGACAGCCTCACCGACAACCCGACCTGTTTGTCTGAGACCGGCATGGGCTGGGACTGGGAGGGTTGGACGTACGGGGCTACAAGGCGAAGATGGAGGCAGCGGAAGCGAGGCGGCAAGGAGCGTGATCGACGTGATCAATCTCCAAATGCCCACGAGTTTCGATCTTGGATCTTGCGGAGCAGGACAACGAAGCTTCCAGTCCGCGTTCAGGCCGTGCCTCTCGATCGCCGTCCATGAAGATCGTCCCCGTACCCGGACAGAAATTGCACTGACCAACTTTGTGCGCGAGGCAAGCTGGTGCGATCCAGCCGGTGGAAGGACCGGTCCGAGTAAGGCACTGTCCGTATTTGATCCAACTGTCCTAAGTTGAATCCTGAGGTGTCCTAATTTCCCGAGCTTCTGACCCGTGGGATGGATCAAGGAATCCGGTCCAATCGAACGCTCGGCGAACGCGGGGATTCGGTACCCGGTGCGATCGCGCCAGAATCTGCTTGCTCTCATCAATGAGAAGGCGCGAGTCGGCCACGCACTCTCTCAATTCTTCAGTCCTACGCTTCGTTTCCTCAACGATCGCCCCGGCTTCCTTGGCGAGACGTCGGTGCTCGTTCATTGGCATTCGGGAGTCTCCCCCACCAATTTCCTGACGAACTTCCGAGCGCAGAATACACCTCAGTAGATTGCCGCGACTTAACAAGCGTAAAAGGCGGGCTCAGCCGCGAGGGCCATTGAATCTTCGCATCAATCATTCAGACTAACCCCTACCGGGATTTTGCGTCCCCCCTCCCGGGGCTGGAGCAGCGCCGCCTGTCGGTATTTCAAACAGGCGGCGTTGTTGTTGGGCACCGATGAAGTTTGGCATCCGCTCTACCGGGCGACCCCATCCGGATCGCCCATGGCTGTATAAACGTTTGAGCCAGCACAGGTGTCCTAATCTGACAGAGCTAATGTCCTAGTCGGGATAGTACGCGGCTCTAGACGCCCGCCAGTGAGCTTGACAAGGCCGACCTGCTCGTGGGCCGGACCAATTACGTAAATCGCGGTGTGAGCCGCACAGCTTTCGTTGGTAGTCAAATGATGCATGGCGGCCAAAAGGGTTTCGGCATGACCAAGCACGGCCGATCGGGGCGCGCGACCCGATCGCCGCGGTTCCGTTTCCTGCAGAAGCTCGATGCACAGAAGAACGATCGCAAGGGCCGCTCTCGGATCAAGGACCCGAAACAGTCTGTCGAAGAGCTGCTCCATCCTCGGAAGCCAACACGAAGCTGACGAACGATCCTTGGATGATCTTTGGGGTAGGCACATTCGGAAATTCGGGTGCTTGTGCTCAGTGCGCGAACGGAGCTGAAGGACCGATGCCATTGTAGAACAACGTAGAGCGACCGGAAAAACCCGGCAGAACCCCGGCACCTTCGAGAAGTCAAGTCGAGGTGGATCCAGTGAACGAGTCGGTAGCCCAGATCGAGGCGATCATCGGGCGCAGAGTCAAACGCGATATCGGCCAGATGACCGAGTGGGCAAAAGGCAATCTTGCTCGCGCCGCGGAGGCCGTCATGAACACGCCCAACGCGCATGTCGGCATCGTCACCGGTTTCTATATCCAGCACGCGGAGCCGCCTTCTCCGGAAAC
>NZ_LGHL01000162.1 GCF_001908205.1 Bradyrhizobium sp. NAS80.1
TGATGGCGCTATCCCGGGAGCAGGTATTTCGAATAGATCTGAAATGGGTTTAGTCCGACGCAGGTTGGTAGATGAACGAAATAAACATTGGCGAGAGATCAGGCCAAAAGAAGAAGACCGTCCTTTCGTTTACAGAGTTCTTGGAGAACTCGCCAGCAATCGACGATCTCACCGAGGTTTCGGATGCACTCACGAATGACGACTACGGTCGTTGGATGTTGGCCGCGCCTGCAATAGTTCTGAACTGCTCGCACGAGGCGTGCAGCGGCAAACGCGTGCATCGCCTCACGGACGGCAATCGATACCTTCCGGACAAGGCTCCTTTAACGACTTACTTGACCTACCTGTGCTCGAATTGTCGGCGCAAGACCAAGATATTCTCGTTGCTAGTAGAAGCGAATAGCGCGGCTCCACCGGCAGCCATGTGTGCCAAGTTCGGCGAACGTCCCAAATTTGGCTCACCAACGTCGAACCGGCTGCTCCGGTTGTTCGGTAATGATAGTCAAGTCTTTCTAAAAGGACGTCAATGCGAGAACCACGGTCTTGGTATCGGTGCGTTCAGCTATTATCGGCGGGTCGTAGAAGGCCACAAGGATCAACTCTTCGATCAGATCATCAAGGTGGCCACAAAGATCGCACCGGATACTGTTGCAAGTCTCGAAAAAGCGAAAGGGATGCATAGTTTTCTGAATGCGCTTGAAAGCGTGAAGGACGCGTTTCCACAGGGGCTGCTGATCAATGGCCACAACCCGCTGCTGCTATTGCATTCGGCCTTAAGTCAAGGTCTGCACGCTCAAAGCGATGAGCAGTGCCTCCAATCAGCTCATGACATCCGGATGGTCCTTGCCGAACTCGTAGACCGAATGGGACAACTCCTCAAAGACGAAGTTGAGTTGGCGGCGGCTGTGGCTCGCCTAACAAAGAAAGCGAACTAGAGCCAAGGAGCAATTCCGGGGGGCCTAACGCCGAAGCTGCGAGAAGTTTTCGACCCGGCAGCAGCCAATTGAAGCGTCCATGATGCTTCGTAATGCCGGCCAGCTTCGCGCTGGCCGGCTAACTAACTCCCGAACTGCTTTCGGGGATCGCTATCAGGCTATGAGCCGTACCCGATCCTGCTCGACAGCCTTTGCTGCTGACTTGCCGATGATTCGCCGCAACTCAGCCGCGACGCCATCCAACACCGCACGCTTCTCCTTCATCCGCTTGGAATGGTTGTAGACCTTGCCCGTGACGCTCGGCACGACGACCTCGGCCTTCTTGCTAGCGGTATGATCGAGGCATTTTGCAATCCATGCGTCGTCAAATCCGAGATCACCCGCAAGCGTCGCGCTGGTCCTGCGCAGGTCGTGCGGCGTGAACGGCTTGAGACCGAGCAGCTGGCAGATGCCGGGCGTCCTCACCTTGCCCTTACGCTTGTCCCCACGCAGTGCGTCAGCCATGGCTTTCCGATGCAACGGCTTATCGCCGAGCGGGGAGGCGAAGACGAATTGCTTGTTCGATCCCCGCAAGGCTTCCTTGATGATCTCGACCGCGAGATCGGACAGCGGCTGCTGGATCACGCGGCGCTTTTTTACCCGCTTGAGCGGTACATCAAAGCGCGGGTTCTCGCCGTCAAGGTCGAAGAGTTCGTCCCGGTGCGCGCCGAGCAGTTCGCTCGACCGCAGCATGGTCACAAGCTCGAACTTCAGCGCCAGCCGCGTCCTGCGATCCCATGACTGCATCAAGTCCTCATCGTCGAGGCCATGCCAGAATATCCTAATCTCGTCTTCGGAAAGAACGCGGGTGCGGGCATGCTCCGCATCGAGCTTCGGCAGATTGACGCAAGGCGACGCGCTGACGTAATCGCGGCCCGCCTCAGCCGCCCAATTGAACAGGGCACTGGCCGCCTTCCGCATGTGCCGCGCATTGCTGACCGAAGGTTTGCCGAACTCACCCGCGACGATATCGTTCGAGAGCGTCGCGATGTCATTCTTGGTGACCTCTCGCGCCAGCTTCTTGCCGAGCCGGGCACTAAGGAAGCGGCGCAGATGGCTGGCAGTGTTCTCCCACGCCTCCAGCCGGGGCCGCATCTCGCCGTCCGGCTTGCGGACGGGCGTCTTCATCCAGTCGATCCGCTCCTCGATGATCTCGGAGACGGTCTTGCCGTTCTGCGCGGCCTTCGCCTTCTGGTCGCGGAAGGTCTCGGCGAGCGCATCGCCGCCCATGCTCTTGAGGCCGTAGACTTTGCTGCGGGCGTCCTCGACCGTGAGGGTCTCCGAATTGTAGATGCCGAGCCAGCCGGTGCGCTGCTTGCCAGTCTGCCGGTCGGTGAACTTAAAGTAGAACGTCGCGACGCCCCCCCGTGGTGATGCTGACGTAGAGGCCGGGGCATTTGCGGTCGTAGAATTTGACCCGCTTGGCGACCCGCTTTTCGCAGAGGCGGTCGGTTAGAATGACGCTGCTATTGCGGCCGCGCTTGCCTGCGGGTTCGGTTGTCGTGGTAGTATCCATCGTGGTTTCAGCTCCGATAAGTTGGACCATCGGGCTCGGCTTTTGGGATTTTCAGCTTGTCGTGCGGACCGCTGAGAGGCTTAGGGCCGGGCCCTATTTTTGGCGAAGCGCGCTGAAACGCCGTGGATCAGGGTAGTCGAAAAGACCTTATTTTAAAGGGCTTTCTTAGTTTCGGCGTGTTTCACCGAATGCCAAAATATAGACGTGTGGTCCTGGCCGTCGTTGCTACAGTCAAGCCTTTGCGAAGGCGTCATCGCGTCAACCGGCGTGATGGGCGTGAATTTCGCGAGGTGACGGAGGCAAAAGGAATTCGTCTCCGGGGAGATCGTCAAACCACTGCGCAGGGAAGGCCTGGTCTCGGCTGCCCTGTGTCTCCCCTGTGCATTGCGTGCGCAATATTTTCGCATAGGGGCTCTATGGGTGCCAGCCGGCGCCCGGTCTTCCCTGCGCCCTTTCCTTAGGACGGGTGTGACGAGAAGCACAACTCGGGCAAATCATGCCGCGAGGACGCGGGCGCGTGTCAATTGTCATGCGAATTGACGAGGCGGTGTTGCTGCGCTGTGGCCCCGATTACTCTCAGTTCTTGCCGACCTCCCGTGCGAGCATGCTGCATCGGCATCGACGGAGGTGGTCGTTCCCTCCAAAATCTGGCTCTATGCGCGCAGAGATGGTACGCGATGCGGGCCGGTTCTCTGCCTCCAACTGCTGCCGGGCCTTTGGAGGCCATGGCTTTCTGCATTCGGGAGTTTTGATATGAGCGGCTTGGTGATCTCTGGCGGCCGGGTGGTGGATCCGGCGAGCGGCATGGATGCCGTCGGCGATGTGGCGGTCGTGGACGGCAAGATCGCCGCGGTCGGCTCCTCGCTCGGCAGTGCCGAGCGGGTGATCGACGCGACCGAGCTCGTGGTCGCGCCGGGCTTCATCGATTTGCACGCGCATGGCCAGTCGATCCCCGCCGACCGCATGCAGGCGTTCGACGGCGTCACGACGACGCTCGATCTCGAGGCCGGCGTGCTGCCGGTCGCGTCATGGTATGAGCGCCAGGCCCGGAAGGGTCGCGTGCTCAACTACGGCGCCGCCGCCAACTGGGCCTTTGCGCGCATCGGCGCGATGACGGGCTCCAATGCGGAAAGCTCGCTGGAGGCGTTCGGCAATGCCATGCGCGATCGCCGCTGGATCGAGAACGTCGCGAGCGATACGGAGGTGTCAGGCATTATCGAGCGCCTCGCGCGCGGCCTCAACGAGGGCGGCATCGGCATCGGCATTTTGAACGCCTACGCGCCGGGCGCCGGCGTCCAGGAATTGACCGCGGTGTGCCAGCTCGCGGCGAAGCAGGACGTGCCGACATTCACCCATGTCGCCTTCATGTCGCGCATCGATCCTGAAAGCGCGGCGGAAGCCTATATTCGCCTGATCGGCTATGCCGGCGCCACTGGCGCGCATATGCACATCTGCCACTTCAACTCGTCCAGCAAGACGGACGTCGAACGTTGCCGCGTGCTGATCGAGCAGGCGCAGGCGCAGGGCCTCCCCATCACGGTCGAGGCCTATCCCTATGGCACCGGCTCGACCGTGCTGGCGGCGGCCTTCTTCAGTGATCCCCAGTTCGTTGAGCGCAACGGCACCGGTTATGATTCCGTGCAGCGCGTGACCGACGGCTATCGTTTCCACGACCGCGAGGAGCTGCTGAAGGCACAGGCCGAAGAGCCGTCCTCGCTGGTGCTCTGGCACATCCTCGACACCGAGAACAATGCGCATCACCGCGATCTCCTCGACATGTCGGTACTCTATCCCGGCGGAGCGATTGCCTCTGACGCGATGCCGTGGACGTTGTCGGACGGCCGCACCTACACCGGCGATGCCTGGCCGCTGCCTGATGACGCCACCTCGCATCCGCGCTCGGCCGGCTGCTTCACCCGCTTCATCCGCGAATGGGTGCGCGAGCGCAAGGCGGTGTCGCTGCTCGAAGGCATCCGCAAATGCGCGCTGATCCCGGCGGAGATCCTCGCGCAGAGCACGCCCGCGATGCGTGCCAAGGGCCGGCTCGCAAAGGACGCCGATGCCGATATCGTCGTGTTCGACTACGAGAAACTCAGCGACCGCGCGACCTTCACGGCAATGAACCGCCCCTCGGAAGGCGTGCGCCATCTGATCGTCAGCGGCCAGCCGCTGATCAGCGACGGCGTGCTGGATGTGGCGGCGCGGCCCGGCCGACCCGTGCGCCGACCCGTCGTCGAGGGCTGAGGCATGCCGGTCCCCATTCTCCTGGTGACGGGCTTCCTGGGGGCAGGCAAGACGACTGTCGTGAACCATCTGCTGGCGCATGCAGACGGGCGGCGGATCGCCACCGTCGTCAACGATTTCGGCGCGATCAATATCGACGCGGAGCTGATCGCGGGCGCGAGCGACGGCGTGGTGAGCCTAAGCAACGGCTGCATCTGCTGCTCGCTCGAAGGCGATCTGTTGCGCACGCTCTCAACCCTGCTCCGGCGTGATCCGAGGCCTGAGTACATCGTCATCGAGACCAGCGGCGTCGCCGATCCCGCCGACATCGTGCGCAATTTGATGGACCCGGTGATCCTGCGCGAGACGCCGCTTGAGACGGTGCTTTGCGTGATGGACGCGTCGGCATCGCCGGCCGCCCTCGACGACGCGCTGGTGCGCTCTCAGCTCAGGGCGGCCGACGTGGTGGCGCTGAGCAAGATCGATCTGGCGGACGAGGGGGCCGGTGCGCGAATGCGCGAGGCGATCCGCGCGCTACGCTCACCCGCCGTGGTGGTTGACGCGCTGCATGGCGAGATACCCTCCGCACTTCTGTTTCCCGCGGATGTGGCGCGCGCGCCCGCGCCACGCGAGCCGGGGCCGCGACGACCAGCAGAGGAACGCTTCGAGACGCTGAGCTGGACGTCGGACCAGCCGCTCTCGCTGCCGCGTTTGCAGCAAGCGATCAATCGCTTGGCGCCGAAGCTCGCGCGCGCCAAGGGCCTGTTCGAGACCGTCGAGCAGCCCGGGCGGCCGATGGTGCTTCAATTCGCCGCGGGCCGCGCGACACTCGCGCCGCGCCAAGCGCCAGCCGCAGGCGTGCCGCGAGCCAGGATCGTCTTCATCGCCGAGCTCGGCGTTCTCTCGAAGGCCGAGCTTGATGCAATCATGGAGACGTGCGCTGCGCGGGGATGATGTGCGTTCGATGTCCAGCGCGTTCGACGAAGTACAGCATTGCTGCAACGCGCAGCCTGCGTCTTCCTAAAGACAAAAACGCGCGAGAGTTTTCGATTCGTTTGATTATGGAAGGAAATGAAAATGCGTCGATCATTCGGAGTTGGACTGCTTGCCGTTGCGCTGGCGTGGCCGCTCGATGCAACGATCCTGATGTCATCTGCGAGTGCGGAGCCGGCTGCGCTGGTCACCGATTTCAGTGCGCAGCGGCATGGGGGTGGCGGTGGCCATCGCCCTGGTGGTGGTCGTCCGCCCGGCGCCCATAGGCCGACACCCCGCCCACCGGGCGCGCATCGTCCACCGGGAGCACACCGTCCACCCGGCGCACACCGTCCGCCAATCCATCGGCCGCATCATCCCTGGGTTCGGCCGCCGCGCTATTCCTGGCGCCCGGGCGGTGCGATTGCCGCGGGAGCAGCGCTTGGCTTCGTTGCGGCGGCAACCGCAGCCGCGTGGGCCGGGCAACCGCCGGCGCCGGGCCTGTGCTGGTACTACACCGACTTCACGCGAACCCAGGGCTTCTGGGATCGGTGTCCATAAAAATCTCGGCAGCGGCCTCACGCAAATTGCGCGAGGCCGTGGCCGACGGACCAGTTCTCCTTGGGCGCGTCGAGCACGTTGACGAACACGTCCTCGGGCCGGATGCCCGGGTTCTCGCCGAGCAGGTCCGCGATCCGGCGATACAGCGCCTTCTTCTGCTCCGCGGTGCGCGAGGTGAACACGGTGATCTGGATCAGCACGGCGTCGTCGCTCCGCTTGACGCCATAGGCATTGCCGCAGCGGAAGTTTGCGGGCTCAAGCTCGCTGATGGTCATGAACTCGTCGCCCTCGGGCACGTTCAGCGCTTCGCGCATGGCGCGGTAGAGGCCGTCGAGGATCGCCTGCCGGTAGGCTTCCGGTTTTCCGGCGCGCATCGAGATGTGGAGGAGAGGCATCGCGCGTCCCTTTGCATGCTGGCCTGAATCGCCAAGGCGCATATGCGCGCCGGCGGTTCAGCTCGTTGACGAAACGGGCTATCAATCCCAATTAGTTTTTGACACGATGTCTAGAAAGCATATTCTTGACATCGTGTCGAATACTTCATGGGGCCCGACTGCCGGGCAGAGGAGCAAGATTTGAGACCGCGCGAGTTCGACCACGACGACGTCCTGCGCATTGCGTTCGATCAGTTCTGGCGCAAGGGCGTGCGCGGCACGTCGCTGTCGGACATCGCGCGCGATGCCGGCGTCCAGCGCGGCAGTCTCTACAATGCGTTCGGCAGCAAGGAGGCGCTGTTCCTCCAGGCCTATGAGCGCTACGCGGGCGACTATCTCGTCGCCCTGCAAAAGGCGCTCAGCACGGGCTCATTGCGAAAACGCCTCACTGCGTTCTTCGACCTGACCATCACCAACTTCCGCTCCGGCTCGCCGCCGCGCGGGTGTCCAACCACGCGCGGATTGATGGAGCTCGGCGCGGCCGAAGGCGAGGGGTTGGACGAAGAAGCGCGCCAGGCCTTTGCGAACCTCGTGTCGCGCGCCACCGCCCTAGTCCAGGACACGTTGTCGGCCGGCGCCGAGCGCGGCGAGTTCAACGGCAACCCTGCAGCTGCAGCGCTGCACATCATCACGGTGACGCGCGGCCTCGCCGTGCTCGAACGTGCCTTCGGCGATGAGCCCCAGCTTCGCAAGATCGCCGCTCACACGATCGATCTCGTGCTCGACAAGAAGGGCGGCTAGGCAGGAATGTCAGAACGACGACCCGTGGTCGCCGCCAGGGTCGTCTGGAGGTTTCATGGAAATATTCCGGCCCGCGGGACCGGCTGTCGCGACTGGCTGTCCCGCTCTTGACGGCTGCGTTTAAAGTGAAGAAGCAGGATGATCGAACCTGCCGACCCGCGCCTCGTTTCGCGGGCATGGAGACCGTTGCATGTCGTTCAAAAAACTCCTGATCGCCAATCGCGGTGAGATCGCCATCCGCATCGCGCGTGCCGCGGCCGACGCAGGCATCGCGACAGTGGCGATCCACCCCGCCGACGATGCGCTGTCGCTGCATGTGCGCGTTGCCGATGAAGCGATCGAAATCCCCGGCCGTGGCGCGCGGGCCTATCTCGACGTCGACGCCGTGGTGAGGGCGGCGAAAAGCGCCGGCTGTGATGCCGTGCATCCCGGCTATGGTTTCCTCAGCGAGAACGCCGCCTTCGCAAAGGCCTGCGCCGACGCAGGTATCGCCTTCGTCGGGCCGAAGCCGGCTGCACTCGAACTGTTCGGTGACAAGGTCGCCGCGCGCCAGCTCGCAAAGCGTTGCGGTGTGCCGATCATCGCCGGCACCAGCGGCCCGTCGTCGCTGGAAGAGATCACGGCGTTCTTCCATTCGCTCGGCAGCCATGCGGCGATCGTGATCAAGGCGATGGCCGGCGGCGGCGGCCGCGGCATGCGCGTCGTGGAGAAGGCGGCCGATCTCGCGGAGGCCTATGCGCGCTGCCAGTCCGAGGCCAAGGCGGCGTTCGGATTCGATGGCGTCTATGCCGAGCGGCTGATCCGGCAGGCTCGCCACATCGAGGTGCAGATCATCGGCGACCGCCACGGCGCAATCTCGCATCTCTGGGAGCGCGAATGCACCATCCAGCGCCGGCACCAGAAGCTGATCGAGGTGGCGCCAAGCCCCTCGCTGAGCGATTCCTTGCGCGGTCGTATCATCGAAGCGGCGAAGCAGCTCGCGGCGGCTGCGTCTTACGACAATCTCGGCACGTTCGAGTTCCTGGTCGACGGCAGTGCCGAGGACAGCTTTGCCTTCATCGAGGCCAATCCGCGGCTCCAGGTCGAGCATACCGTGACTGAAGAAGTGCTCGGCCTCGACCTCGTCCGCGCCCAACTCGCGGTCGCCGCGGGGGCATCGCTTGCTTCCCTCGGCCTTGCGCAGGGGGCGATCCCGAAGCCGCGCGGCTATGCGATGCAGCTCCGCGTCAACATGGAAACGCTTGACGAGCTAGGGGCGACGCATCCGACCGGTGGCGTGCTTGCCGTGTTCGAGCCGCCGTCGGGGCCGGGTGTCCGCGTCGATAGCTTTGGCTATGCCGGCTACAAGACCAGCGCCGCTTTCGACTCGCTGCTCGCAAAGGTCATCGTGCATACGCCTGGTGAAACCTGGCACGACGTCGTCGCCAAGGCCTCGCGCGCCTTGCGCGAATTCAGGATCGACGGCGTCGTCACCAATATCGCCTTCCTCCAGGCCCTGCTCGCACATCCCGATTTCAGGACCAATCGCATCGCAACCGATTTCATCGACCGCAATATCGCAAAGCTGGTCGAGGCGGCCGATGGTGCGGCCAAGCCGCTCTACTTTGCCGCGACCGAGCGTACTGGCCACGGCGCGGAGGCTCACGTCGCGCAAGCCGTGCCCGAGGGCGCGGTGATGGTCGCAGCGCCGTTGCAAGGAACCATCGTCACCATCCAGGTAAAGGAAGGCGAGATCGTGCGCCCCGGCCAGCAGCTCGCCGTGATCGAGTCCATGAAGATGGAGCATCTGGTCATGGCCGAGCAGGGTGGCCGCGTCATGAAGCTCGTCGCAAGCGACGGCGTCACGCTGATGCACGGCGAGCCGATCATGTATCTGGAGCCGCTCGACGTCGCGGCCGATGCATCGGCAACAGAAACCGACATCGACCTCGACCACATCCGCCCTGATCTTGCCGAGCTGATCGCCCGCCAGGCCAACACGCTCGATTTAAACCGGCCGACCTCGGTCGAGCGCCGCCGCAACACCAACCAGCGCACCGCCCGCGAGAACGTCGCACAGCTCGTCGACGAGGGCTCCTTCATGGAATATGGCAGCCTCGCGATCGCAGCGCAGCGCCGCCGCCGCAAGCTGGACGATCTCATCAAGAACACGCCGGCTGACGGCCTCGTCATGGGCGTCGCCACGGTGAATGCCGAGAAGTTCGGCCCGGAGGCCGGGCGCTGCATCGTCGTGGCCTATGACTACACCGTGCTCGCGGGCACGCAGGGCCACATGAACCACAAGAAGATCGACCGCATGCTGACGCTGGCGGAAGACTGGCGCGTCCCGCTGGTGTTCTACGCCGAAGGCGGCGGCGGCCGGCCCGGCGACACCGACCGGCTCGGCATGACCGGGCTCGACGGCCCGTCCTTCGTGCAGTTCGCAAGACTCTCCGGCCTCGTGCCGGTGGTTGGTGTGGTCTCCGGCTATTGCTTTGCCGGCAACGCCGCGATGCTCGGCTGCTGCGACGTCATCATCGCCACCAAGAACGCCTCCATCGGCATGGGCGGCCCCGCGATGATCGAGGGCGGCGGCCTCGGCGTCTATCATCCGGCCGAGGTCGGCCCGGTCTCGTTCCAGGCGCCGAACGGCGTCATCGACATCCTTGTCGAGGACGAGGAGGAGGCGACGCGCGTCGCGCAAAAATACCTGTCCTATTTCCAGGGCGCGGTGACGGAGTGGCAAGCGGCCGATCAGCGCCTGCTTCGCCGCGCGATCCCCGAGAACCGCCTGCGCGTCTACGATATCCGCAGCGTGATCGATCTCGTCGCGGATAAGGATTCCGTGCTGGAGCTGCGCCGCGACTACGGCGTCGGCATGATCACCGCGCTGATCCGCATCGAGGGCAAGCCGTTCGGCCTCATTGCCAACAACCCGCGCCACCTCGGCGGCGCGATCGATGCCGACGCCGGTGACAAGGCCGCGCGCTTCCTCCAGCTCTGTGACGCCTTCGACTTACCCGTCGTCTCGCTGTGCGACACGCCCGGCTTCATGGTCGGCCCGGAAGCCGAGAAGACCGCAATCGTGCGCCACGTCTCGCGTATGTTCGTGACAGGCGCCAGCCTCACCGTGCCGCTATTCGGCATCGTGCTGCGCAAGGGCTACGGGCTGGGTGCGCAGTCGATGATCGGCGGCGGCTTCCACGCCTCCTTCTTCACTGCGGCCTGGCCGACCGGTGAGTTCGGCGGCATGGGATTCGAAGGCTATGTCCGCCTCGGCTTCCGCAAGGAGATGGAGGCGATCGCCGACCCCGAGGAGCGCGAGACCTACTATCGCAACAAGGTCGCCGAGCTCTACGCCAACGGCAAGGCGGTCTCGATTGCCTCGGTGTTCGAGATCGACAACGTCATCGACCCCGCCGAAACACGCCGCTGGATCATGGCGGGCCTGCGTTCGGTGCCGAAACCGCCCGCGCGAACGGAGAAGAAGCGACCCTGCATCGACACGTGGTGAGGGCGGTGCAGCAATAGCTGCGTCCCGGTTCCCGATTGACATCCCCGCCCGTGCTGCCAGACTTTGCGCAATAATACAGGGTGGAGACGTCCGCGATGGCCAGCCTCTCGGCCTCGAACCATGTCGCCCGTGTCTTGTCCGTCGCCAATCACGTGGCCGACGTCGATGCGGAGTCACGGATCGCGACATCCTGGCGGCGCTGCCTGATCAGCCACAAGCTCGATCCTGCCCGTCAGGGGCCGCCGCAGACGCTCACCGAGGCCGAAGTCCGCCACGTCGCCGAGCCCATGGAGGGAACGATCAGGCTCCTCACGCCGGAGCTTGACGATCTCGCCCGCGTGCTGCGTGACGCGGGCTATTGCGTCAATCTCGCTGATGCGAACGCGACCATGCTGTTCAGCCGCCTGCCGGGCGAGGCCGACGCAAGAATGTTCATGGACTGGAAGATCTACACCGGCTCGAATTTTGCGGAAGCCTTTGAGGGCACCAACGGGCTCGGCACCGCGCTTGCCGAGCAGAAGCCGATCCTGGTCCATCGTGACGAACATTTTCGTGCGCAGTGGCACATGTTCTCCTGCGCCGTGGCGCCGCTGTTCGACCACGCCGGCCGTCTCGCCGGCGCCGTCAACATCACCTCCTGCCGCGAGGACCTCGAACGCGCCGCGCATCAGCTTGCGCTGGCCGTGACGATGGAGGCGACGCGGCGAATGGAAGGCGCGATCTTCCGCGGCCATTTCCGCAACGCCTGGATCGCGACGGTGCCGGGTGACGGCGGCAGCGGCCTGCTCGCCTATGACGACGATCGCCGCATCGTCGGCGCCTGCCGCTCGGCGCGTGCGCTGCTGGGCCTGACCGACGGCATGATCGCATCCGGTATCGATTTGTCGCGCTATATCAAGTTCGACCACCACGCCGCCCGCAATGCGGACCAGATCGTCGAGCTGCGCCGCGCCGACGGCAGTCCTTTGGGCAGGGCCCAGATCGCGCCGCCGCTGCGCGCCAGGTCCTCCATGCGGCCCCCTGCGCCGCGCCGCGATGCGCCGGTCGATCGCTTCGACGCGCTGCACCGGCTCGCCGGCCGCGATCCCGGCCTGATCAGAAGCGTGAAGCGGCTGAGAAGCATCGGCGATCACAATCTGCCGGTGCTGCTGCATGGCGAGACCGGCGTCGGCAAGGACGTATTCGCGCGCGCCATTCACGCTGGCAGCAACCGCTCGCGCAACAATTATGTCGCGCTGAACTGCGCGGCGATGCCCGAGAGCCTGATCGATGCCGAGCTGTTCGGCTACGAGGCCGGCGCTTTCACCGGCGCGCGGCGCGACGGTTCAAAGGGCCTGATCGTGCAGGCCGATGGCGGCACGCTGTTCCTCGACGAGATCGGCGACATGCCGATCGCGTTGCAAACGCGCCTGTTGCGCGTGCTGGAAAATCGCGAGGTCTGGCCGCTCGGCGCGCTCAAGCCGCTGCCGGTTGATATCCGCCTGATCAGCGCCACGCATCGTGACCTCGGCCGCATGGCGGAACAGGGCGCCTTCCGCGCCGATCTCTATTTCCGTCTGCGCGGTATGGAGGTGCGGCTGCCGGCTTTGCGTGAACGCGCCGATCGGGACGATGTCATCCATCAGATCGCGAGCGAGGAAGCGCCGAACTGCAGCCTCTCAGACGAGGCCTGGGCGCTGCTCTCGGCCTATCCATACCCCGGCAACATGCGCCAGCTCCGCCACGTGCTGCGGCTCGCCGGCTGCACGGCGGAGGACGGCGTGATTACTGATGCCGACCTTGATCTGCCGCCGTTCGGCGGAAGGACGGCGGAGCCCGATCTCGAAGCGGCCGAGCGCGCCACGATCGTCGAAGCCCTGCGCAAGCATGGCGGCCGCGTCACCGAGGCGGCACGCGCACTGAAGCTCAGCCGGGCCACGCTGTATCGGAAGATCAAGCAGATGAAGATCGAGACGGCGCAGTAGCGTCGTTTGCTACAGACGAATCGAGGAGCGAGCCGGCGTTTTTCGCCTCTCCCCGCGCGCGGGGAGAGGCCGGATTGCATCGCCAGATGCAATCCGGGTGAGGGGGACTCTCCGCGAATCCAACTGCAACCGTCCCCGGGGAGACTCGCCCTCACCCCAACCCTCTCCCCGCAGGCGGGGCGAGGGAGCGCACCGGCGATGCGGCTCCTACGAAAAATCCGTCCAGCTCAGATGCCGCGCATCGAGGTCGCCGAGCGCCACCGCTTCGCGCATCTCCTGCGGCGTATGAAAATTGCTGCGCAGATAGACCAGCGGCGTGGCCGCAGCCAAGTGCGACGCGCCTCGTACCTCGCCGACGAAGATCGAATGCGTCCTGGTCTCGAACTCCTGCGCCAGCACGCAGTCGAACGCCGCGACAGCGTCCGTCAGCACAGGAGCGCCGGTCTCACCGCGCGTCCATTGGCCGAAGGCAAAGCGGTCGTCGCCGTTGACGCCCTTCTGGCCGCTGAAGGTGAGTGCGAGCAGGGCGTGATCCTCGTGCAGGAAGTTGATTGCGAAGGCGCTTTCCTCGCGGATGCGCGCATGGGCGCTGGCATTGCGGTTGACGCAGACGATGAGCGACGGAGGATTGTCCGAGAGCGAGCAGGCCGACGTCACCGTCAGCCCGGTGCGCTTGCCGTGCTCGGCGCCAACCGTCACCAGTGCGACGGCGCCGGCGCATTGGCGCATCGCCTGCTTGAACTCCTTTGCGTCGACCGTCACGCGGAAATCTCCGAAATTGATGCGGGTGCGACACGATTGCGCCGCACCCGGCTCTATGAGTCAAGCATGATCTCTCCGGAAAACCGCTGCGCACTTTTCCGGATCATGCATCGGGTCAAGCTGCCTTCTTCGCGGAGCCGAGATGCTTCAGGCGAGGCATCACCTCGTTCTTCAGCAGCGAGAGCGAGTGGTGCCAGGCTTCCGGCTTGTGCTTGTAGTCGAAGCCGAACACGCAGAGCACGCCGAAGCCGCCGACCTCGTCGTAGATCTTCTCGATCTTCTCGGCGACGGTCGCGGGCGAGCCGACGATCCAGTTCCGCTTGGCGCAATATTCGACGGTGACGTCGCTATCGGGCACGTCTGGCGCGTGCTTCAGATAATCCTTGAAGCCGAAATGGCCGAGCAGCGGCAGGAAGTACTCGCTCATCATCCGGCCCATCATATCGCCGGTCGAGAGCTTCCAGGCCTCCTCGTCGGTGTCGGCGACGAACACTTCGCGCACCAGACGCCAGTCCTGGCGGTCCGGTTTGCGTCCGGTCCTGGCGGCGCCTGTTACGACCGAGTCCCAATGGCTGGAGACATAGGCCGGGTTCAGGTTGAGGCTCATCGGGATGAAGCCGCGCTCGCCGGCGAGCTTCAGCGTGTCCGAGTTCTTCGACAGCCCGGCAACGCCGATCGGGGGATGCGGCGCCTGCAGAGGCTTGATGTGGGGCTTGAGGAAGTCGAACATCGTGTCCGGCTTGGTCACCGTCCAGAACTTGCCCTTGTGGGTGAAGGGCGCCGGTTCGGTCCACAGCTTCAGGATGATCTCCAGCGCCTCGCGGGTCATGTCGCGGTTCTGTCCGCTCATGCCGTCAACGTTGAACATCGCCCAGTCGCTCGGCAGGCCTGAGGCGGCAACGCCGAAATTGAGGCGGCCTTCAGAAAGATGATCCAGCATCGCGACGCGGTTGGCGAGCTCGGCCGGGTGGTGATAGGGCAGCAGGAAGCCGCCCGGGCCGATGCGCAGCTTCTTGGTCTGCATCAGTGCCTGTGCGATCAGAAGGTCAGGCGTGGGATTGGGTTCCCAGGGCGCAGTGTGGTGCTCGCCGATCCAGGCTTCCTGATAGCCGAGCTCGTCGAGCCAGCGCAGGACCTGCAGGTCCCAGTCGTGTCCTTCCTTCAAGCCGCACTCCGGCGGATGCGAAGGCATCGTGAAATAGCCGATCTCCATGGGTTTCCTCATCTGATGTTGACGCGTCTTGTTGCGCGGTTCCTGGACTTGAACAGAACACCTTCAGCAAGCGGTGTGCCAGCGCGGCTGGTGCCTCTGACCTGCGAGAAAGGGCTGGTTTGGGGCGACAATAGCCGATATCCCGGGGCGGATTTGCAGGACCTCGTCTCATTGTCGCGAGACGGCGTCTTAGCGCTGAGACGAGGACACGATTCGAAATGACCGAACCCTCCTATGTCGCGGTGGACTGGGGCACCAGCAGCTTCCGGCTGTGGCTGATCGACCGTGCCGGCCAGGTGCTGGCCGAACGCCGCAGCGGCGAGGGCATGCTGGCCGCGGCTAACGCCGGCTTCGCCGCCGTGCTGCAATCGCATCTCACTGCGGTCGAAGCGCCGGATCATCTGCCCGTTCTCGTCTGCGGCATGGCCGGCGCCCGCACCGGCTGGGTCGAGGCTGGCTATGTCGACACGCCGGCGCCGCTCTCGGCCGTCCTGAAGCAGGCCGCGCGGGTGCCGCAGGAGGCACGCGACGTCCGCATCCTGCCCGGCATCGCGCAGCGCGACGCCGGGGCGCCGGACGTGATGCGCGGCGAGGAGACCCAGTTGCTCGGCGCGCTCGGCCTCGATGCCGCCGGCGAGGCGCTGGTCTGCATGCCCGGCACGCATTCGAAATGGGTGCGCGTGAAGAACGGTACGGTCGAGCATTTTTCGACGTTCATGACCGGGGAGCTCTTCAGCGTGGTCTCGCGTGAGACGATCCTGTCACTCGCGGTTGCCGGTGCTGATGATGCCGAGGACGTTGCGAGCTTCAAGGCGGCGGTGATTGCGGCGTACAAAGCACCGGCCTTCGTGGCCAATCTCCTCTTCGGCGCGCGATCGCGGCAGCTCCTGTTCGGCGGCACGCCGGCCGCGGCGCGCGAGACGCTGTCGGGCACGTTGATCGGTGTCGAACTGGCGGCGGGCCTTTCCGGCATTGTGCCGAAAGCTGGCGTCACGCTCATCGCCTCGGGTCGGCTTGCGGTGCTGTATCGGCTCGCCTTCGACGCGCTGTCGGTGACCGTGAACCCGATCGATGCTGATGAAGCGGTTCGCCGCGGCCTGTCGATGGCGGCTGCGGCGATTTGGACGAAGTGAGAGGATTGTTGAGATGAGCGTTCCCTTTCCGCCGATGAAGCGGCCGTTAGTTGCGATCCTGCGTGGCGTGAAGCCGGAGGAGGCCGAGGCCATCGTCGGGGTGTTGATCGACGCTGGCATGACCGCGATCGAGATCCCCTTGAATTCGCCCGATCCGTTCCGTTCGATCGCCACCGCGGTGAAGCAGGCGCCGGCGGGCGTGCTGATCGGCGCCGGCACGGTGCTGACTGCCGCGGATGTTGATCGCCTCAACGATGTCGGCGGCAAGCTGATGGTCTCGCCGAATGTCGACACCGAGGTGCTGGCGCGCGCACATCAGCACGGCATGGTGACGATGCCCGGCGTGTTCTCGCCGACCGAGGCGCTGCTCGCCGCACGCTCCGGCGCGTCGAGCCTGAAGTTCTTTCCGGCAAGCGTGCTCGGTGCATCCGGCATTGCCGCGATCCGCGCCGTGCTCCCCGCCGGCGTAATGATCGCCGCCGTCGGTGGTGTCTCCGACCAGAACTTCGCCGAGTACATCAAGGGCGGCGTGACGGCGTTCGGTCTCGGCTCGAGTCTCTACAAGCCCGGCATGTCGGCCGCAGATGTGGCCGCTCGCGCGAAAGCGACGATCGCGGCCTACGATCGGGCGATTGCGAAAGACTGAGCCGGCAATAAACAAGCCGTGATGCGGTCACGGCCGCGCTTTATCCTATCTTGCTGCAGTAGCGAGATCAGGAGACCGACATGGCGATCAACAACGTGGCCGATCTGTTCGTGGCAACGCTCGAACAGGCTGGCGTCAAACGCATCTACGGCATCGTTGGCGACAGCCTGAATGGTCTCACCGAGGCGCTGCGCCGCCGTGGCACCATTGAATGGATCCATGTTCGGCACGAGGAGGTCGCGGCGTTCGCGGCCGCCGGCGAAGCCGAAATGACGGGGAGCCTTGCGGTGTGCGCGGGCTCCTGCGGCCCCGGTAATCTGCATCTGATCAACGGCCTGTTCGACGCGCATCGCAGCCGCGTCCCCGTGCTGGCGATCGCGGCGCAGATCCCATCGGCCGAGATCGGCGGCGGCTATTTCCAGGAAACCCATCCGGAAAACCTGTTCAGGGAGTGCAGCCACTATTGCGAGCTGATCTCGGATGCGAGCCAACTTCCCTTCGTGCTGGAGAATGCCATCCGCGCGGCGGTGGGCATGCGCGGCGTCGCCGTCGTCGCCATGCCCGGCGACGTCGCTTTCCGTGCGCCGCCGAAGCGCGCGCTATCGACGACGCGCGGCCTTGCGCTGTCGGCGCCGAAGGTCGTACCGGCGGCTGACGAGCTGAAGGCGCTTGCGGATCTCCTGAACGGTGCCGAGCGCATCACCCTGTTCTGCGGCCGCGGCTGTGCCGGCGCGCATGCGCTGCTGATGCAACTGGCCGAAGCGCTGAAGAGCCCGATCGTGCATGCGCTCGGCGGCAAGGAGCATGTCGAGTACGACAATCCCTACGACGTCGGCATGACCGGCTTCATCGGCTTTTCCTCGGGCTATGCGGCCATGCATGCCTGCGACGCCCTCGTGATGCTCGGCACCGATTTTCCCTACAAGCAGTTCTTCCCGACCGACTGCCAGGTCGCGCAGATCGACATCCGCCCCGAAAATCTCGGCAGGCGCTGCAGGATCGATCTCAGTCTTGTCGGCGACGTCAAGCTGACCATCGAGGCGCTGCTGCCGCTGCTGAAGACCAAGACACAGCGCAAGCATCTCGACGCTGCTATCGCGCACTACAAGAAGGCGCGTGAAGGCCTCGACTCGCTCGCCAAGGGCACGCCGGGCAGCAAGCCGATCCATCCGCAATATCTCGCAAAAGTCATCAGCGACCATGCATCTGACGATGCCGTCTTCACCGCCGATGTCGGCACGCCGACGGTATGGGCCGCGCGCTATCTCGAGATGAATGGCCGCCGCCGGCTGATCGGCTCGTTCGCGCACGGCTCGATGGCAAATGCCATGCCACAGGCGATCGGCGTGCAGGCCTCCCGGCCCGGCCGTCAGGTCATCTCGCTGTCGGGCGATGGCGGCTTCACCATGCTGATGGGCGACTTGATCACGCTGACGCAGATGAAGCTGCCGGTGAAAGTGGTCGTCTTCAACAACGGCGTGCTCGGCTTCGTCGCGCTGGAGATGAAGGCCGCAGGCTTCGTCGATACCAATGTCGATCTGGAGAACCCGGACTTCGCAGCGATGGCGCGCGCGATGGGCATCTTCGCCAAACGCGTAGAGGACCCCGGCGAGCTTCCCGGTGCCATGAAGGAAATGCTGGCGCACAACGGACCGGCGCTGCTCGACGTCGTCACCGCCAAGCAGGAGCTGTCGATGCCGCCGACTATCACGCCCGAGCAGATCAAGGGCTTCAGCCTCTGGGTCCTGCGCGCGGTGATGAACGGTCGTGGCGACGAGGTGCTCGACCTCGCCAAGACCAATCTGCTGCCGCGCTAGCCCCGCTTCGCCGATGGTAGTGTCAGCCGCTCGTGGCGGCGCTGGAAGCGGTGCCAGTGCAGCACGATGCCGATCAGCACGGCCGGGACGAAGCCGACCAGGATCAGGAAATGCGGCAGCTCCTTGGGCGAGATGAACGCCATGGCAATGTCCGAGATCAGCCACAGCGCGGCGAACATCACCGCGAAATCCGTGCGCGGGCAGCGCAGGTAGTAGAACACGGCGGTGATGACGATGGCGGGCGCGATCGCAATGCCGATCATCACCGCCGTCAGTTCCTTCGGCGTCAGCGCGTCGAGCACCATCACGGCCAGCAGCCAGAGCGCGGCGAACATGGCGATGATGTCGAGCGGATGCCGCAACCCAATACCTCTCGCAAGAAACGCGCTATCGTTGTGGCACGGACCTCCGCCGTCAAGGGAAAATACGCCTACTCCTCGTCACTTCCGGGCGTCGGCCGCAGCATGAAATGGCCAAAAGCGGTGGCGATCGGCTTGTTCGCATGGTCCTGCCAGGCCCTTGCCTCGAAGGCGACGATACGCCGGCCCTGCTTCGCGATCGACACGTTGGCAAAGGTGTCGAGGGCACGGCCGGAGCGCAGATAGTTGACAGTGAGTCCGATCGGCTTGGGCAGCGCGGCAATGCCAAGCTCGCGCCTCACGCCGACGATCGCGGTGGTCTCCAGAAAGGCGCCGGTCATGCCGCCGTGGATCGCGGGCAGGATCGGGTTGCCGATGATCTTTGGCGAGAATGGCATCGTCAGCGTGCCGTCGTTGTTGACGCGAATGCCGAGCCAGCGCGCGAACGGGCTGTTGGCGAACGGGCCGTCCGGATCTTCCGGCGCCTCAAGCGTCGGAAGGCTGCGCGAATCCATTCTGCGATCCGCAAGCATGTTGGTGCGGTTGGCGCCGATCATGAAGCAGGCGGTCGCGGTCGCGACCGGATCGTCCTCGGACTCCTGATAGGCGGTGGAGCGGACGAAGGCGATCGAACGCGTGGTGCGGTAGCAGACAGAATGCGCCTTGATGTCGAGGCCCGGCGTCGCCGGCTTCTGGTAGTCGATGCGCAGATCGAGGGTTGCGATCGCGCCCGTGCCTTCGAGCGCAAGTTGCACCGCTATGCCGCAGCTCTCGTCCAGCAGCGCGGTGACGACGCCGCCATGGAGAACGCCAGTCTCGGTGTCGCCGACGAAGACGGGACGGTAGGGCAGGCGGGACCAGGCCTCACCGGGTGCGAAGCGGTCGAGCTGGAGCCCGCTGATATGGCCGTAGTCAGAGCGGTGGCCCTTGATCGCCTCGGCGAGTTCCTCGAACGGGAGCGTGGTCAGTGAGGTGGACATGGAAACGTTCTAGACCAGTGTCGGACGCGGCGCAAAACCCCGAATACGCCTCGCACGGCAGGTCTGCCGCAGCCGGTTTGGCCTCGACAGAGCGGGCCGAAGCGCCGATGGTGGGCGTTTCGTCCGTTGACCAGTCTAAGGAGTGCCCATGGCCGACCCCGAAACGCCCGCGAACAACCAGGGGCCTGTCACCATTTCGAGCTCCAGCGCCGAGCGGGCGCCGATCATCTATTTCGACGGCGCATCCTGCTTCGGTCATCACAACGGCGCGATCCAGATCGAGCTTGCCGCGAACCTCTTGATGCCAGTCGGCGCCGCCGTCAGGGTCGACGTGGTCCAGACCGCGCATCTGCGTTGCAGCGTGGCCGCGGCGCTGGCGCTGCGCGAAGCACTCGACAAGGCGCTCGCGATGTACCAGCAGGGCCAGCAGCAGCCGACTGAGGCGATCCCGACAGTGAAGAATTGAGGCTAGCTCGGCCTCATGGATCGTGACGCGCCGCCATCGGCGGACGTCTGCCACGGATAGACCGCAAAGAAGCTGACGCCGGCCTCAGCCCACGTGCACTTTCGGCTTCTTGCCGTTGTTCCACTTGCCATCCAGCGCGCGCTCGATCTGGGCGGCGAGTTGCAGGAGCAGGCCGTCATTGGCTTGCTTGGCAATGGCCTGGATGCCGAGCGGCAGGCCGTGCTCATGGGTCGCCATCGGCATCGAGATCGCCGGCATGCCGCAAAGGTTGGCCAGCGGCGTGAAGGCGAAGTTGCGCCAGAGATTGCCGAACCAGTCCAGCACGTCTGGATTATCGGAGAGGGTGAGATACTCCCTGGTGCCGACCTTCGGTGTCGGCAGCGCCGTGACCGGCGTCAGGATCACATCCCACTGCTCGAAGAAGCTGCCGAAGCCGCGCGATGTAGTGTTGAACACCGCCTGCATCTTCGCCCGCTCGGCGAAACTCGTGTGGCGCCCGGCTTCCCAGATCCGGATGTTGACGGGCTCGACCAGATCCTCCGGCGGCCGCTCCAGTCCGCGCGCGGCCAGCATGTTGGAGATCACCACGGCAAAATTCGAGATGTAGCACGTCGTCTGCGCCTCGAACGCGGCGCGAAAATCGAGCTCCGGCAGCGCGTAGTCGACATGATGGCCGAGGCCTTCGAGGAAGCGGCCAGTCTTCTCCAACTCGGCGGCGATGTGTGGCGTTGCGGTGTAGTCGCCCCAGGTGTGCGACAGCGCGATGCGAAGTTTTGCCGGATCGCGCTTGATCATCTCGCCGTAGGGCTGCGCCGTGGTCCAGAACGGCATGAACTCGCCGGGCGCGGGCCCGCGGGCATGATCGACAAAGGCTGCGGTGTCCCGCACCGAGCGCGACTGGCAGCCCTGGATCGAGACGAGGCCGGAGAGGTCGGACATGTGTGGGGCGAGCGAGAACACGCCGCGCGAGACCTTCAATCCGATATTACCGTTGACGCCGGCGGGAATGCGGATTGAGCCGCCGCCGTCGGTTGCGTGCGCGATCGGCACCACGCCCGCCGCCACCATCGCGGCGCTTCCCGCCGACGATCCGCAGGTGGTGTAATCGGTATTCCAGGGATTGCGCGTGACGTAGACGGCCGGATTGTCGGCCGAGCTGCACACGCCGAATTCCGGCGTCGTGGTGCGCCCGATCAGGTTCAATCCGGCCTGGCGGAATTTTCCGGTCAGGAACGTGTCGGCCGCCGCGCGGTTGCCGCGCATCAAGAGCGAGCCCATTTCCTGCAGCCGGCCCTTCATGGTCGGGCCAAGATCCTTCATCAGGAACGGCAAGCCGGCGAACGGCCCGGAGAGATTGGCGCCGTCCTTCGCCGGATCGGCGATCACGTCCTCGAACAGCTCGACCACGCCCGACAGCGCCGGATTGACCTTGGCTACGCCCGCGGCCGCCTGGCGCGCCAATTCCTTCGCCGTCAGCTCGCCCTTGCGGACGCGCGCCGCCAGGGCGACGCCATCGTGCTGCGCCCATTCATTCCAGCTCATCGGCAAAGTCATGACGTCCTAATCCCCTAGATGCGGCGTCACCTTTTTCGCAAGGGCCCGCGTGAATCAACTGAGCCGGCGCGAAGGGCAGGGTTGCGCCGGGCGGAGAGGTCGCGGCGTCATTAAGACAGCCGCGCGATGACTGCAACCGGGCCGCCGCCGACGGGCCCCTGATGCTCGGCCCCACCGGAGACGCAGATCGCGCCGTTGCCGGCGAGCCCGGCGATCAAGCCGCCGACGGCCGCGCGGGCATGGCGTGTCGAGCTGATGTCGGTATCTTCCAGCATAGTGTGACGGAAGCCGCGCACGCTGCCGTTCGGCGAGGCGTCGGCCTTGGCGAAGATGTTGACGAGCGCGCGACCGGCTGCGGCCTGTGGCGTGGTGCCAAGTCCAACGCTCTCAAGTCCAACGCTCTTCAATGCCGACATGATCGCCGCGGAGTCGATGGCGTCGCTCATGACGGCATGCCCGATCTCGAATTCGCTCGCCGATGAGGCCGAGTTGCCGAGCATTGATTTCGGATCGATCGCGCCGGAGCTGATCATGGCGATGAGTCCAAGACGTTGCCCGGCGATGCTGATGACGCCGACCGATGGTGTCCGCATTACTGGTGTCCACATGGAGTTCGGTGGTCCGGCGGGTCAACCAGCCGTGGAACCGAGCTGCATGTCAAGGCGCAAGCGGTGCGCCGTCACCGTCACCCTGAGGTGCGACCCCGGCGGCGCAATAGCGCCGCTGGGCGAGCCTCGAAGGGCGACGGCCCCGCTGTCGGCCGTTCATCCTTCGAGGCTCACCCTGCGTGGCTGAGTGAGAACCTCAGGATGACGGTAACGCATCTTCGCGGACGCGAGACAGCCCGCCACACCCGGAGGATTGTGGCGAGATCGCATCGTTTCAACAAAAAATCCTCTGTCGACGGTTCCGCACCGCACCTTGATGAATCAACCCCGGTTGGTCCATAAGCGGCGTCCCGCAGCCGGTGGTTCGCCCCGCGTTGCGTGCTTGGATAGAGGGAATCTCGCGTGGCAAATATCAACCAGAAGATTGCGCAGGAGCTTGGGGTTCGGGCGGAGCAGGTCGAGGCGGCGGTGACGCTGCTCGACGGCGGCGCCACGGTTCCCTTCATCGCCCGCTACCGCAAGGAAGCGACCGGTGCGCTCGACGACGCGCAATTGCGCACCCTGGAGGAGCGCCTGGTTTACCTGCGTGAGCTCGAAGACCGCCGCAAGGCCATCCTCGAATCGGTCCGTGAGCAGGGCAAGCTCGATGCCGCGCTGGAGGCCACGATCATGGCCGCAGACAGCAAGGCGCGCCTCGAAGACATCTATCTGCCATTCAAGCCGAAGCGCCGCACCAAGGCCGAAATCGCCAAGGAGGCCGGCCTCGAGCCGCTCGCCAATCAACTGATGGCAGAGCCGGGCAACGATCCGAAGGTCGTGGCCGAAGCCTTCATCAACGCCGAGAAGGGCGTTGCGGACGGCGCTGCCGCACTCGACGGCGCCCGCGCGATCCTGGTCGAGCGCTTCGATGAAGACGCCGACCTGATTGGAAGCTTGCGCGAGGAGATGTGGACCAACGCGCGCATGGCCTCCAAGGTGCGCGACGGCAAGAAGACCGAGGGCGAGAAATTCGCCGACTATTTCGAATTCTCCGAGCCGCTGACGAAGCTGCCCTCGCACCGCATCCTCGCGATGTTCCGCGGCGAGAAGGAAGAGATTCTCGATCTCCAGATCCAGGCCGAGGCCGAAGCGCCGCCGGCGGGCGTCCCGGGCGCCTATGAACTGAAAATCATGAAGCGGTTCGGCATCGCTGACCTCAAGCGCGCCGGCGACCGCTGGCTGATCGACACGGTGCGTTGGGCCTGGCGCACCAAGATCCAGGTGCACCTCAACATCGATCTGCGCATGCGGCTGTGGAACGCGGCCGAGACCGAGGCCGTGCGCGTGTTCGCCTCCAACCTGCGCGATCTTTTGCTGGCCGCGCCCGCCGGCACGCGCGTCACCATGGGCCTCGACCCCGGCTACCGCACCGGCGTCAAGGTCGCGGTCATCGATGCCACCGGCAAGGTCGTCGATACCACAGCGATCTACCCGCACGAGCCGCAGCGGCAGTGGAACGAGTCGCTTGCGATCCTCGGCCGGCTCGCGCTGAAGCACCGCGTCGAACTGATTGCGATCGGCAACGGCACTGCGTCACGCGAGACCGACAAGCTCGCGACCGAGCTGGTCAAGGGCCTGGCCGAGCTGAAGATGACCAAGATCGTCGTGTCCGAAGCGGGCGCATCGGTCTATTCGGCCTCGGCCTTCGCCTCGGAGGAATTGCCGGGCCTCGACGTCACCTTGCGCGGCGCGGTCTCGATTGCGCGGCGGCTTCAGGATCCGCTTGCCGAGCTCGTCAAGATCGAGCCCAAGGCGATCGGCGTCGGCCAGTATCAGCACGACCTTGGCCAGGCCAAGCTCGCCAAGTCGCTCGATGCCGTGGTCGAAGACTGCGTGAACGCGGTCGGCGTCGACGTCAACACCGCCTCCGCACCGCTTCTTGCGCGCGTGTCGGGCGTGGGGTCCGGCCTTGCGCAGAGCATCGTGGCACACCGTGACGCCAACGGTCCGTTCAAGTCGCGCAAGGCGCTCAAGGAGGTGCCGCGGCTTGGGCCGAAGGCGTTCGAGCAGTGCGCGGGCTTCCTGCGCATCCTCGGTGGCGAGGATCCGCTCGATGCCTCCGGCGTGCATCCGGAAGCCTATCCGGTGGTGCGCCGAATCCTCGCAGCCACCAAGAGCGACATCAAGGCGCTGATCGGAAGCAGCGACATCGTGCGCACGCTGAAGCCGAAGGATTTCGTCGACGAGACCTTCGGTCTGCCGACCGTGACCGACATCCTGCGCGAACTTGAAAAGCCCGGCCGCGACCCGCGCCCGGCGTTCAAGGCCGCGGTGTTCAAGGAGGGCGTCGAGGAGATCAAGGATCTCCAGAAGGGCATGATCCTCGAGGGCACCGTGACCAACGTCGCTGCCTTCGGCGCCTTCGTCGACATCGGCGTGCACCAGGATGGACTGGTGCACATCTCGGCTATGTCGAAGACCTTCATCAAGGATCCGCGCGACGTGGTGAAGCCCGGTGACATCGTCAAGGTGAAGGTGCTGGACTTCGAGGTCGCGCGCAAGCGCATCTCGCTGACCCTGCGCCTCGACGACGAGGTCGGCGCCAAGAAGGACGCGCCCGGCATGCAGCGGGACAACAACTCGCGCAATGCCTCCCGCATGACCTCGTCGGCGCCGCGCAAGCAGGAATCCTCCGGCGGCGGTGCACTCGCCGAAGCGATGCGGCGGGCTGCCGAGAAGAGCGCACGCGGCAAGCCGGCGTAAGCCCGCATCTGTCTTAACCTCTCCCCGCTTTTCTGCGGGGAGAGGTCGGAATTCGCGCGCAGCGCTGATTCCAGGTGAGGGGCAGGGCACGAGGTTGACCGGATCAAAGGTCCCTCCGACTCGCACGCGCCGCCCTCCAATTCAAAGCGAATTCGCGGACGCTAGCCCCTCACCCCACTTTCTCCCCGTAAGAACGGGGCGAGGGATTGAAACAGTGGTGCATCCCTAACTTCCGCGTCAGAATCTGGCGCATTTGTAAGTTGAAGGGGACGACGCGTTCTCCTCTTCTGATCCTCCGAGTGCGGTGGGGTGACCACCGCACGGCAAGGAGGATTTTCTGATGAACAACAGGCTTCTCACGGGCCTCGTCGCGGCGGCACTTGCTGCGACGCTGGCAGTCGCGTCGCCCGTTCTCGCGCGCGGCGGCGGCGGTGGCG
>NZ_LGHL01000163.1 GCF_001908205.1 Bradyrhizobium sp. NAS80.1
GAGATTGACGCAAAAACCTTGGCCGCCACCTTCAGTGAGCAGCGGGGTCAGCAATTCGCGATAATTGTCCTTGGTCACGCCCTTCTGGATGAAGCGCACATTGTGCTTCTCGCAATGTGCCCTGCGGCCCTCGTCCTTGGGATCGATCACGGTGATGCGCGACTTGTCGTAATCGAGATGCCGCTCGATCATCGGCAACGTACCTTTGCCGATGGAGCCGAAGCCGACCATGACGATGGGGCCGGTAATCTTTGCGTGGATCTGCGAGGAGGAGCTCATCAAGTATCTCCAGGAGACTGTCTAAGGTCTAGGTTCGGTGTTGGTGGGATCAGGTGCGGCGCTTCGCGGTCACTTCGATTTCGACCTTCATCTCGGGCTTCAGAAGCGCCGAGACGACGAGAAGCGTTGCGGCCGGGCGGATCTCGCCGAGGACTTCGCCGCAGACCGCGAAGTGAGCGTCTGCGTCCTTGGCGTCAACGAGGTAGTAGGTCGCGCGGACGATGTCGGCCATCTCGAAACCACCCTCCTTCAGGGCGGCTTCGATGGTCTTGAAGCAGTTGCGTGACTGGCTCGTGACATCGGCCGGCATTGTCATCGTCGTGTAGTCATAACCGGTGGTTCCCGCGACGAAGGCAAACTCGCCGTCGATCACGGCGCGGCTGTAGCCGGCGGTCTTCTCGAAGGGGGAGCCGGTGGAAATCAGGCGACGGGACATGGGCTAGACCTCAACTGAAAGGGGAATTTCGTGGGGTTTACGGACAATTTGCGGGCCCGTGCAACCCCTGTGAGAACGCGGCGGATGAGCTTAGCGGCACTCCGGGCCGCGCAGGCGCAGCGGGGCATTGCCGCGGAACGCGGCTTGGGTCGTCGCCATGATGGCAGATCCCTTAAGCCGCGTGCGCTTGGAGAGCGCGAGTTGCCCGGCGTTTGGGCAAGGCTGCTCCGGTCGGAACGATCATCCCGGCGGCGCCATCGAGCGCGCCGTCGGTGAATTCGACCGCCAGCAGGCGGTCGCGCGCGAATGGGCCCGGCAGCGCGAGCTCGCCGGTCTTCCCGGCCGAGAAGCCGAAGCGGGCGTAATAGGGGGCATCGCCGAGCAGGATCACGGCGGCGTGCCCGCGCGCCCGGGCGGCGGCCAGCGCTTGATGCATCAGCGCGGCGCCGATCCCGAGCTCGCGGCAAGCAGGGTCCACCGCCAGCGGTCCGAGGACCAGAGCGGGCCTGCCTCCGGCGCTGACGTGCCACAGCCGCACGGTTCCCACGAGCGTCCCCGCGTGCACGGCCGACAGCGCGAGGCCGGCGGCAGGTGCACGTCCGTCGCGCAGGCGCTGGCAGGTGCGGTCATGGCGATTCTCGCCAAAGCACGCATCGAGCAGCGCTTCACGGGCGGCGACGTCGGCAGCACGCTCCGCACGGATCGCGAACGGAGCGGCTTTCGAAGTGTGGGCGACTTGTGGCTTCCGAAGAGCAGTCATGGCGCGTCAGTCCCCGCTTGAACCCGCGTGCGCAAAGCACGCCGGCTCAAGGCGTCGTCAGAAGTCGAAATGCGAGTGAAGGAAGCCGGCGGGCCGGCTCCCGGGTTCGTCAGGCCTCAGAACAAGAGGCGGATCTGATGTGGCAAATCAGATGTGGTAAGTCTTCAGCGGCGGAATGCCGTTGAACGCCACCGCCGAGTAGGTCGACGTATAGGCCCCGGTGCCTTCGATCAGCAGCTTGTCGCCGATCTCGAGCGTGACGGGAAGCGGATACGGGGTCTTCTCGTACAGCACGTCGGCGCTGTCACAGGTCGGACCTGCGAGCACGCACGGCGTCATGTCTGCGCCGTCATGCGGCGTGCGGATGGCGTAGCGGATGGACTCGTCCATCGTCTCGGCGAGACCGCCGAACTTGCCGATGTCGAGATAGACCCAGCGCACTTCATCATCGTCGCTCTTCTTCGAGATCAGCACGACCTCGGACTCGATGATGCCGGCGTTGCCCACCATGCCGCGGCCCGGTTCGATGATGGTCTCCGGAATCTGATTGCCGAAGTGCTTGCGCAGCGCGCGGAAGATCGACCGGCCGTAGGTCACGACCGGCGGCACGTCCTTCAGGTACTTGGTCGGGAAGCCGCCGCCCATGTTGACCATGGTCAGGCTGATGCCGCGCTCGGCGCAGTCGCGGAACACCTGCGAGGCCATCGCCAGCGCACGGTCCCACGCCTTCACCTTGCGCTGCTGCGAGCCGACATGGAACGAAATGCCGCACGGCTCCAGGCCCAGGCGCTTGGCGACGTCGAGCACCTCGACGGCCATCTCCGGGTCGCAGCCGAACTTGCGCGACAGCGGCCACTCGGCACCGGCGCAGTCATAGAGGATGCGGCAGAACACCTTCGCGCCGGGAGCGGCACGGGCGATCTTCTCGACCTCGGCGACGCAGTCGACCGCGAACAGGCGAATGCCGAGCGTGAAGGCGCGCGCAATGTCGCGCTCCTTCTTGATGGTGTTGCCGAAGGAGATGTGGTCGGGCGTCGCACCGGCAGCCAGCGCCATCTCGATCTCGGCGACGGTCGCCGTGTCGAAACAGGAGCCCATGGAGGCGAGCAGCGCCAGCACTTCCGGCGCGGGGTTCGCCTTGACGGCGTAGAACACGCGGCTGTCGGGGAGCGCCTTGGCGAAGGACTGGTAGTTGTCGCGCACGACTTCGAGGTCGACGACGAGGCACGGCTCGGTGTCGAGGCCCTCCTTGCGGCGGTTGCGCAGGAATTCCTGGATACGTTCGGTCATGGCACTCTCCAACGGTCCCAGCGACAGGATCCGCATCAACGTGACGTCTGATACGAGCGCTCCGGCCACATCGCGCGATGGAGGCGCAACGAAGCCACAAGACTCAAACCAGACTGTGCTGCCGTGGATTGGTTGGGAGAGTTTCCCGCCCGCTCACCTGGCAATGAAGGACAAGCCTTTTCAGTAGCCCGCGCCGGCGTTGGAATGCCGGTAGAGACCAAAAAAAGCCCGATCCGTCGTTGCTTTAAGTCGCGTCCCCCGTTGAGAGCGGGGTGCGCCGGTTCGCCTCCGGCTGCCAGTCACGGTTGCAAAGAGTGAAGTCACCTTCGACAAGGCACCTCTTGAGAGAGATGCTGGGCGCTCCGGGTTTGCTTCGTCTTCAGACCTTCAAGCCTTGCGACTTTCAAATCTTCCGACTTCGGCACTTCCGAAGAGCCCCTCGGCTTCTTCACCCCTTGGCGGCTGTCCGGCCTCTTGTCCGGATACCCACCGACTGACACACGACCACAGGCACGTGCGAAATTGGGCAAGTCCGCACATAAGCGTTTTGACTCTGGTTCGCAAGAATTTTTTTTAGGCTGCGGACAGAATTGCCTAACACCTGCTTGCGCAGTGTTGCGCGAGCGACGCTGAAAATGAACGAGCGTTAAGTTTTCAAGTATGCGCGCGTCTCTCTCGCGCGCGACGAAGCGTCAGCGGCGCTTCGTGAAGGGCTCGACGCGCTGAGCTCCGCGGATGAACGCGGTCATCACAAGCACGCCGAGTCCGAACAGCACGGCCTGAACGATGTGCGCGCCTTGATCGCCGAGTCCGAACAGGATCGCGAGTGCCCAGCCGCCTGCGAACGCTGCGCCGAACACCTCGGCGCCGATCAGGATGGCGGCGCTGATGACGGTGATGACGCTCGGCCAGACGATCTGGCGGGAAGAGGAGGCAGGCGCGTTCATGGGCTTTGGATCCGTGTCTTCGAGGGCCGCAATCTCCCCGAAAAGGCGGCCGGGAGCAAGGCCAAATGGCCCAAAAAAGCCCCATCGCGTGCTATAGCTGACGCCAGAAAATTGCCTCAAAAATCGGGACTTGCGATGTCAGAAAGCCGCCAGACTACGGACTCCGAGACCAACCCGCTGCTGAAGGCCTGGGTGACGCCGTTTGCGACCCCGCCCTTCGACGAGATCAAGCCGGAGCACTTCCTCCCGGCCTTCGCGCAGGCCTTCGCCGACCATTCCGCCGAGATCGCGGCGATCACCAACGACCCGGCCGCTCCTGACTTCGCCAACACCATCACGGCGCTGGAGCGCTCGGGCAAGCTGCTGAGCAAGGTTACGGCGGTCTTCTACGACCTCGTCTCGGCGCATTCCAACCCGGCCATCCTGGAGATCGACAAGGAGGTCTCCCTGCGGATGGCGCGGCACTGGAATCCGATCATGATGAACGCCGTGCTGTTTGGTCGCATCGCCCATCTGCACGAGAACCGCGCCAAACTTGGCCTGGCTCCCGAGCAGCTCCGCCTCCTGGAGCGCACCTACACCCGCTTCCACCGCTCCGGCGCCGGCCTCTCCGAGGAGGCCAAGACGCGGATGGCGGAGATCAACGAGAAGCTCGCCCAACTCGGCACCAGCTTCAGCCATCACCTGCTCGGCGACGAGCAGGAGTGGTTCATGGAGCTCGGCGAGGCCGACCGCGAGGGCCTGCCCGAGAGCTTTGTTGCGGCCGCCATGGCTGCGGCAGAAGAGCGCGGCATGGCCGGCAAGGCCATCGTGACGCTGTCGCGCTCCTCGACCGAGCCGTTCCTGAAGAGCTCAGGCCGGCGCGACCTGCGCGAGAAGGTCTACAAAGCCTTCACGGCGCGGGGCGACAACGGCAATTCCAACGACAACAACGGAACGATCGTCGAGATCCTGAAGCTGCGGGAGGAGAGCGCCAAGCTGCTGGGCTATCCGACCTTCGCCGCCTACCGGCTCGAGGACTCCATGGCCAAGACGCCCGACGCGGTGCGCGGCCTGCTGGAGCGGGTCTGGAAGCCGGCGCGGTCGCGCGCGCTCGCTGACCGCGACGAGATGCAGGCGCTGATCACGGCCGAGGGTGGCAATTTCAAGCTCGCGCCCTGGGACTGGCGCTTCTACGCCGAGAAGCTCCGCCTTCAGCGCGCCAATTTCGACGACGCCGCGATCAAGCCGTATCTGACGCTCGACCACATGATCGCCGCCGCCTTCGACTGCGCCACGCGCCTGTTCGGCATTACCTTCGAGGAGCGCAAGGACGTCCCGGCCTGGCATCCGGACGTCCGGGTCTGGGAGGTCAAGGGCCCCGACGGCAATCACAAGGCGCTGTTCTACGGCGACTACTACGCCCGGCCGTCGAAGCGCTCCGGCGCCTGGATGACCTCGCTGCGCGACCAGCAGAAGCTCGACGGCGAGATTGCGCCCCTGATCATCAATGTCTGCAACTTCGCCAAGGGCGCGGGTGGGGAGCCCTCGCTGCTCTCGCCCGACGATGCCCGCACCTTGTTCCACGAGTTCGGCCACGGCTTGCACGGCATGCTCTCCAATGTGACCTATCCGTCGCTGTCGGGCACCTCCGTGTTCACCGATTTCGTCGAGCTGCCCTCGCAGCTCTACGAGCACTGGCAGGAGCGGCCGGAGGTGCTCCAGCAGTTCGCCCGCCACTACCAGACCGGCGAGCCGCTGCCGGACGACCTGCTCCAGCGCTTCCTCGCCGCGCGCAAGTTCAACCAGGGCTTTGCCACCGTCGAGTTCGTCTCCTCGGCGCTGGTCGATCTCGAATTCCACACCCAGCCGGCCGCGGCCGCGCAGGATGTCCGCGCCTTCGAGAAGAAGGAGCTGGAGAAGATCGGCATGCCTGAGGAGATCTCGCTGCGCCACCGGCCCACCCAGTTCGGCCACATCTTCTCCGGCGACCATTATGCCGCGGGCTATTACAGCTACATGTGGTCGGAGGTGATGGACGCCGACGCCTTCGGCGCCTTCGAGGAGGCCGGCAACATCTTCGATCCCGCGGTCGCGAAGCGCCTGCACGACGACATCTACTCGACCGGCGGATCGGTCGATCCGGAGGCCGCCTACGAGGCCTTCCGCGGCCGGCCGCCGGAGCCCGACGCGCTGCTCCGCCGCCGCGGTCTGCTCGACGCCGCGAAGGCTGCCTGATGAGCCTGCGTGCCCTGTTCGGCTTGCTGCTCGCCGCCAGCCTGTCGCTCGCGGCGGGTGCGGCGCGGGCGCATCCGCATGTCTGGATCACCGCGACTAGCGAGCTGCTCTACGCGGCGGACGGCACGGTCACCGGCGTGCGCCACGCCTGGACCTTCGACGACATGTTCTCGGCCTATGCGGTGCAGGGGCTCGAGAGCAAGACCAAGGGCGCCTATACGCGCGAGGAGCTGGGGCCGCTGGCGCAGACCAACGTCGAGTCGCTGAAGGAATACGCCTACTTCACCTTCGCCCGAGCCGACGGCAAGAAGGAGCGTTTCCAGGAGCCGGTCGACTACTTCCTCGATTACAAGGATACGGTTCTGACCCTGCACTTCACCTTGCCGCTGAAGAACCCGGTCAAGCCCAAGCAGCTGGTGCTCGAAGTGTTCGATCGCTCCTTCTTCATCGACTTCCAGATGGCCAAGGACGATCCGGTCAAGCTGGTCGGCGCGCCCGCCGGCTGCCAGATGAAGCTGGAGCGCCCGAGCGACGGCACCGCGACTGCCCAGAAGCTCAACGAGCAGACATTCATAGATGGCCCGAACGCCAATTTCGGCATGATGTTCGCCAACAAGATCACGGTGGATTGCCCTTGAACGGCCGCCTTCATTCCCCGCTCGCACGCGGGCTGCTCGCCTGCGCAGCAATTGTCGTCGTGCTGGGCGTGGCGGATGCGGCGCTTCACGATCTTCTCGCGCAAAACCCGTTCGGCGCGCCGCGCTCCTCGCAGGCGGCGGAGCCTGAGGCAAGCGGTCTCATCGGCTGGATGCTGGCAAAACAGTCGGAATTCTATCGCCAGATGTCGGCGACCATCCGTGCCGCGAAGTCCGACGGCTCGGCGGTGTGGACGCTGCTCTTCATCTCGTTTGCCTACGGCATCTTCCACGCCGCCGGCCCCGGTCATGGCAAGGCGGTGATCGCTTCCTATCTCGTCGCCAACCGCGAGACCGCCCGGCGCGGCATTGCGCTGTCGTTTGCCTCGGCGCTGATGCAGTCGCTGGTGGCGATCCTGATCGTTGGCATCTCGGCCTGGATCCTGAATGCGACCGCCAAGACCATGTGCAAGGCGGAAGGCGCGATCGAGATCGCGAGCTATGGCCTGATCGCGCTGTTCGGCCTGCGCCTGGTCTGGGTCAAGGGCCGTACTTTTATCCGCGCACTCCGGGCGGTCCAGTCGGCGCCGGCGATCGCCGGCGTGCCGCATGACCATGATCACGGCCAACACCATCATCATGATGCCCATGATCATCATGACCACGATCACGGCCATGATCACCACCATGGCCATGATCACGCGCACGCCCAGCACCACGGGCATGACCACGTCCACGACGAGCATTGCGGCCATTCCCACGGGCCGACGCCGAGCGAGCTCGCCGGTCCCGGCGGCTGGCGGCGCGGCTTTGCTGCGATCCTCACTGTCGGCATCCGCCCCTGCTCGGGCGCGATCCTGGTCCTGGTGTTCGCGCTCGCCCAAGGCCTGTTCTGGGCCGGCATCGCCGCGACCTTCCTGATGGGGCTCGGCACTGCGATCACCGTCGCGGCCATCGCGGTCGTCGCCGTCTCCGCCAAGGACATCGCTGCCCGCCTGAGCGCAGGGCGTGCCGGCAGCGGCGCACTGTTCATGCGCGGCATCGAATTCGCCGCCGCCGGCGTCGTGCTGCTGTTCGGCGTCGGCCTGTTGTTCGGCTACATCGCCGCCGAACGGACGACGTGTTTCTGAGCTTTTCGACGCCGGGGCAAAGCGGCGAGCGATTCGGTTCGCAACTGCAGCACCACGCCCTTCACCGGCGATCAGGGTACCAACGCTCCTCAGCGGCGTGCGCACGTATCAGACATCTGGTCGTCTGCCGGTCGCAGGAGCGTACGCATCTGTTCTGATGTCCCCGAAAGTCACCGGCCCCACCAGTGAAGTCGGAACAGGTGCCTATACAATTTGCGGCTCGATCCTCACATCGCGCTGCCGTCACGGCTTCCGCCGATGACGTGAGGAGCACTCCGGTGCTTATGAGGGCAATCGCGTAGAAAAGCTGCCGTGTCATCCGAAACTCCCTAGGGATAGGTGCGAGTGGTCTGCTCGTTCCGGCCGCTGCGTTTGACGAGCGCGGGCACGCCGGGAACGACAGTGGTGAGCCCGACCACCTCGATGATGAAAACCCGTCTTGGATCGAATGCTACGCGCCACTTTTGGCGGCCGTTGAACGGTAGTCCATTGATCTGGATCAAGCGCGGGACCATTTGGGCAACCAGCGCCCCGATCATACCGGGAGAAGGAAAGCTCACACCGGCAAGAACCGCTTCAGTGCCGGCATGAAGAAGATCCCGAGATTGATCGCAAAGCCGATGCTCCAGAGGATCGAGCGCAGCGTCGGGCGGTTGCCGAGATAGGTCAGCACATAGGCGATCCGCACGATCAGGAACAGCACGGCGAGCTCGTCGATCAGGCGCTGCGGCGAATCCCGGAATTCGGCAAGCAGGACCGCAAAGGCGAAGAACGGGAAGGTCTCGATGCCGTTCTGGTGCGCGCCGAGCGCGCGCTGCGCGATGGCGTCTTGATAGAAGGCCGGATCGCGCGGCCGGGAATTGTCGAACGTGCGAAACCTGATCCATTTGATCGAGGCGATCGTCGCAAGGTAGAGCAGCAGTGCTCCAAATACGCACCATTCCGCGAGTGTCATCTTTCCTCCCCCGCTTGGGGAGACCCTAGCGAAACCGGCCTCATCTTGACAAGTTCGGAGCAACGCGCGACGCAACGGTACCATGACGACCGCAGCCCCCATCGAGACCGCGAAGCCGACCGTTCAGTCCACCCGACCGCGGGTCGGCGTGCTCCTGGTCAATCTCGGCACGCCCGATACCGCCGACGCGCCGGGCGTGCGGGTCTACCTCAAGGAATTCCTCTCGGACGCCCGCGTCATCGAGGACCAGGGCCTGGTCTGGCAGCTCGTGCTGAACGGGATCATCCTGCGCAGCCGTCCCCGCACCAAGGCGCTCGACTATGCGAAGATCTGGAACAACGAGAAGAACGAGTCGCCGCTGAAGACGATCACGCGCTCGCAGAGCGACAAGCTCGCTTCGGCGCTGTCGGACCGCGCACATGTCGTCGTCGACTGGGCAATGCGCTACGGCAATCCCTCGATCAAGTCGGGCATCGACGCGCTGATCGCAAATGGATGCGACCGTATCCTCGCCGTTCCGCTCTATCCGCAATATTCCGCCTCGACCTCGGCCACCGTCTGCGACGAGGTGTTCCGCGTGCTCGCCCGCCTGCGTGCGCAGCCAACGCTCCGCGTGACCCCGCCTTATTATGAGGACGAGGCCTATATCGAGGCGCTCGCGACCTCGATCGAGACGCATCTGGCCGCGCTGCCGTTCAAGCCCGAGCTGATCGTCGCCTCCTTCCACGGCATGCCGAAATCCTATGTCGACAAGGGCGATCCTTATGAGGGGCACTGCATCGCCACCACCGAAGCGCTGCGCCGCCGGCTCGGCATGGACGAGACAAAACTGTTGCTGACCTTCCAGTCGCGTTTCGGCAATGACGAGTGGCTGCAGCCCTACACCGACAAGACAATGGAGCGTCTCGCCAGGGAAGGCGTGCGCCGCATCGCGGTGGTGACGCCGGGCTTTGCCGCCGACTGTCTGGAGACGCTGGAGGAGATCGCGCAGGAGAACGCCGAGATATTCAGGCACAACGGCGGCGAGCAGTTTTCCGCAATCCCCTGCCTCAACGACAGCGAACCCGGCATGGACGTGATCCGGACGCTGGTGCTGCGCGAGCTGCAGGGCTGGATCTGATGGGGCGCTCATGAACCGCCGCGAGATTCTGGCGTTTCTTGGGACGATCACCGCTTTGCCGCCCTCGGCGCTGGCGCAGCAGCCGAATGCGGCGCGGAGGCTCGGCGTGCTCTCTGTCACCTCGGCCGATAACGCGATCGGGCATGAACGCAACGGCGTCCTGGTCGAGGCGCTCGCCGCGCTCGGCTGGAAGGAGCAGGACAATCTCATTATCGACTGGCGCAGCGGCAGCGGTGACCGGGCGCGGATCGCGCGGCTCGCCGAGGAGATGATCGCGTTGAAGCCGGACGTCCTGTTCGCGGTCGGCACGCCGTCGGTGGAGGAGCTGCGCAGCCGCACCACGACGACGCCGATCGTGTTCGCCATCGTCACCGATCCCGTCAGCCAGGGTTTTGTCGAGAACCTTGCCCGTCCCGGCGGCAACATGACCGGCTTCACTGACTATGACGGTCCGCTGGCCGGCAAATGGCTGGAGATGCTGATGCAGATCTCGCCGCCCGTACGGCGGGTCTACGTCGTCTACAATCCCGCCACCGCCCCGTTCGCTCCCCTCATGCTCGGCACGGTCGAGGAAGCCGGACGCGCGCTTGGCGTGGCGGTCGAACCCGCACCGGTGCACGATGCCGCCTCGATCGCCGCGCTGGCCTCGCGGAAGGATGGCGGCCTGCTCGTGCTGCCCGACTTCTTCACCATGATCCATCGCACAGAGCTGTTGACGGCGGTCACGGAGGGGCGCGTACCGGCGGTGTTCTGGAGCCGCACCTTCGTCGACGAGGGCGGGCTGATGTCCTACAGCACCGACACTGCCGAGCAGCTCCGCCGCGCCGCCTCCTACATCGATCGTATCCTGCGGGGAGCGCGCGCTGCCGACCTGCCGGTCCAGAATCCCACCAAGTTCGAGCTCGTCATCAATCTGAAGGCAGCCAGGGCGCTCGGTGTTACGATCCCGTCCGGCCTGCTTGCACTCGCGCACGATGTGATCGAGTAGGGGGCTGCGCGACCGACGGCGCGGCCGCAGATCTTAACCTTTGCCGCTAGGTCTGTGCCTGCGTGCTTTCAAGAGCTGTCCCGCAAATACATAATCGTGGCCATTCCCTCTCGGTGCGTCTTGTGCAGAATCGCGCCGATGCCGATGTTACTCGCGACCGCTGAACCGGTAAGGTCGTGATCCCGACCAATGACAGCGCCGGAAAGGGCCTTTTCCCGGCTTGGAGGAGCTATGAGCGGTTTCGACATTTTCGCGATTGTTCTGGTTTTGCTCGTCATCGTCACGCTGCTCGCCGGCGTGAAGACGGTGCCGCAGGGCTATGACTGGACCATCGAACGTTTCGGCAAATACACCCAGACGCTGAGCCCGGGACTGAACCTGATCGTGCCCTATTTCGACCGCGTCGGGCGCAAGATCAACATGATGGAGCAGGTGATCGACATTCCCGAGCAGGAGGTGATCACCAAGGACAACGCCACCGTGACGGTGGACGGTGTCGCGTTCTTCCAGGTGTTCGACGCTGCGAAAGCGAGCTACGAGGTCGCCAACCTCACGCAGGCGATCACGGTGCTGACCATGACCAACATCCGCTCGGTGATGGGCTCGATGGATCTCGACCAGGTGCTGTCGCATCGCGACGAGATCAACGAGCGCCTCTTGCGCGTCGTCGACGCCGCGGTCTCGCCCTGGGGCGTCAAGGTCAACCGGATCGAGATCAAGGATATCGTGCCGCCTGCCGACCTCGTCGAGGCGATGGGCCGGCAGATGAAGGCCGAGCGCGTCAAGCGCGCCGATATTCTCGCCGCCGAAGGCCAGCGCCAGTCCGAGATCCTGCGCGCCGAGGGCGCCAAGCAGGGCCAGATCCTCCAGGCCGAAGGCCGCCGCGAGGCCGCCTTCCGCGACGCCGAGGCGCGCGAGCGTCTCGCCGAAGCCGAGGCCAAGGCCACGCAGGCGGTGTCGGAAGCCATTGCCAAGGGCGACGTCGCCGCGTTGAATTATTTTATCGCCGACAAATATATCAAGGCGTTCGGCCAGTTCGCGGACGCACCGAACCAGAAGATTATCATGCTGCCGATGGAAGCCACGAGCATGCTGGGCTCGCTCGCCGGCATCGGCGAGATTGCCAAGGCGACGTTCGGGGGAAAGCGCCGCGTCCGCGGCAGCCGCCGCTCGCCGCGGCAGCTCGGTGCCCCCGACTGGCAGCACGCCGCCGGCGGTGCCGCCGCGGCAGGGATAATTGAAGAGGTCGTGTCATGACCGACATGTTCGTGTCGCTCGGCGCCTGGAACTGGCTGATCTTCGGCTTCATCCTGATGGCGCTGGAGACGATCGCGCCGGGCGTATTCCTGTTCTGGCTCGGGCTCGCCGCTTTGCTCGTCGGCCTGATCTCGTTCGCCGTTCATCTGTCCTGGCAGATACAGCTTGTGATGTTCGCGGTGTTCGCGGCAGTGGCCGTGCCGGCGTGGCGCCGCCTCGCCCGGCCGAAGCTGGACGAAAGCGACAGCCCGTTCCTCAACAAGCGCACCGAGGCGCTGCTCGGCCGCGAGTTCACGCTTGAGAAGCCGATCATCGACGGCAGCGGCACGGTGCGCATCGGCGACACGGTGTGGCGCGTCGCCGGCCCCGACACACCGGCAGGGACGCGGGTGAAGGTCGTGCAGGTGGATGGCGCCAATCTGACCGTTGCCGCGGCGTAGTTTCCTTCGCCTCTCCCCGCGTGCGGGGAGAGGCCGGATTGCATCGAAGATGCAATCCGGGTGAGGGGGGGCTTCCGCGAGTCCGTCTCTCACCGTCTCCGCGGAGGCTCCCCCTCTCCCCGCAAGCGGGGCGAGGGGGAAGATCGCCACCGCTCTGCAAACCGGTGCAGCGGCATGAACGTCTTACACAATTCCCGCCCGAGCGGCGTCAATCCGTAACCGCCACCTTCGCCCAGTTCGACGAACCCCGCCTCGCGCAACTCGCTCAGCCGCGTCTGCAGCACCGTCGGCGAAGCCTCGTCGCAGGCCGTGCGCAGCGCGCGGGAGGTGAGGGGCTCGTCGCGTAACTCCCACAGGATCCTCAGGCACCAGCGCCGGCCGAGCAGGTCGAGCAGCGCCATGATCGGCCGACCGGTGCGCGAGCCGCGCACGGGCCGGCTCCCTGATACTGCCTGTTTGGCCATCGTCACCCTCTTGCGTCTTGCTACAGATAATGTAGCGTCGTGCTACAGTAAATGTAGCAAGGAGACCGGCCAATGTCTTCCGCCATGTCATCCCCGATGCCGCGCATTGCGCCGCTCGTGCCGCCTTATCCGCCGGAGATCCAGGCGCAGTTCGACCGCATCATGCGCGGCGCGCCGCCGCTGGTGCTGTTCCGGGTGATGGCGGGCCACATGCGCGCCTGGGACAAGTTTCGCGCCGGCGGCCTGCTCGATCCCGGTCCGCTCTCCCTGCGCCAGCGCGAGATCGTCATCGACCGCACCTGCGCGCTGAACAAATGCGAGTACGAATGGGGCGTGCATGTCGCGATCTTCGCGGGGCCTGCGCAACTCACCGAGGAGGAAGTGCGTGCGACCGTAAAGGGCGATGCGACGTCAGCCTGCTGGTCGCCGGCCGAGCGGGCGCTGATCGCAGCGGTAGACGCGCTGCATCATCATGCGACGTTGAGTGAAGAGGAGTTCGCTACGCTGTCGGCGCACTACGACGAAGCCCAGATCCTGGAGATCATGCTGCTGTGCGGCTTCTATCGCACGGTGTCGTATCTTGCGAACGGGCTGAAGCTGCCGCTGGAGGAGAAGGCGGCGCGGTTTCCGGCGTAGCCCTTGCTGTCATTCCGGGGCGCGACGAAGTCGCGAGCTATGGAGAATCCATTGTGCAGCGACCTCGGGGTGGGATGGATTCCGGGCTCGCGCCCAAGAGGGCGCGCCCCGGAATGACGGGGTAGAGACAGCGCGTGCCTTACGCCACGCCCGCCCGCAACAGATCGTGCAGGTGCACGATGCCGACAACCTTCTCCGTCTCGGTCACGACCAGCGTCGTGATCTTGCGCGTGTTCAGCACTTCGATCATCTCGGAGGCGAGCATCGAGGGCGGCACGGTCTTCGGCTGCTTCGTCATGATGTCGTCGACCGTCACTGTGAGCAGGTCAGGCCGCATGTGGCGGCGCAGGTCGCCGTCGGTGATGATACCCGCGAGCTCGCCAGCGTCGTCGACGATGCAGACGCAGCCCAGCCCCTTGGCCGACATCTCGACCACCGCGTCCGACATCTTGGTGCCGAGCGGCTTCACCGGGATCTCGGCCCCGGTGCGCATATAGTCGCGGACGAATTTCAGCATCGCCCCCAGCTTGCCGCCGGGGTGGAAATGCGCGAACTCCAGCGCGGTGAAGCCGCGGCCCTCCAGCAGCGCGATCGCAAGCGCATCGCCGATCGCGGCCTGCATCAGCGTCGAGGTGGTCGGCGCGAGATTGTGCGGGCAGGCCTCGCGCGCCTTCGGCAGCTCGATCACGATATCGGCGGCCTGGCCGAGCGAGGACGCCGCGTTCGACGTCACCGCGATCATCGGAATCGCAAACCGCGCCGAATAGTTCACGAGGGTCTTCATCTCCGGCTGCTCGCCCGACCAGGACAGCGCCATGATGACGTCGTCGGCGGTGATCATGCCGAGGTCGCCATGGGCAGCTTCGGCGGTGTGGACGAAGAAGGCGGGTGTGCCGGTCGAGGCCAGCGTCGCCGCGATCTTGCGCCCCATGTGGCCGGACTTGCCGAGTCCGGTGACGATGACGCGGCCCTTGGCCTGCCGGATCAGCTCGACCGCCTTGGCAAAGGTCACACCGAGCGGGCCGCGCAGGGCCGCCGCGAGTGCGTTGATGCCGCCGCTCTCCGTCTCCAGCGTACGGAGCGCGGATTCGACGCTGTCGGGAATGGGGCCGGGTGATGCGGTCATCAGCGGTTTCGAACTCGGCATATTCAGGTCCAGGGAGGAGGGGCGTTCGCCCGTTGGCGCCTGCTTAGCACGCCCCGACCTGCGAGGCGACGCGCGCCCCGGACCTCAACGGGTCATTAACCATAATTGTTTTAACTCCATTAACGATGGTTCCCGCTCGCCGGCGGAGATCGTCGTGAAAGTGCTTGATTTCGTTGGGGTTATTTCATCGTGGGGGCGTCTCCAGCTAGGAGCCGGAGCAAACGCGGGCATTTCCTGCGCGCCGCTTTGCCATGCCTTGCGCTGATGGCCCTCAAGAGTGCGCCGGCGGCCGCCCAGAGCCTCACGCCCGACCTGTTCAATCCCAACCGCGGCGGCTTTGCCTCGCCCGACACGCTGCCGACGCGCCGCACGGCGGGCTTGCCGCAGGCGCCGTCGGACGCGCTGCCGACGCTGCCCGATCCGAATGCCGATCTGCGCAGGAGCCAGCAGGCGCCGACGAGCTCGCGCGTTGGCCAAATCCCTACCTACGGCCTGCCCGCCGCCAGCGGCGCGAAGAGCGCCGGTTATGACTCGCTCAACCGCAAGCGGCAGCAGCCAAAGCTCTATCCCGGGCAGCCGAAGCCGAAGCGCCCCATCGGCCCCGGCTCGCCGGTCCCAGCAGCAATGCCTGACAGGACGCTCGGCCCGCCGCGCATCGCGCCGCCGCCGTCCGAAACCGCGCACAAGGTGCCGGTGCCGCCGGCGATGGCCGGCAACGTACCCGGCCAGCCGCTGCGCCGCCGCCTCAAGCTCGACGAGGATCCGTTCGGCCCCGTCGGCGATTATGCCGGCAGCTTCCTGATCAAGGGCGCGCTCGAGCTCTCCGGCGGCTACGACAGCAACCCGGCCCGCCTCAACAAGCCGGTCGGCTCGCCGGCCTATGTGATTGCGCCCGAGCTCCTGGTGATGTCCGACTGGGAGCGCCATGCGCTGGTCGCCGATCTGCGCGGCTCGTTCTCCGGTTATGGCAGCCAGATGCCGGCGACGATCGACGGCTTTGCCTCGCCGGCGCCGGTCAATGTCGACCGCCCCGACTTTACCGGCCATGTCGACGGCCGCCTCGATGTCGACCGCGATTTCAAGCTGGGCTCGCAGCTGCGTCTGCGGATCGCCACGGACAATCCCGGCAGCCCGAACGTGCAGGCGGGCTTGCAGAAATATCCCGTTTACGCCGCCTATGGCACGACCCTCGGCTTCGACCAGACCTTCAACCGCTTCCAGGTCGCGGCCGGCGCCACTATCGATCGCACGGCTTACACCGACTCCAGGCTCACCGACGGCACGACCTTCAGCAATAACGATCGCGACTTCAATCAGTATGGCGGTGTGGGACGTTTCTCGTACGACCTCAAGCCGGGGCTGAAGCCGTTCGTCGAGATCGAAGGCGACAGCCGCGTGCACGACCAGCCCGCCGACCGCAACGGCTACTTCCGCGATTCATCGGGTGGCTACGCCAGGGTTGGCTCGACCCTCGAGTTCTCGCGCATCCTCACCGGCGAGGTCTCGGTCGGCTATACCGCGCGTAACTATGTCGACCCGCGCCTCAGCCAGCTCTCGGGCTTCCTCACTGCAGGCTCGCTGATCTGGAATGCAAGCGGCCTGACCACGGTGAAATTCTTCACCGACACTCAGATCGCCGAGACCACCGTCGTCGGCTCACCCGGCGTACTGGTGCACACCTATGCGGCCGAGGTCGACCACGACTTCCGCCGCTGGCTCACCGCGGTTGGCAGGTTCACCTACGGCACGTACGACTACCAGGGCCAGAACCGCAACGACGTGACCTACTCGCTCGAAGGCAATTTGATCTACAAGCTCAACCGCAACATCTGGGTGAAGGGCACGCTACGCCAAGACATTCTGGCTTCGAGCCAGCCGGGATCGAGCTCGCAGGCCACGGTGGTGTTGCTGGGGGTTAGGTTGCAGAATTGAGCCGTGAATAACTTTGTTTGCTATGGTTGGTTCTTCGTTATCCGATCTCTTGGCCATCCAGCCTTTCGCTGAAGATCGGGTATCTCCATCCGCGTACAATGGTTTCTTGTATTGCTGCTAGCAATAACGCTAGTCCAAACTCAGCGGGCTCCGATATTTTAAGATAGTTGTCGTCGATCGCTTTATCCAAAATCTCGTTATGCATTGGGTGTGCAATCTCAAATCCACCGTGAACAATGGCGCTTCTTGTGTTGTAGAGTTCGCGAAATTCTCGACGAACTGTTTTGGCTTGCGCATCACCGAGGTTGAACAACAAGACTATTCGTTGAACCAGCGACGAGAAATTCTCGCCTGCTTTTGTTTGAAATAGCCTCTCAAAGGCGTAAAAGAGCCAGATCAAAACCATTGGGTCTGTGTCTAGCTTGGATATGTGCAGCAGAGCGAAGAGTGCTCTCTCCATAGGATTTTGAGGTATCTGGCGGATGCCAGAACGAACAGAATCGTACCAGCGAACTGTTTGGACGAGCGGCAATGTTCTTATTTTTTGCCGATCCTTTTCGAGCGTCCCTAGGACGGCAATATCAAAATAAAACCCCGATAGCGGAATGTCCCTCTCAAACCTACCCCCAACAAGCTGCCCACGATGGAAAATCGCAGCAGCCCGGTGCAGAGACGTTGAGGATCGCGAAGAAATCGTACAGGTAAGATTCTATGGCGTTGGTCGCGATATCTGTTGCCGCCTCGCCGGAGACGTTGTCTCCTAATACTTCCGCGGTAATCTCAATCTCGGTACTTCGCTCTGGGAAACCTTCTAGAATCGAATGTAGTTCCGCTTGGCTGGTTGCTCCTTGCTGCAAACGCTTCATTACGTCGTAGTGCTTCTCTTGTTTCTGCAAGATGGGCTTCCAATTCGTTTCGATTATGATCGTGCAATTCTGCAATTTGATGGTGCGCGCACTTAATAGATCAAGTACCGATTGCCACACGCCGATGTGTTCTGGATCCAGCTTCTCCCAGCCTTCATCGGTTGTCGAACGCCCATAGCTTCCGATCCGAAACGTGTGCTTGGATATCAACGGCATTTGAATGGCCTTCGCGGTTAGCGGTTGGGCCGAGTAGGTGCAGACTGCACTGTGCGCGATGAACCGCCCTGCGTCTAGTTGTGCCGCGTGACCGCTCCGCTTGGCCGGGTGTACGAGGCGCAACGGGCTCGGTCGTCAGCAAATCGCCCGCTTTCGCGGGCGATGAAAGTCTTATTCGTGGCAGATAGCCCGCGCAAAACTCAGCGCGGCAGATCCGTCTTCCCCATCAGGAACGTATCGATCGACCGGGCGCAGAGCCGGCCTTCGCGGATGGCCCAGACCACCAGCGACTGGCCGCGGCGCATGTCGCCGGCGGAGAACACGTTCGGGCGCGAGGTCTGGTAGTCCAGCGTGTTGGCCTTGACGTTGCCGCGCGGGTCGAGGTCAACCGAGAGCATCTTCAACAGGCCCTCGTGCACGGGATGGACGAAGCCCATGGCGAGCAGGATGAGCTCGGCGTCGAGCTCGAACTCGGTGCCGGGAAGCGGCTTGAACTTGTCGTCGACGTGCACGCAGTGCAGCTTCTTGACCCTGCCGTTCTCGCCGGAAAACTTCTGCGTCAGCACGGCGTATTCGCGGATCGCGCCTTCGGCCTGGCTGGAGGACGTGCGCATCTTCAGCGGCCAGTTCGGCCAGGTCAGGCCCTTATTCTCGCGCTCGGGCGGGGCGGGCATGATCTCGAGCTGGGTCACCGAGAGCGCGCCTTGGCGCAGCGAGGTGCCGATGCAGTCGGAGCCGGTGTCGCCGCCGCCGATGACGACGACATGCTTGCCGCCGGCGAGAATGTCGGCGACGCCGCCCAGCGGCTCATTGGAGACGCGGCGGTTCTGCTGCGGCAGGAAATCCATCGCGTAGTGGATGCCGGACAGCTCACGGCCGGGGATCGGCAGGTCGCGCGGGGCTTCCGCGCCGCCGGTCAGCGCCACGGCGTCATATTCGTTGAGCATCTCGCGCGGATCGACATTGCCGTCGGCGCCGACATGGCTGTTGTAGTGGAAGGTGACGCCTTCGCCTTCCATCTGCTTGACGCGGCGGTCGATGATACCCTTCTCCATCTTGAAGTCGGGAATGCCGTAGCGCAGCAGGCCGCCGGCCTTGGCGTACTTCTCGTAGACATGCACGTCGTGGCCGGCGCGCGCGAGCTGCTGCGCGCAGGCCATGCCGGCCGGACCCGAGCCGACCACCGCGACCTTCTTGCCGGTCTTGACGGCCGCGACCTCAGGCTTCAGCCAGCCATTGTCCCAGGCGCGGTCGACGATCGCGCATTCGATGGTCTTGATGGTAACAGGGTTGTCGTCGATGTTGAGCGTGCACGAAGCCTCGCACGGCGCAGGACAAATGCGGCCCGTGAACTCAGGGAAGTTGTTGGTCGAGTGCAGATTGCGCGAGGCTTCTTCCCAGTTGCCCTGGTAGACGAGGTCGTTGAAGTCGGGGATCTGGTTGTTGACCGGGCAGCCGGGCGTGCCGGGCGCGACCGAGCCGGTGCCGTGGCAATAGGGAATGCCGCAGTTCATGCAGCGCGCGGCCTGGTCGCGCGTTTCCTTCTCGGTCAAGGGAACGACGAACTCGTTGTAATGCTTCACACGTTCGGCGACCGGGGTGTACTTGCGATCGTGCCGTTCGATTTCGAGAAAACCCGTGATCTTGCCCATTAAACCCGAAGTCCCTGCCGCTTAGTCGTTTGTTCTTTTGCCCCTCGTCCTGAGGAGCGGCGCACTTCGCGCCGCGTCTCGAAGGATGGAGGCCCGGATGGTGGCCTCATGGTTCGAGACGGCGCTTCGCGCCTCCTCACCACGAGGCTTTTTCTTACGCGCCGATCGCGATTTTCGGCTCGGCGTCCGCGTTGGCGGCCATTTCGCGCAGCGCGCGCCGGTACTCGACCGGCATCACTTTGCGGAATTTGGGCAGCCATTCCTTCCAGTTGGCGAGGATGTCGGCGGCGCGCTTGGAGCCGGTCGCCTTCGCGTGGCGCGTGATCAGCACGTGCAGCCGCTCGACGTCGGAGTCGAGCAGGTTCGCGAACACGTCGACCCGGCCATGCGCCTCGAGGTCACCGGAGTGATTGTAGGTGCCGGCGTTGATCAGCTCTTCCGACAGCACCGGCTCGAGCTCGACCATCGCCATGTTGCACAGCTTGTCGAAGCCGCCGGTCTCGTCGAGCACATAGGCGATGCCGCCGGACATGCCGGCCGCGAAGTTGCGCCCGGTCTTGCCGAGCACGACCACGATGCCGCCCGTCATGTATTCGCAGCAATGATCGCCCGCTCCCTCGACCACGGCGACCGCGCCCGAGTTGCGCACGGCGAAACGCTCGCCCGCAACGCCGCGGAAGTAGCATTCGCCCTGGATCGCGCCGTACATCACCGTGTTGCCGACGATGATGCTCTCTTCCGGCACGATGCCGCTGTTGGCAGGCGGCTTGACGATGATCTTGCCGCCGGAGAGGCCCTTGCCGACATAGTCGTTGGCTTCACCCTCGAGCTCGAAGGTGACACCGTGGGCGAGCCACGCGCCGAACGCCTGGCCGGCGGTGCCCTTGAGGCCGACATGGATGGTGTCGTGCGGCAGGCCGGCATGGCCGTAGATCTTGGCGACCGCGCCCGACAGCATCGCGCCGGCGGAACGGTTGGTGCTGTTGATCTTGGCCTCGATCTTCACCGGCGCACCGCGATCGAGCGCTGGCGTCGCCTTTTCGATCAGCGTGCGGTCGAGCACCGCCTCCAGATGATGGTTCTGGCGCTCGGAGTGATAGATCTTCTGGCCCTTCTCTTCCTTCTGCTTGACGAAGAGCTTCGAGAAGTCGAGGCCCTTGGCCTTCCAGTGCGCGACCAGCTTGGTCTGGTCGAGCAGCTGAACCTGGCCGATCATCTCGTTGAAGGTGCGGAAGCCGAGCGAGGCCATGATCTCGCGGACTTCCTCGGCGACGAAGAAGAAGTAGTTGATCACGTGCTCGGGCTGGCCGGTGAAGCGCTTGCGCAGGACGGGGTCCTGGGTCGCAACGCCGACCGGGCAGGTGTTGAGATGACACTTGCGCATCATGATGCAGCCGGCCGCGATTAGCGGCGCGGTGGCGAAGCCGAACTCGTCGGCCCCGAGCAGCGCGCCGATCACGACGTCACGGCCGGTGCGGAAGCCGCCGTCGACCTGGACCACGATGCGGCTGCGCAGCCGCTCGCGCACCAAGGTCTGGTGGGTTTCGGCGAGGCCGATCTCCCAGGGGCTGCCTGCGTGCTTGATCGAGGTCAGCGGCGAAGCGCCGGTGCCGCCCTCGAAGCCCGCGATGGTGACATGGTCGGCGCGTGCCTTGGCGACGCCCGCGGCCACGGTGCCGACGCCGATCTCGGAGACGAGCTTCACCGAAACGTCGCTCGTCGGGTTGACGTTCTTGAGGTCGTAGATGAGCTGCGCCAGATCCTCGATCGAGTAGATGTCGTGGTGCGGCGGCGGCGAGATCAGGCCGACGCCCGGCGTCGAATGCCGGACCTTGGCGATGGTCGCGTCGACCTTGTGGCCGGGCAGCTGACCGCCTTCGCCGGGCTTGGCACCCTGCGCCATCTTGATCTGCATCATGTCGGAGTTGACGAGATACTCCGTGGTGACGCCGAAGCGGCCCGAGGCCACCTGCTTGATCGCCGAGCGCATGGAGTCGCCGTTCGGCATCGGCTTGAAACGGTCGGCTTCCTCGCCGCCCTCGCCGGTGTTCGACTTGCCGCCGATCCGGTTCATGGCGATCGCGAGCGTGGTGTGCGCCTCGCGCGAGATCGAGCCGAAGCTCATCGCACCCGTGGCGAAACGCCTGACGATGTCCTTGGCCGGCTCGACCTGGTCGAGCGGCACAGGCTTGCGCTTCTCTTCCTCCGCGTTCTTGATCCGGAACAGGCCGCGCAGCGTCAACAGGCGCTCCGACTGCTCGTTGAGGACCTTGGCGAAGGCGCGATAGCGCTCCTGCGAATTGCCGCGCGCGGCATGCTGGAGCAGCGAGACCGATTCGGCGGTCCAGGCATGGTCCTCGCCGCGGCTGCGATAGGCATATTCGCCGCCGACGTCGAGCGCGGTCTTGTAGACCTGCGCCTCGCCGAACGCGTCGGCATGACGGCGCACCGCCTCTTCCGCGATCTCGGCAAGACCGACGCCCTCGACACGGGTGTGCGTGCCGACGAAGAACTTGCCGACGAAGTCCGCCTTGAGGCCGACCGCGTCGAAAATCTGCGCGCCGCAATAGGACTGGTAGGTCGAGATGCCCATCTTCGACATCACCTTCAGAAGGCCCTTGCCGATCGACTTGATGTAGCGCTTGACGATCTCGTAATCGTCGAGCGAGCCGGGCAGGCGGTCCTTCATCGCGATGATGGTCTCGAACGCGAGATAGGGATTGATCGCTTCGGCGCCGTAGCCCGCGAGGCAGGCGAAGTGATGCACTTCGCGCGGCTCGCCGGATTCGACGACGAGACCGACCGAGGTGCGCAGGCCGGTGCGGATCAGGTGATGATGCACGGCGGCGCAGGCCAGCAGCGACGGGATCGCAACCCGGTCGGTGCCGACCATGCGGTCGGACAGGATGATGATGTTGACGCCTTCGCGCACCGCGCCTTCCGCGCGCGCGCAGAGCTCGTCGAGCACCTGGTCCATGCCGGCCGCGCCGAGACCGGCGTGGAAGGTGGTGTCCAGCGTGCGCGACTTGAAGTGGGAATCAGCCACGTCCGAGATCGAGCGGATCTTTTCGAGGTCCGCATCGGTCAGGATCGGCTGGCGGACTTCGAGGCGCTTGGTGGTGGCAAGGCCCTGCAGGTCGAACAGGTTCGGCCGCGGTCCGATGATGGAGACGAGGCTCATCACCAGCTCCTCGCGGATCGGATCGATCGGCGGGTTGGTGACCTGCGCGAAGTTCTGCTTGAAGTAGGTGAACAGCGGCTTGGCCCTGTCCGACAGCGCCGAGATCGGCGTGTCGTTGCCCATCGAGCCCGCGGCCTCCTCGCCGGTGGCCGCCATCGGCGTCATCAGGATGGTGATGTCTTCCTGGCTGTAGCCGAACGCCTGCTGGCGATCGAGCAGCGACAGGTTGGAGCGCACGGCGGTGGTGGGGACCTTCGGCAGCTCTTCCAGCACGATCTGGGTCCGCTCCAGCCACTCCTTGTAAGGATGGCTCTTGGCGAGCTCGGCCTTGATCTCGTCGTCCGGGATCAGGCGGCCCTGTTCGAGGTCGACCAGCAGCATCTTGCCGGGCTGGAGCCGCCACTTGGTGATGATCTGGTCCTCGGGGATCGTCAGCACGCCCATCTCGGACGCCATCACGATGCGGTCGTCCTTGGTCACGAGATAGCGCGCCGGCCGCAATCCGTTGCGGTCAAGCGTTGCGCCGATCTGGCGGCCGTCGGTGAAGGCGATCGCGGCCGGGCCGTCCCACGGCTCCATCAGCGCGGCATGATATTCGTAGAAGGCGCGGCGCTTCTCATCCATCAGCGGATTGCCGGCCCACGCCTCCGGAATCATCATCATGACGGCGTGCGGCAGCGAGTAGCCGCCCTGCACCAGGAATTCGAGCGCGTTGTCGAAGCAGGCCGTGTCCGACTGGCCTTCGTAGGAGATCGGCCAGAGCCGGTTGATGTCCTTGCCATAGAGCTCGGAGCTCACCGAGGCCTGGCGCGCCGCCATCCAGTTGGTGTTGCCGCGCAGCGTGTTGATCTCGCCGTTATGCGCGATCATGCGGTAGGGATGCGCCAGCGACCACGCCGGGAAGGTGTTGGTCGAGAAGCGCTGATGCACCAGCGCCAGCGCGCTCTCGAAGTCCTTTTCGTGCAGGTCGGGATAGTACTTGCCGAGCTGGTCGGCGAGGAACATGCCCTTGTAGATCACGGTGCGGCAGGACATCGAGCACGGGTAGTACCCCGCGAGCCCGCGGTCGCGGCGCTGGTAGATCGCCTGCGAGATCGACTTGCGCAGGATGTAGAGGCGGCGCTCGAACTCGTCGTCGGTCTTGGCGACGCCGTTGCGGCCGATGAACACCTGAATGCAGGCGGGCTCGGTCGGCTTCACGGTGACGCCGAGCGAGGAATTGTCGGTCGGCACGTCGCGCCAGCCGAGCAGGGTCAGGCCTTCGGCCTTGATCTGGTCGGCGATGATACTCTTGATGACATTGCGCCAGGCGGTGTCGCGCGGCATGAACAGCGCACCGACGGCGTATTCGCCGGGATTGGGCAGCGCGAAGCCGAGCTCCTTGGCCTTGCGGCTGAAGAAAGCGTGCGGGATCTGCACCAGGATGCCGGCGCCGTCACCGGCGCGCGGGTCGGCGCCGACAGCGCCGCGATGCTCGAGGTTGCAGAGGATGCTGAGCGCGTCCGAGACGATCTCGCGCGACTTCTTGCCCTTGATGTTGGCGATGAAGCCGACGCCGCAGGAATCCTTTTCGAGGGCAGGATCGTAGAGGCCCTCGGCCGGTGGGCGCGAATTGTGTTCCTGAATCGGATCGGTCGTTTTCGAGGCGATCGTCGCCGACAGCTGTTCTGCCACGATGTTTGCGCGCTCGAATTGCGACCCGTTCATTGTTCCTGTCCTCTGCATGCGGCAAGCAGCCTCACCGCTCTCTTCGGCACACCTTGGGCGTCCCGCGGCACCCGCTTCTGGGTCACCGCTCGTCCGCTGCGAGCCGGATTTTCTTAAATTCAGGCCAAGGCGTTCTACGTCCCCGAGAACGGCTTTGCCTGGTACCTTCCTGGCGCTCGAGAGTGCCAGCCTTCGCTGCAATCCCTGTGCCGGAACCGCAAGGAAAATTGAGACAGTCTTTCTGTCCTAACCGTCACCTTGCCAAATTTTTGTCTAGCACACAAGCGTGCGAAAGTCCCGATTCCCGAAGTGTCAATCGTCGCTTTCCGCATGGCGCGCGGCCCCGGTTTTGAAGCAAACGCGCCCTGATCCGGCCCTGCAGACGCCGAAATCCCGAATCAAGCTTCGGATCGCCCCTTCGGAAAGCGCGCCACGCCGCAAGAAGCGAAAGAGCGCGGGTCATCCGGGGCCTGACAGGAGCGTGTCGACCATGAAGTTTTTCACAGGATGTGTGGCTGCCGCCACGCTGGCGCTCGCCGCGACCGCGGCTCACGCGCAGATTCTGGCGCCAGTTCCGGCGAACGGTATTGCGAGCGGGGCCTATGTCGCGGTGTCGGATTTCGACGGGCCCTATGTCCCGCCGGAGGCTCCGCTGCCACCGCCGCCACGTTATGGCTATGGCTATGGCTATGGCTACGAGGAGCGCGCCCCAGCACCGGTGCTGCTGCCGCCCACGGAGGTCTATGCGGTGCTGCGCGACAATGGCTTCTCGCCGCTCGGTATCCCGCGCCTGCGCGGCAGCGTCTATACCATCGCGGTCATCGACCCCCGCGGCGACGACGGCCGGCTCGTGATCGATGCCCGCGATGGACGAATCTTGCGCTTCATGCCGGCCGCCGATGCCTTTGGCATGGCGCCGGCCTATGAGGAGCGCGAAGTCGCGCCCTACGGCCCGCAAAGCGCGCTGCCGCCCCTGACCATGGTCCGCAGCGGCCGGCCGCGCCCGCCGGCTCCGATCCCGCACGTGGCGAGCCGCA
>NZ_LGHL01000164.1 GCF_001908205.1 Bradyrhizobium sp. NAS80.1
CGGCGGCGGCGCCTGCGGCGCTGGCCGTCCTGCTCGGATGCGGCGTCGCCTGCAGCCTGTTCCTCGGTGAGGCCTTCGGTCTCCTCGGTCTCAACCTCGGATTCGAGCTCCGCATCGAACTCTTCGTCGTCATAGGCCTCTTCGGCCACCTGCGGCGGGCTCGCGGCCGCCTGCGCCGCGAGCAGCGCCTTGGCGGCTTCCAGCGTATGCACCTGCTCGCCGCGGTCGATGAGGTAGGCCTGCGGGCCACTGACGCTGGGGTCGGCGATGATCGACAGCGTGACCTTGAAGCCGTTCTCCAGGTCGCGCAGGTGACCGCGCTTGTGGTTCAGCACATAGAGCGCGACATCGGTGCGGGTCCGGACCACGAGATTGTGGGTCGCGCCCTTCATCAGCATCTCTTCGAGGCCGCGCAGCAGCTGCAGCGCCACCGAGGAGACCGAGCGGACGTGGCCGGTGCCGCCGCAATGCGGGCAGGGATCGGTCGAGGACTCCAGCACGCTGGCGCGGATGCGCTGACGCGACATTTCCAGGAGGCCGAAATGTGAGATGCGGCCGACCTGGATGCGCGCGCGATCCTGCCGGAGGCAGTCGGAAAGCTTGCGCTCGACCGATCGGTTGTTGCGCTTCTCGTCCATGTCGATGAAGTCGATGACGATCAGGCCGGCGAGGTCGCGCAGGCGAAGCTGGCGGGCGACCTCTTCGGCCGCTTCCAGATTGGTCTTGAGCGCGGTGTCCTCGATGTGATGCTCGCGGGTCGATCGTCCGGAGTTGACGTCGATCGAGACCAGCGCCTCGGTCTGGTTGATAACGATGTAACCGCCGGAGCGCAGTTGCACCGTCGGTGAGAACATCGCGTCCAGCTGACTTTCGACGCCCATGCGCGAGAACAGCGGCTGACCGTCGCGATACTGCTTCACGGCGCTGACATTGGCGGGCATCAGCATCTTCATGAAGTCGCGCGCTTCGCGGTAGCCGGATTCACCGGCAACCTGGATCTCGTCGATCTCCTTGTTGTAGAGGTCGCGCAGCGAACGCTTGATCAGCGAGCCTTCCTCGTAGACCAGGGTCGGCGCCTGCGACTTCAGCGTCAGGTCGCGCACCGTCTCCCACATCCGGATCAGATATTCGAAGTCGCGCTTGATCTCGGGCTTGGTCCGGGAGGCGCCCGCGGTGCGCAGGATGATGCCCATGCCCTCGGGCACGTCGAGATCCTGCACCACTTCCTTCAGGCGAGAGCGGTCCTGAGCGCTGGTGATCTTGCGGCTGATGCCGCCGCCGCGCGCGGTGTTCGGCATCAGGACGGCATAGCGGCCGGCGAGCGAGAGGTAGGTCGTCAGCGCCGCGCCCTTGTTACCGCGCTCTTCCTTGACCACCTGCACCAGCATCACCTGGCGGCGCTTGATGACTTCCTGGATCTTGTACTGGCGGCGTGGCCGGAAGGTGCGCTCCGGCACTTCCTCCAGCACGTCGTCACCGCCGACGGACTCGACGACTTCCTCTTCGGCTTCCTCGCCGTCCTCGTCTTCGTCGTCCTCTCCGGCTGCTTCCGCAACCTCGGCATGCGGCGCCTCGGCGGTCTCGCCGGCAGCGTACACGGCATCGGCCGGTTCAGCGGCTGATGTCACGGCTTCGGCGAGAGCCTCGGCGTGCGCTTCGGAGGCGTGAGATTCGAATGCTTGAGCTTCGAAGGTTTGGGCTTCGAAGGCTTGGGCCTCCTGCGTCTCGGCAACGACCTCGGTTGCGACAACGGGCTCGGCGCCGATTGCTGCGACCGGCGCGGGCGTCTCGTCGGCATGATCGTGGTCGTGATGATCGTGCTCGCCGTCGTGACCATGGTCGTCATGATCGTGAGCATGATCGTGATCATCATCGGTGTGATGATGATCGTCGTGCCCATGCTCGTCGTGATCGCGTTCGTGGTGCTCGTGATCGTGGCCTTCGTGCTCGCCGTGATGCTCGGCATCGGCGTGCAGATGCTCGCCCTCGTGCGCAGCACCCTCGGTGTGCTCCGGCAGCGCTTCGCCATCGAGCGGCTGGGCAGCATGATCGGCGCCGGCGTCGAGACCTTCGACAATGTCGCTGCGAACGCGTTCGCCATGACCGCGGCGGCGGGCATTGCGGTGGCGCGAGCGGCGGCGGCCATGGGAGCGGTTCTCGCTCTCTTCCTCAGCCTCGCGATGGGCCTGTTCCTCGGCCTCGATCAGCGCCTGCCGGTCGGCGACCGGGATCTGGTAGTAGTCGGGATGGATTTCGCTAAAGGCGAGGAAGCCGTGGCGGTTGCCGCCATATTCGACGAATGCGGCCTGGAGCGACGGTTCGACCCGGGTGACCTTGGCGAGATAGATGTTCCCGCGCAGTTGCCTGCGTTGCGCGGTCTCGAAATCAAACTCTTCGACGCGATTGCCGCGGACCACGACGACCCGGGTCTCTTCCGGGTGGGTGGCATCGATCAACATCTTGTTGGGCATGTCTTAACTCTTGGAGGCGGCGGGCGCGACTCACCGTGGGCGCGAACAGCGCTGCCGGGTGACGCGACGGTCCACCTGATTCGGGGGTGAGAGGAAGGCCGAAACGCCGTCTCTCGCGCCTTGCCGGACCGCAAGCTGGAGGACCGAAGCGGCGCGCGGGATTTTCACTCCGCAGCGTCGCGAATGGTCCTTCAGAATTCGTCGGCACAGTCTGGCGCATCAAGCGTCGGCCCGTATGAAACATCTGGGCGGCGAGGCCGCCCCTCAATCAGTTGCTGCCGGCCAAGGCATGGCGCGAGCGCGCTCGCCTTGGGATCAAAAACCGCCCCCTTGGGATTAAGGGACCGGGTAACGCGTTGCGCCGCTGTCAAAACCGTCCCGGAAACACGGTGGTAACCAGGGACCGTCCGCCGCCGGGGCTTGGCCCGCTCCACCTCGCTGCCGCGCACCGCGCTGGTCTTAGAGGAGAACGGAAAACGCTGGAAATCCCAAACCTTGGGAGTTCCGGCGCTGCACCGGGAGGCTGAATGCGACACAACCGGAAATATCGGCCGTCAGCATTCCGTACATACGTGGAATGGGCCAACGGTGCAAGGGAGCGTCGCACGGCGGTCACAGTCAGAGAGTTTCGCGTATTCGTCATTAAGGAGCGATTAACCCTGCGGTTCTATTGCGTTAACAAAGCAGCTCGGAGGCGCGAAGTCGGTGGCGGGCCGCACAAATCAAAGGGTTTTGCTGGGATGCGCGCTGCTGTGCGCCGCAGCATTGCCATGTGCTGATTCCTCGCGCCTGAGCGCCGCGGAAAGCCAGTCGCAACCGTCTGTTGCAGCAGCGAGTTTTCCAATCGCCTCGGCCGCCCGGCTGGCCGGCGATGGCAAGCAGACCCGCTTCATCCTGGACATCGACCAAACCGTTACCTTCCGCGCTGTCACGCTTGCCGACCCGTACCGGGTGGTGGTCGACGTGCCGCAAGTCAATTTTCAGCTTCCGGCAGGCACCGGGACCGATGGGCGGGGGCTGGTCAAGGCCTTCCGCTACGGGCTCGTCATGCCGGGCGGCTCGCGAATCGTGTTCGACCTGACGGGGCCGGCCAAGATCGCCAATTCCTACGTGCTGGAGGCGGCCAACGGCCAGCCGGCCCGGCTTGTGCTCGAGCTGGAGGAGGTCGATCGCGCCGCCTTCGTGCAGTCACTCGCTCCGGAAAACCGCCCCGAGCTGCGGCCCGCGATCGCCGACGCGCCGCCCGCTACGGTTCCGGCTGCGGCGGCTCCTGAAACAGCCCAACAGAAGGCCGACGGCCGCCCGGTTGTCGTGATCGATCCCGGCCATGGCGGCATCGATAACGGCACCCAGTCGAGCGGCGAAAGCGAGAAGAGCCTGGTACTGGCGTTTGGCCTCGCGTTGCGCGACCGGCTGGAAAAGACCGGCAAATACCGTGTGGTGATGACGCGGAACGACGACACCTTCATCCCGCTCAACGACCGGGTCAAAGTCGCCCGCGGGCTCAAGGCCGCGTTGTTCGTCTCGATCCACGCCGATGCGCTGCCGCGCGCCGAGGGCGACGCGCAGGGCGCGACCATCTACACCCTGTCGGACAAGGCCTCCGACGCCGAGGCGCAGCGGCTGGCGGACTCGGAAAACCGCGCGGACGCCATCGCGGGCTTCAATCTTGCGGAGGAGCCGACCGATGTCGCCGACATCCTGATCGACCTGACCCAGCGCGAAACCCGTACATTTTCAAACCGTTTCGCTCGCCTCTTGATGGGTGAAATGAAGTCGACGGTGCGGATGCACAAGCATCCCCTGAAGTCGGCGGGCTTCCGGGTGCTGAAAGCGCCCGACGTGCCCTCGGTGCTGGTCGAGATCGGCTATGTCTCCAATAAGGGAGACCTCGAGCATCTGGTGTCCGAGGGCTGGCGCTCCCGTGCCGTGGGCTCGATGGCACAGGCGATCGACGGGTTCCTGGCCAAGCGGATGGCGACCGCCGGATCGTCGAATTGAGTAAGGGTTTTTCCGTCCCGCCGCAAAAGCCCTAGTTTGGCCACAGCGGGCGCTTTATAAAAACGCCGCAGGGGGTTCCGGAATCGACGAGAATCCCGTTCGGCAAGCGTCTTGGGTCCGGCATTGATGTAATTGAGTAGGCCGGTGAATTCGCGACGTGGGGTTGGCGCCCGTTTTGGGCGCCGGGGCTGATCCAGAGTTTGAACGGATAAACAGATAATGCGCTTCCTGGTGCGGTTCATGGGCTTCCTGTTCGCCGCGGGAACGGTGGTGTTCCTTGTCGGTGTCGGTGCCGTGGCAGGCCTGATTTGGCATTTCTCCAAGGACTTGCCGGACTACTCTCAGCTCCAGGATTACGAGCCTCCCGTGATGACCCGCGTGCATGCGGTCGATGGTTCGCTGCTCGGCGAATACGCCAAGGAGCGGCGGCTGTATCTGCCGATCCAGGCGGTCCCGAAGCTTGTGATCAACGCGTTCCTCGCGGCCGAGGACAAGAATTTCTACGAGCATGGTGGCATCGACTACACCGGCATGGCGCGCGCCGGGTTGGTCTATCTGCAGAACTACGGCTCCAACCGACGTCCGCAAGGTGCTTCCACGATCACCCAGCAGGTCGCCAAGAACTTCCTGCTGACCAACGAGGTCTCGTTCGCCCGCAAGATCAAGGAAGCCTTGCTGGCGATGCGGATCGAGAAGACCTACTCGAAGGACAAGATCCTCGAGCTGTATCTCAACGAAATCTATCTGGGCCTCGGTGCCTACGGCATCGCAGCCGCTTCGCTGGTCTATTTCGACAAGTCGGTGAACGAGCTCACCGTTGCGGAAGCTGCCTATCTTGCGGCGCTGCCGAAGATGCCGGCGACCCTGCATCCGGTGCGTAACCGCGACCGCGCCATCGAGCGCCGCAATTACGTGATCGACCGTCTTCAGGAGAACGGCTGGATCAAGCAGGCAGACGCCGAGAAGGCGCGCAAGGAGCCGCTGGCCGTCACCAACCGTTCCAACGGCGCGCACACCTTCGCCGGTGAGTATTTCGCCGAGGAAGTCCGCCGTGACATCTTCGAGCGCTACGGCGAGAAGAAGCTTTACGAGGGCGGCCTGTCGGTGCGCACCACGCTGGATCCGAAGATCCAGGTCATGGCCCGCAAAGCCATGGTCTCCGGTCTCGTGAACTATGACGAGCAGCAGGGCTATCGCGGCGCCATGAGCAAGCTCGATATCTCCGGCGACTGGGGCGTGAAGCTCGCCGAGATCAAATCGCTGTCGGACATTTCGCCGTGGCGTATGGCGGTGGTGCTGGAGACCAGCGATCAGTCGGCGCGCATCGGCTTCCAGCCGGGCCGCGAGCTTGGCGGCGCGGTGAGCAAGCAGCGCGAGACCGGCATCGTTACGCTCGACGGCGTGCGCTGGGCGCGGGCGGCGCAGGGCGCCACAAAGGGCAGGGCACCCACGGCAGTGTCACAGGTGCTGCAGCCCGGCGACGTGATCTATGCCGACCCGCTCTACAAGGACGGGCAGCCCGTCGAGGGCCAATACCGACTGCGCCAGATCCCTGAAGTGTCCGGCGCGATGGTGGCGATGGATCCCTGGACCGGCCGCGTGCTCGCCATGGTCGGCGGCTTCTCGTTCGACCAGAGCCAGTTCAATCGCGCCACCCAGGCCTACCGGCAGCCGGGTTCGTCGTTCAAGCCGATCGTCTATTCGGCCGCGCTCGACAACGGTTACACGCCGTCGACCGTGGTGCTCGACGCGCCCATCGAGATCGACCAGGGCCAGGGCGCCGGTGTGTGGCGGCCTGAAAACTTCTCCTCGGGCAAGTTCCAAGGACCGGTGACACTGCGCAACGCGCTGCGCCAGTCGCTCAACACCGTGACGGTGCGCCTCGCGCAGGACATCGGCATGCCGCTGATCGGCGAATATGCGCGCCGCTTCGGCGTCTATGACGAGCTGCCGAACTATCTCTCCTACGCGCTCGGCGCCGGCGAAACGACGGCGATGCGCATGGCCACGGCCTATTCGATGATCGCCAATGGCGGCCGCCGGGTGAAGCCAACCTTGATCGACCGTATCCAGGACCGCTACGGCCACACCATCTTCAAGCACGACCAGCGCGAATGCCGCGGCTGCGATGCGCCGGGCGGCTGGAAGAACCAGGCCGAGCCGCAGCTGATCGACCGCCGCGAGCAGGTGCTGGATTCCATGACCGCCTATCAGATCACCGAGCTGATGGAAGGCGTTGTGCAAGCCGGTACCGCCACCGTGGTGAGGGAGGTCGGCAAGCCGATCGCCGGCAAGACGGGCACCACCAACGAGGCCAAGGACGCCTGGTTCGTCGGCTTCTCGCCCGACGTCGCCGTTGCCATCTATATGGGCTACGACAAGCCGCGTCCGCTCGGCAGAGGCAACGCCGCGACCGGTGGCCATTTGGCCGCGCCCATCGCGCGCGATTTCCTCAAGCTCGCGCTCGCCGACAAGCCTGCGGTTCCGTTCAAGGTGCCGGCCGGCATCAAGCTCGTCCGCGTCGTCGCCAAGACCGGCATGCGCGCCGGCCCCGGCGAGACCGGTGGGACCATCCTCGAAGCCTTCAAGCCGGGCACGGCGCCGCCGGATAACTACTCCGTCATCGGCGTGGCCGATGCCGACGGGCGCATGCCCCAGCAGCCGCCGCCGCCCGATTCCGGCTTCTTCATGCGTCCGGGCACCGGTGGACTTTACTAGCTGACAACGCCGGCGATTGGAGAGCGGATGGTTGCGCTTTGGCGTCGCCGCCGCTACATCCCCAGCTTCAATGCACGCGGGATTCCGCGAGACCAGAGAACGACATGCGCGCCGAAATCGAACGGTTGGTAGAAGAGATCAAGCAGTCAGTCGGGCTGCTGAGGAGGCATCTTTGACGTCGAGAAATCGACGGCGCGCCTCGCTGAGCTGAACAAGCTCGCAGAAGATCCAAACCTCTGGAACGATCCCCAGAAAGCCCAGAAGCTGATGCAGGAGCGAACCTCTCTCGAGGACTCGCTGTCGGGCATCGGCAAGGTCGAACAGGAGCTCGAAGACGACATCGGCATGATCGAACTCGGCGAGGCCGAGGGCGATGACGGCGTCGTCGCGGAAGCTGAAGCTGCGCTGAAGAACCTCAAGAAGGAAGTAGCGCGGCGCGAGCTCGAGGCGCTGCTGTCGGGCGAGGCCGACCGCTTCGATTCCTATCTCGAGGTCCACGCCGGCGCCGGCGGCACCGAGAGCCAGGACTGGGCGCAGATGCTGCTGCGCATGTACACGCGCTGGGCCGAAACCCACGGCTTCAAGGTCGAATTCCTTGAAGAGTCCGAGGGCGAAGAGGCCGGCATCAAGTCCGCGACGATCCAGGTCTCCGGCCACAATGCCTATGGCTGGCTGAAGACGGAGGCTGGCGTGCACCGGCTGGTGCGCATCTCGCCGTTCGATTCCAACGCGCGGCGGCACACCTCGTTTTCGAGTGTGCAGGTCTTCCCCGTCATCGACGACAGTATCAAGATCGATATCAAGGAATCCGACGTCCGCACCGACACCATGCGCTCGGGCGGCGCCGGCGGCCAGCACGTCAACAAGACCGAATCCGCGGTGCGCCTGACGCATATTCCGACCGGCGTTGCGGTGGTCTGCCAGGCCGGCCGCTCCCAGCACAAGAACCGGGCGCAGGCCTGGGACATGCTGCGCGCGCGGCTTTACGAGATCGAGCTGAAGAAGCGCGAGGAGAAGGCCGCGGCCGACCAGGCCGCCAAGACCGATATCGGCTGGGGTCACCAGATCCGCTCCTACGTGCTGCAGCCCTACCAGATGGTGAAGGACCTGCGCACGGGCGTGCAGACGTCGGACACGTCGGGCGTGCTCGGCGGGGATCTCGACGACTTCATGGCCGCAACGCTGGCGCAGCGCGCCTTCGGGACCACCACCGGCGACATCGAGGACGTGGACTGATCATGCCCCGCGTCGCCTTCATCGGATTGGGGCGGATGGGCCATGGCATGGCCGGCCGCTATCTCGATGCGGGCTTCACGGTGACGCTGTGGAATCGCAGCAAGGCGAAGGCCGAAGACCTGATCGCGCGCGGTGCGCGATGGGCGACGTCGCCAGAGGACGCCGCGATCGATGCCGACGCCGTCGTGACCATGGTCGCCGATGACGAGGCCTCGCGCGCGGTCTGGCTCGGGCCCAAGGGCGCGGCCAAGACGGCGAAGGCCGGCACCATCGCGATCGAATGCTCCACCGTTTCCTATGACCATGCGCGCGAGATGGGCCGCGAGCTCAATGCACGCGGGCTCATCTACATCGACTGCCCCGTCACGGGACTGCCGGACGCGGCGGCGAGCGGAAAGCTGACGCTGCTGGCTGGCGCCGATGCCGCCGATCTCGAACGCGCGCGGCCTTATCTGACGCCGATCGGCTCGACCATCCGCCATTTCGGCGCGGTCGGCTCCGGCACCGTCTACAAGCTCATCAACAATCTGATGGGCGCGATCCAGATCGCCGGCCTCGCTGAAGGTCTTGCGATCGCCGAGCAGGCCGGCCTCGACATGAAGCTGGTGCTGGAGTCGATTCAGGCGGGCGTGGCTGCGAGCCCGCAGGTGCAGCGTCACTCCAGGCGCATGGTCGCCCGCGACTTCAGCGGCGCGACCTTCACGTCGGCGCTGCGGCACAAGGATGCCGCCTATGCCGTGAAGCTCGCGGAGAGCCTGCTGGCCGACAAGCCGCTGGTCGCGCGCGCCGCGGTCGAAGCCTACGCGCAGGCGAAGGCTGCGATGCCGGACGACGATGAAGGCAGGATGATCGAGCTGGTGTCGCGGCCGAAGAAGCGGTCCTAGCGATCGCTTTCTCGTCGGCAACCGTGTTTGCCCTGGCGCTTCTGACTACGGGAATCCTAGACCTCATCGGAAATCGGGTGGCGCTACCCGTTGGCTAGGACTAGGTCGGCCGCCGAGGTGAGACGCATGCCCCCGAACGACAACCGGATCGATGCGCGAGACTGGTCGTTGCTTGCCGTGCTCTCGGTTCTCTGGGGCGGGTCGTTCTTCTTCAACGGTGCGGCGCTGCGGGAGTTGCCGCCGCTGACGCTGGTATTCCTGCGCGTCGCGCTTGGCGCTGCCATCCTCCTGCCGCTCCTGCGCATGCAGGGGATCAGCTTTCCCAAAGGTGTTGCCGGCTGGCGGGCATTCTTCGTCATTGGCCTGCTGAACAACGTCATTCCATTCTCGCTGATCGTGATCGGGCAGACCTTCATCCCTAGCGGGCTGGCGTCGATCCTCAATGCAACGACACCGCTGTTCGCGGTGATCGTGATGGCGGCGGCGGGCGAAGAGGCCTTGCAGATGCGCCGGGTGGCCGGGGTGGCTATGGGGCTTCTCGGCGTGATCGTTCTGCGCGGATGGGGCATCGAAACACGGACAGGGCAGGGGTTCGGCATTCTGCTCTGCCTCGGCGGCGCCCTCAGCTACGGCTTCGCCGCCTTGGCGGCGCGACGCTTGCTGAAGGACGCAGCCCCTCTGGGGACAGCGACCTTTCAGTTGATGGCATCGACGGTGATGATGGCGATTGTCGCCGGCGCGGTGGAGCAGCCATGGCGCCTGCCGATGCCGGGCCTGACGACCTGGCTGGCGGTGCTTGGCCTCGCCGGCTTGTCAACGGCGCTGGCCTACATCGTCTTCTTTCAGATCCTGCGGCGTTCGGGCGCAACCAATGTCATGCTGGTGACGCTGCTTATTCCCGTCACCGCAATTCTTCTGGGATGGCTGGTGCTGGGTGAGCCGATCTCCGCCCGTGAGATCGCGGGCGCGATCGTCATTGGCAGTGCGCTGCTTGTGATTGACGGGCGCGTGCTGAGGTTGCCGCGCCGCGTCATCTAACTTGCCGGTTCCTCCCGCCGTTTCGCTCCGCGGAAAAATGGAGGCGCTTGCCAGCCGCACGCCGCCTTGCGACACTCGCTTCAAAACAAGACTACAAAACATAGGGGAGAGAATGATGCCGGGTCGTCGCGTAAGCCTTGCTACCCTCGCCATGCTTGCTGCCGGAGTGCTCGTCACGACACCGGCGCTGGCGCAGAAGAAATACGATCCCGGCGCCACCGACACCGAAATCAAGATCGGCAACATCATGCCCTATAGCGGGCCGGCGTCGTCCTATGGCGTGATCGGCAAGACCGAGGCCGCCTATTTCAAGATGATCAACGACCAGGGCGGCATCAACGGGCGCAAGATCAACTTCATCAGTTACGACGACGCCTATTCGCCGCCGAAGGCGATCGAGCAGGCGCGCAGGCTCGTCGAGAGCGATGAAGTCCTCTTGATCTTCCAGGCACTCGGCACGCCCTCGAACTCCGCGATCATGAAGTACATGAACGCCAAGAAAGTGCCGCAACTCTTCGTCGCTTCCGGCGGCACCAAGTTCGGTGATCCCAGGAATTTCCCGTGGACCATGGGATTCCAGCCCAACTATCAGAGCGAGGGACGCATCTACGCAAAGTACATCCGCGATCATTTCCCCAACAGCAAGATCGCGGTGTTCTGGCAGAACGACGACGCCGGCAAGGACCAGTTCAAGGGCCTGAAGGATGGGCTCGGCGACAAGGCCAGCATGATCATTGCCGACAAATCCTACGAGGTCAGCGATCCCTCGATCGACTCGCAGATCGTCGCCTTGCACGATTCCGGCGCCGATATCTTCTTCTCATGGGCCGCACCAAAAGGATCGGCGCAGGCGATCCGCAAAGTCGGCGAGCTCGGCTGGAAGCCGAAGTTCTTCCTCGCCAATACAGCTACGTCGATTGCCTCGGTGCTGAAGCCTGCCGGGCTCGAATACTCCAAAGACATCATCTCGACGGCGTATCTGAAGGACCCGACCGATCCGACCTGGGACAAGGATCCGGCGGTGATCGCATGGCGCGCGTTCATGGACAAATATTACCCCGAAGGCGACAAGGCGAATGCCAACAATCTCTACGGTTACGTCCAGGCAGAGGCGATGGCGCAGGTGCTAAAGCAGTGCGGCGACAATCTCACGCGCGAGAACGTCATGAAGCAAGCCGCCGGCCTCAAAAACTTTCACACCGACCTGATGTTGCCCGGCATCATGGTCAACACCTCGCCCGATGACTATTTCCCGATCGAGCAGATGCAATTGATGCGCTTCAACGGGCAGGCCTGGGAACTGTTTGGCGACGTCATCACCGGCGAGGTCGGCCACGAGCGCAGCCAGTAGTCACGACGTGCCGGCGTTGTCGCGCTGCGCCTTGGCGCGTAGCGCCATCCCGCCGGCTACGTCGTGTCCGCTGAAAGACGCAGCGCGGGGCTTAGCCCGCACTCAGGCGCACGCCAGCGCGCAAGAATTTCTGCGGATCGACCGCTTCGCCGTCGATGCGGGTTTCGTAGTGCAGATGCGGGCCGGTGGAACGTCCGGTCGAACCGACGAGACCGACCACCTGGCCGATCTTCACGATCTCGCCGACCTTGACGTTGATTTCTGAGAGATGGCCGTAGCGGGTCGAGAGTCCGTTGCCATGGTCGACTTCGATCATGCGGCCGTAGCCGCCGGACCAGCCTGCGGAGACCACCTTGCCGTTGGCGGTGACGCGCACGGGATCGCCGGTCGCGGCGCGGAAGTCGAGCCCGGTGTGCATCGCGGGGCGACCGAGGAACGGATCGCTGCGCACGCCGAAGCCGGAAGTGAATTCGACCTCGCCGATGACGGGCTTGCGATAGGGCACCAGCGCCAGCGTACGGTTGAGCCGGTCCATCTCGGCGCGCGTGGTGTTGATGCGATAGAGCTGCTTCTCGAACGGCCCGGCATTGGCCGTGAGTTTCACCGGCACAAAGGGGCCGCCCATCGCGGAGCGCGGCACGGCGGCTTCGAGGCTGGCGAGATTGAGCCCGAGATCGCTGACGACGCCGCGCATCCGGCGCATGCGCGAATCCATGCCTTCCTCGACGGCGCTGAGCGCGGCCATCTGGCGACGCTCGACCTGGTCGAGCGAGGTCGTGAGGCGAACCAGGACATTGTCGAAGCCCTGGTTCTTGGCGAATTGGTTGACCTGCGGGGCCGCGACGGTCGGCGCGCGCGACTCAAGCCGCGCTTCGCGGTCGGGTGGCGCCACGAAGATCACGGTGTCGCTGATCGGCGAGGGCTTTGGCGATCCTTGCGTCGTACCCTGGTTCGCATCGCTGCGCTGCGGGGCCGATCGCGGGATCGATCCGGTCACGTCAGGCATGGCGCCGAGCGCCGTGGCCCGGGACTCCAGCGCCGTCTGGCGCTTCATGATCTGGTCGAGCTTCTGGTCGAACTGTTCCTGGTCGAGCAACTGGCGGCTGGTGGTGCGGTCAACCTTGGCACGGAGCTCGGCGATGCGGTCCTCATAAGCGTACTGCATCTCGGCCTGGCGGGCGATCAGCCGGGTCAGCACGTCGTCGCGGAAAGCGAAATAGGTCGCGGTCGCGGCCGACCAGAGCCCGAGGAGCACGACCGTGCCGACCACGATCCAGAACACCACGGGCCCGAAGCGGACCTGCTTGCCGGCGTGGACGATGGTGTAGGCGTCGTCGGTGGCGGGAAGGGGAATCGCAGCCGCTGCCGCTTGGGCGGCAGGACGACGATGATAGGGCCGCCCGTGGTCGTGAGGATGATGCTGGGGGTAGTGCGAGTATTGGGCAGAACTTTTCGACATCGGCATTCCCGCGCCGGTCGGATGGGTTCCTTGCGGCTCAATTGCCGCAGCAATCTGGGGTGATCATGGTTAATTTTCCGGAAATGGAACCGCTCGAATTCAACGGGCTGGTTAAAGACTTCTTGCCGTTTCCAGCACTGCGTCAGCATGACCGTCGACCCGGACATTGCGCCAGATCTTGACCACCTTGCCGTCGCTCCCGACCAGCACCGTGGTACGAAGAATTCCCAGGAAGCTCTTGCCATACATGGATTTTTCGCCCCAGGCGCCATACGCCTCGAGCATCTCGTGCTTCTCGTCCGAGACCAGCGGAATGCCGAGACCGTGCTTGTCGCGAAACTTCTCCTGGGCCTTTAACGGATCGGCCGAGATACCGAGCACGGCCGTGCCGGCTGCGGCGAAGGCATCCGCAAGGCGGGTGAAGTCGATGGCCTCCCTGGTGCAGCCGGGCGTATCGGCGCGGGGGTAGAAAAACAGGACGAGCTTTTGACCGGCATAGTCCGAGAGCGTAACTGCGCCGCCCCCATCGCGGGGCAGACGGAAGGCGGGGGCCTTCTGGCCTTCGCTCAAGGTCGCATTCGCTGCCGCAGCCGGGGCCAATTTGGGAGAATTTAACTGTTTCGATGCGGCCTTATGTGATCCTGCTTTTGCTATGGTCCCGGTTGATTTGCTCGCCGGTGTCCGCTGTGTTTTCGCGGATTTTGTTCGAGTCGATGCCCGCGTTTTCTGGGCCTTCTTTTTTGCGGTCGGACTGCCGGAGGGCGTTTTGGACGATTTCTTTCGGGATTTCTTGGACATACGCCTTCCTTTCGTCGCTTTCGACGGGTCAACCAAAGCGGTATTGCAGCTCTCGTCCGGTGTGCCGGAATCGGGCCCTCGGCTGGGCAAGTCTGACGACGCCGGAGTATGGTTACAAGGAATTCCACGCATCACCCCACTGGTCGTTGAACGCGCTCCCGGGGCGAAATGACGAACAGCAGGAATATTCGAGGTATGGCGGCAATGCCGGCGCAGGGAGCTACGCTTCCTGTGGACGGCTGCGGCCCCGGCGGCGCTCAATCCTACGACGGGCGCCTGTATCGAGAGGCAATGGCAAGGAATACGTCGCCCCAGGACTACAACCGGGATTTCGATCGGCGCGGCGGTCAACAACAGCCGCAGGAATGGGACGATGCCGATTGGGATCCGGATCAGGAAGCGGCGGCGGGCCATCGTGCGCGCCGGCTGTTGTCGCGTTCCAATTCGGGCTTCCATCGCTTCGGTGACGGGTTTGGGGCGATGCGCCGCTGGATGGGCGGCGGTCGCTGGCTGAAGCGGCTGGTGGTCGTCGTCGGTGCTCTCGTCGTCATCTTCGTCGGCTGTTTCAGCGTGCTGTGGTGGCGGCTCGGCGCCGGTCCCATCAATCTGGACATCGCAACGCCGTGGCTCGCTGCGGCGATCGAGGACAATATCGGCCACGGCAACACCGTGGAGGTCGGTGGCACCCAGATCGAGCGGGTCGGGCGCGTCCGTATCGCCGTGCGTATCCGGGACATCATCGTCCGCGACCGCGATCACGCCATCGTCGCCAGCGCGCCGAAAGCCGAGGTGAAGCTGTCGGGTGCGGGTCTGCTGATGGGGCACTTGCGCGCCGAAAGCCTCAATCTCGTCGATGCCGAGCTGGCGATCCGCATTGCTCCTGACGGGACCGTCACGGTTTCGGCCGGCGACACCGCAAAGCCGCTGGCAACCGGCGTCGCTTCGAAGAAGGATGCCGGCCTGCCGCCGACATTCCCGCGCAATAGTGTCCCGCCGCCGCCATTCGCGACGGCGCCTGCGAGCCCGGACGCGTCCCAGGCCGCACCCCAGGCGACTGCGCAGAGCGGAATTCTTCAGGGCCTCGACTGGCTCGACAGTCTGAGCATGACCGGCCTCGATGGCCAGAACCTCAACGAGATCGGTCTCAAGAACGGCAACCTGATCGTCGACGATCAGCAGCGCGGCGGCAAATGGACGTTCGAGAACATCACGCTCAGCCTGCGCCGGCCGAGCCGTGGCGGCGTTACGCTCAGCCTCGGCGAGGAGGGCGCGCGCCCGTGGATGCTGCGTGCCACGATCGGCCCCGCCGAGAACGGCGTGCGCTCGGTCGATATCCGTGCCGACAAGGTCTCGACCTCCAACATCCTGCTGGCGATGCGGGTGAAGGATCTCACCTACACGGCCGACCTGCCGCTGACTGGCGAGCTCAAGGGCGAGCTCGGCCGCGACGGCGTACCGACATTCTTCCGCGGCAAGATCGTAGCCGGTGCGGGCAGCATCATCGACACCGATACGCCGGACTATCCGATGGCGATCGACTCGGCCGAGATCAATGTCGAGTGGGATTCCAACCGGCGCGTGCTGGTCGCGCCGTTCAAGGTTCTCTCGGGCGCCAACCGCGTGACGCTCCTGGCGCATCTTGAACCGCCGAATGGCAACATCAATGACTGGCAGCTCGGCTTCAGCGGTGGATCGATTCTCCTCGGCGGTATCGACAACGAGCCGCCACTTGTCTTCAACCGTATCGCAATCGGCTTCCGTTTCGACACCGACCACAAGCGCCTCCTGCTGACGCAGGCCGATATTTCCAACGGCGAGATCGGCGTCGCCGGCACCGGCGCCATTGACTATTCGGGCGAGCCGCGCCTGACGCTGGGCTTTGCGGGAACGCCGATGTCGGCCTCCGCGCTGAAACGGATGTGGCCGACGCTCATCGTTCCGGAAGTGCGTCAATGGGTGATCGAGCGGATCGAGCGCGGCACGCTCCAGCGTATAGAGATCGGCGTCAATTCGCCGGTGAAGAACCTTCCGCGCAAGGGCCCGCCGATTCCCGACGACGGTCTCTCCGTCAATATCGTCGCGAGCGGCGTCGCGGTCCGCCCCGTGGACGGCATGCCGGCGGTGCATGATGCCGACCTCAAGGCGCGTGTGACCGGGCGCACCGCGACGGTGAACATCGGACAGGGCGTCGCCGACACGCCCGCCGGCCGCAAGATCACGATCTCCGACTTCACCTTTGAGGTGCCGGACATGGCGCCCAAGCCGTCGCCATCGCGGGCCAGGTTCCGTGTCGACGGGCCCGTTCCCGCTGCGGCCGAGATGCTCTCCAATGATCGCTTGAGCGATCTGTCAACGAGCGTCATCGATCCCAACACCAGCAAGGGAACGTTCTCGGCGAACGTCCAGCTCAACATGCCGGTCAAGGGTGAGCTCACCAAGGCCGACACCACTTACGCCTTCACCGCCGATCTCAACGGCTTTGCCGCCGACAAGCTTGTAATGAACCAGAAGCTGGAGGCCAACAACCTCAAGATCGCCGCCAACAACCAGGGCTACCAGGTCAAGGGCGACGTCAAGATCAACGGGCAAGCGGCCTCGCTCGACTATCGTAAACCGGCCGAGGGCGATGCGGACGTCAAATTGCAGGCGACGCTGGACGATGCGAGCCGCGCGCGCCTCGGCTTCGACCTCGGTCCCGCCGTCAGCGGGTCACTGCCGATCAAGCTCTCTGGCAAGATCGCCGGCGGCCCGGACCAGACCACCAAGCTCGGCGTCGAGGCCGACCTGACCTCGGTCAAGCTCGACAACATCCTCCCTGGTTGGGTCAAGCTGCCGGGCAAGTCGGGCAAGGCCAGCTTCAAGGTGGTGCCGACTGCGCAATCGACGCGCCTTGAGGATATCGTCGTCGAGGGCGGCGGCGCCTCGATCAAGGGCACGGTGGAGGTCGATCCGAACGGCGACCTCATGAACGCGAACTTCCCGACCTACGCGCCGTCCGACGGCGACAAGGCTTCGCTGAAGGTCGAGCGCGGTCAGGACGGTGTGCTCAGGGGCACGATGCGCGGCGACGTGTTCGACGGACGCGGCTTCCTGAAGTCGGCGATCTCAGGCAATTCCAAGGACGACAAGAACAAGATGAAGAACGTCGATTTCGACATCGACGTGAAATTCGGCGCCGTCGCCGGCTTCAACGGCGAGGCGATGCGCAGCGTCGACGCCAAGATGTCGAAACGCAATGGCGCCATCAAGGCTTTCACCCTGAGCGGCAAGATTGGTCGCGACACGCCGGTGGCCGCCGATCTGCGTGGCGGCCGTGCCAGGGCAACCGCGAGGTGATCTACCTCCAGACCAACGATGCCGGCGCGCTGCTGCGCTTCACCGACACTTACACCAAGGCGGTCGGCGGCCAGATGGTGGTGGCGATGGAGCCGCCGACGTCCGAGCCGAACACGTCGCGCGAGGGCCTCATCAACGTGCGCGACTTCACAGTGAAGGGCGAGGCGCAGCTCGAGCGCGTCGCCGCTGGCGCGCCCAACGGGACCGGGAACGGCATCTCTTTCAGCGCATTGCGCGCCGAGTTTACCCGGCAGAACGGCGCACTCACGATCCGCGATGGTGTGGTCAAGGGCCCGATGATCGGCGCCACGATCGAAGGCTCGATCGACTATCCCGGCAACCAGGTGTGCATGAGCGGCACCTTCGTGCCGATGTACGGGTTGAACAACATGTTCGGACAGATTCCGGTACTCGGGTTGTTCCTAGGTGGTGGCAATAACGAGGGACTGATCGGCGTGACCTACGAGGTCGTCGGCACACCGGCTGCGCCCGTGATGCGCGTCAATCCGATCTCGGCGATATTTCCCGGCGTGACTCGGAAGATCATGGAGTTCAACACCGGCAAGCAGAACTCGCCGTTTGATGAATTCCCGTCGCAGTCGAACGACGGCTCGACCGGATCGTCGCGTCAACTATCGAACGGTTGCAGCCTCACGCGGCGATAGCGGCAGAGCTGAAGAGGTCACGCGGGACCGCCTTCACAGCCAAATGCGCAACTGTGCAAGCGAACCGCCATGCGCCGGCGCGTGCCGGTCCGCATGCCCTCGAAAAATGATCTTAGACTTTGGTGATCATCGAGCTCGGCCGGACCTGCAATGAACCGATTCGTTCACCGCCTCATCATGTCCATGCTGCTCGTCGCGGCCCTCGTGCTCATCTGGAACGTGCTGGGCTCTCGCTGAGGCGGCACCGGCAATCCGCCGGCGCCGTGCCGTTGCTTTCAAGTCAATCGCGGGCGAGTCAGCGCCGCGCGTAGGCGCCGCCCGGTGCGTCGCTCTCGTTGCCCATCAGCGAGTCGACGCTGACCGAGCCGCCGCCGGCTGACGAGATGTACAGGCAGGCGAAGCAGAACAGGATCGCGGCGGTGCCGCCATTGAGCAGCGGCAGGAACACCGGCGTGCCTGTCTTGAACATGTGGCCCATGAAGTAGGCGAAGGCCATTTCGCCCGACAGGATGAAGGCCGTGAGGCGGGTGAACAGGCCGAGCATCAGGGCCGCGCCGAGCACGAGCTCGATCGCTCCGGCCGCGTAGATCAGCGGCGGAATGTCGGCGAAGTAGGGCAGCGCCGGAAACTTGAACAGCTTGGCGACGCCGTACTGGAACAGCAGGAGGCCGGTGATGAAGCGAAACAGGCTCAAGAGAACCGGCTGAAAGCGAGTGAGATAGGGAAAGTTCATTGGTTTTGCCCTCCATCCAATGTGCGACTTGGACCGCATTCGGTTCCGCCTCGCAAGCCACCCGGGATCAATTCCGCGCTGACATTTTCGTCATGTAGGACAAAACACCACAGTTCGTCCCTTCACTCCGGTTGTGCCGGATTTTTTCTCACGCAGTGCCTCGTGTGTCGTCCGTAATTTCCCGGTGACACCGAGGGATGCAGGTTACGTCGGGGACACCTATTCCCGCAAGGCGGGGACGACCAAGAACGGAATCATTCCCAGAATCACGCTCGCAAGTGCGAAGGCGAGCAGGAGATTGTAGCCGTGCGTGAAGTCGTGGATGAGGCCGCCGCTCCATGAGCCGAACGCCGAGCCCAGGCCGCTGCCGATCGAGATCGTGCCGAAGATCGTGCCGACGCGTTTTCCGCGGAAGATCTTCATTGCGGTCGCGGTGATGAGAGGGCCGCGCGAGCCCATCATGCTGCCGAAGCAGACGACGAAGCCGGTGAGCAGGATGATGTTCGGATAGTACTGCAAGAGCCAGAGCAGGAAGATGCCGAGGATCGAGATCGCGTAGCTGAGCAGCACGGACGGCCGGCGCCCGATCAGTCCGTCGAGCGCGGACACGCCGAGCATGCCGAACACCAGCACGACGCCCGAGAAGCCCCAGGCCGTCGCGGCCAGGAGCGGCGGGAAGCCGGCGTCGATCAGATACGCGACGATCTGCGCGGCGATCGCATACATGCCGACGGCAGTGAAGAAGAAGGTCGAGAACAAGGCCCAGAAAGCATGGTGGCGCATCGCGCTCAGAAGCGTCCAGCCATTGTCGATAAAACCAGGATCGGTCCTCTTGGCCACATGCGGCGAGCCGGCCGCGAACATGCGCCAGGGCAGAAGCAAGAGCGGCACCAGCAGGCCGAGCGCGGCGAAGCCGTATAGCTGGTAGGTCTCGCGCCAGCCGAGATGATCGATCAAAAGCTGCGAGGCCGGCAGTAGCGCCAGCACGCCGCCGCCCATCGCCGAATAGACCACCGCCATCGCGGTCGGTAGCCGGGGGCCGAACCAGCGGCCGAGCAGGATCGAGTTCGGCACGTTGCCGATGAACGCAACGCCGATCCCGACGCAGAGTCCGATCGAGAGCTGGAATTGCCAGAGCGCCTGCGCGTGGCCCGCGATCAGGAACGCGGAGCCGAGCAGGAACAGTCCGAGCGCGTAGACGATGCGCGGTCCGGAATGGTCGAACAGGCGCCCGACGAAGGGCGCAGTGAGGCCGCTGATCAGCCAGGTCAGCGAATAGATCGACACGACCTGGGCGCGGTCCCAACCGAAATCCTGCGAGATCGGCTTGAGGAACACGGTGAAGCTTTCGCTCAGGCCGCGGCCGAGAACCGCGAGCGTGAAGCACAGCGCGAGCACGACGAGGGCAGTGCGCGCGGCCTCCCGCTGCGTGCTTGCGGCGTGCTTCTTCGACGTTGCCGCTGTCGTTTCCTTGGGAGTGTTCTGGTCCATTGTCGGTCAGGGAGCGCGCTTCGGCGCGCCCTGACAAGCATCAAAAGCTCATACGCCTATGCAGGCTTGATGAGGACGTGCTTCTTCTTGCCGAAGGACAGCTTGATCACGCCTTCCGGCGTCAGGTTGCCCGCCGAAAGCGCCATCTTTTCGTCGGTGACCGCCTCGTCGTTGACGCGCAGGCCTCCGCCCTTGATCTGGCGCCGCGCCTCGCCGTTGGAGGCGACGAGGCCCGCCTTGACGAAGGCGTTGAGCACACCGACGCCGGCGTCCAGCTCGCCGCGCGGAATTTCCACCGTCGGTAGGCTCTCGGCCAGCGCGCCTTCCTCGAAGGTGCGGCGCGCGGTTTCGGCGGCCTTGTTGGCAGCATCGCGGCCATGCAGCAGCGCAGTCGCCTCGGTCGCGAGCACCTTCTTGGCCTCGTTGATCTCCGATCCGCCGAGTGCCTCGAGCTTGTTGATCTCGCTCTTCGGCAGCGTCGTGAACAGCTTCAGGAATCTGCCGACATCGGCATCCTCGGTGTTCCGCCAGAACTGGTAATAATCATATGGGCTAAGCATATCGGCATTTAGCCAAACCGCTCCAGACGCGGTTTTCCCCATCTTCGCGCCTGATGCGGTCGTCAATAGCGGGCAGGTTAAGGCGAACAGTTGGGGAGTCCCCATTCTTCTGCCAAGTTCAATGCCGTTTACAATGTTCCCCCATTGATCAGAGCCACCCATTTGCAAACGGCAATCGTAACGCTTGTTGAGTTCAACGAAATCGAACGCCTGCAAGATCATATAGTTGAACTCAATGAAGCTCATCTCTTGGTCGCGCTCCAACCTGAGCTTGACAGAGTCCATCGCAAGCATTCGATTAACGGAGAAGTGCCGACCAATATCGCGCAGCATCTCAATCCAATTTAGTCGGGTGAGCCACTCCGCATTGTCAGGCATTATTGCGTCTCTGGGGCCGTCTCCAAATCTGACAAACTCAGGTCTAAATGTGCGTCGGATGGCATCCTTGTTCGCTTCGATCTGGTCATACGTGAGTAGTTTGCGCGTTTCATCGCGACCAGAAGGATCTCCGACTCGAGTGGTGCCACCCCCCATCAGCGTGATGGGGCGATTTCCATATTCCTGCAGCCAATGAAGCATCATAATTGAAAGTAGATGGCCAACATGCAGCGAGGGAGCAGTGCAGTCGTAGCCCACGTATGCGGTCAGTTGACCGTGCTTTGCCAGGTCGTCCAGCGGTTCTACCGGCGATGAGATTTGATGGATAAAGCCGCGCCATTCCAGCTCACGCAGAAAATCTGATTTAAATGCAGTCATTTGTGTGCGACCCGGACAGTTCCTGGTTTACGGTAATTGCCGCAAGTTGCGGAACCTGTGCCCTTCGGGCTGCCGCAGCATAGCGCGCTGTGGCATTATAAGATGTGCTTGTCTGATACAAGTCAGGCGTCGGGGCAGGGGGCGTCGAGGCTGACTACGATGATGTTGACGGCACTCGGTTTGATGAGCGGCACCTCGCTTGACGGGGTGGATGTCGCGCTGATCGAAACCGATGGAAAGCATGTGAAGGCGTTCGGACCGTCCGGCTACCGGCCCTACAGTCCGGCGGAGCGCAATCTGCTGCGCCTGGCGCTGAGCGAGGCTGTGCACCTGCCGCAGCGTGATGCCCGGCCCGGGGTTCTGGCCGAGGCCGAGCGCGCGGTGACGCGGGCCCATGCCGAGGCGGTCGCCGCCTTCATCGCCCAGAACCGGATGAAGCCGGAGGACATCGACATCGTCGGTTTCCATGGCCAGACCGTGCTGCACCGCCCCGAGAAGCGGCTGACAGTGCAGATCGGTGATGCGCAGGCGCTGGCCAAGGCGATCCATATCCCCGTGATGCATGATTTCCGCGCCGCCGATGTCGAGGCTGGTGGGCAGGGCGCGCCATTCGTACCGGTCTACCACCGGGCGCTCGCCAATTCGCTGGAGCGTGAGGGCCCGATCGTCGTGGTCAACATCGGTGGTGTCTCCAACATCACCTATATCGACGGCAACGACACGCTGATCGCCTGCGACACCGGGCCCGGCAACGCGCTGCTCGACGATTTCATGTACCGCACCATGAACCAGGCGTTCGACGCGGAAGGAAAGTTTGCAGCGCTCGGCAAGGTCGATGAAGCCTGGATCGCGCGCGCGCTGGAGCTGCCATTCTTTGCGCTCCCCCCGCCGAAATCGCTCGATCGCAACGATTTTGCTGCGCTCAAGCTCTGCGAGGTTCCGCCGGCAGATGGCGCCGCGACGCTCACCGCTTTCACCGCGGCCGCGATCGCCCGCATCATCCCGCTCTTGCCGCGGCGGCCGCGGAGCTGGATCATCTGCGGCGGCGGCGCCCGCAACCTCACCATGCTACGCATGCTGCGGGATCGGGTGGGCTCGGCTACCGTCGAGGCCGCCGAGACGCTTGGCTGGGCCTCCGACGCCATCGAGGCGCAAGCCTTCGGCTTCCTCGCCGCCCGCGGCCTGAAAGGCTTGCCGCTGTCCTATCCGGCCACCACGGGTGTGCCGATGCCGATGACGGGCGGGGTGATCGCGCGGCCTTGAGATCTCGGCTGATTAATGCAGATGCATTGATCTTGACGGGTGCATGCAAATGCATTTATCTTTAATGCAGTTGCATCCAACCGCCGGGATCGTTGTCATGACAGCCTCGCTCAAACTGATCAGCCACAAGCTTTGTCCCTATGTGCAGCGCGCGGTGATCGCGCTCAAAGAGAAGGGCGTGCCGTTCGAGCGGATCGACATCGACCTCGCCAACAAGCCCGACTGGTTCCTGAAACTCTCGCCGCTTGGCAAGGTGCCGGTGCTGGTGGTGACGACGACGGACAAAGGCGAGGTCGCGCTGTTCGAGAGCAATGTGATTTGCGAGTACATCGAGGACACGCAAGAAGGTGCGAAGCTGCATCCGGTGGATGCGCTTGAGCGTGCCGAGCACCGCGCCTGGATGGAATTCGGATCGGCGATCCTTGGTGACCTCTGGGGATTGGAGACCACGACGGATCCGGCGACGTTCGAGACCAAGCGTCAGGCGCTTGCGGCGAAATTCGCGCGTGTCGAGGTTGCGCTCGGGGACGATCCGTATTTCGCAGGCGATGCGTTCAGCCTCGTTGATGCGGTGTTCGCACCGATCTTCCGCTATTTCGATCTGTTCGATGAACTGACCGAGCTCGGCATCTTCACCGATCTGCCGAAGGTGCGCGCGTGGCGGGCAGAGCTTGCAAAGCGTCCGAGCGTACGCTCGGCCGTCGGCGCGGACTATCCGCAATTGCTGCGCGCTTTCCTTGTGCGGCACGACGCGCATCTGCTGAAGCTTGCGGCCTGAGCGCACGCCGATGTCGTCATCCTTGGCCTGGCTCATGCTGGTGATCGCCGGCGCGCTCGATGTCGGTTGGGCGATTTCGATGAAATATGCGGAGGGCTACACGCGCGTGGGCTGGAGCATCGTCTCGCTCGTGCTGCTCGCGGCCTTCGTCTTCCTGCTCGGACGCGCCCTGAAGGTGCTCGAGGTCGGCGTCGCCTATTCGGTGTGGACCGGCATCGGCGCCGCCGGCACGTTCCTGATGGGGGTGGTGCTGTTCGGCGAGGCCTTGAGCGCGATGAAGCTTGCAGGCATCGCGCTCGTGCTGATGGGGATTGCCGCGCTCAAGCTGGCTTGAGCTGTCACAGCTCCGCGGCCATCTTCGCGAGCGTCGCGATGGTATTCATGTTGCGCGCGGTACCGGACTTGGCCGCAGGAATGACGAGCTTCGACGTCCCCATGCCGTCGCCGTAGTGCACATAGATCTCGCGGCGGCCGAGGCGAACCTCCTCGTTATTTTGGCCGCGGATGCCGGCGAGCGCATCGGCCGCCGGCGCCTTGTCGAGGAAGATCGCAACCGTGCGGTTGGGCGCGGCCTTCGGGAAGGGATTGTCGGCCGCGACTTGCGCCATCTCGGTGACGCTGCGCATAAGCACGCCGACCGGCGCGCCGGCGTAGGCGTGCAGGCGCTTTTCCAGTGCGGACTTGATGGCGGCTTCGGACTTGCGACTGGTGAACACCACGTTGCCGCTGGCGATGTAGGTGCGCACGGCGGCGAAGCCGAGCTCCTCACACATCGCCTTGAGCTCGCTCATCGGCAGCTTGCCGGTGCCGCCGACATTCACGGCACGCAGCAGGGCGACGAACGAGCCCATTTGAGGCCTCAGCGCACGTTGGCGAGGCGCATGTCGAGATAGGCCGTGATGGTTTCCATCAGCGGCTCGAGCTTGGCGTCGAAGAAGTGGTTGGCGCCGGGGATGACCTGCTGGTCGATCACGATGCCCTTCTGCGTCTTCAGCTTCTCGACCAGCGTATTGACGTCCTTCGGCGGCACCACCGCATCCTTCTCGCCGTGCACGATGAGCCCTGAGGAGGGGCAGGGCGCGAGGAACGAGAAGTCGTAGAGATTGGCCGGCGGCGCGATCGAGATGAAGCCCTCGACCTCGGGGCGGCGCATCAGAAGCTGCATGCCGATCCAGGCGCCGAAGGAGAATCCGGCGACCCAGCAGGCGCGCGCTTCTGGATTGATGGTCTGCGCCCAATCGAGTGCGGCGGCTGCGTCCGACAATTCGCCGGTGCCGTGGTCGAACGAGCCCTGGCTGCGGCCGACGCCGCGGAAATTGAAGCGCAGCACCGAGAAGCCGCGATGCGCGAAGGCGTAGTAGCACTGGTACACGATCTGATGGTTCATCGTGCCGTGAAACTGCGGATGCGGATGCAGGATCATCGCGATCGGCGCGTTCTTCTGCTTGGCCGGGTGATAGCGGCCTTCAAGGCGGCCAGCGGGGCCGGCGAAAATGACTTCAGGCATCGATGGATCTCTTGATTGATTTCCTGGAGCGGTGATCCTCGGCAATCAACCGATTGTGGCCCTCATCGACAGCGTTGCCGACGAAAGCGCGAATTGAAGGATGAGAAGGCGTGCGCCTCGCGGTGATGCGCAATTGGCGCGCGGTGACTTGACGGCCGCGTTCTAACATAGGCTTAGGGTCAAAAAGCAAGCATCTTGAACATCAGCCAATGGGCTCAAGATGTTAGCGTGTCACGGCCACGTCACCGCGGACCGGTGATCTGGAATCAGGTTGCCAAGCGCGTGACCGCGGCCCATGTCGGTGGCGAGGCGGGCCGAACAGGCTGAGGAGGTAATATAATACTCAATGCCGAGGCGCGTCTATCTCGACTGGAATGCGACCACACCGCTGCGTGCTGAAGCACGAGGCGCGATGCTCGCCGCGTACGACCTGATCGGTAATCCGTCCTCGGTCCATGCCGAGGGGCGAGAGGCGCGGCGGCTGGTCGAGGAGGCCCGCGCCATGCTTGCGGCGGCGGTGGGAGCACTGCCGCGAAACGTCGTCTTCACCTCCGCCGGAACTGAAGCCAACGCCCTGGCGCTGTCGCCCGGCCTTCGTGGCCCCGCCGGACGGCCAGTCGAACGGCTGCTGGTCTCGGCGGTCGAGCATGCCTCGGTGCTGGCCGGCGGCCGGTTCCCGGCGGACAGGATCGGCCAGATTCAAGTCACGCGCTCCGGCGTTATCGACCTCGACCATTTGAAAGCGCTGCTCATCGACGGCCCTCCGGCGCTGGTTTCCATCATGGCGGCCAACAACGAGACGGGCGCGCTCCAGCCCGTTGCCGAGGCCGCTCGGATCGTTCACGAGGCTGGCGGCCTGCTGCATGTCGACGCGATCCAGGCGCTGGGGAAAACTCCTTTCGATCTCAGGGCGGTGGGCGCGGACCTTGCGACCTTTTCTGCGCACAAGATTGGTGGCCCCAAGGGCGTCGGCGCGCTGGTCGTGGCGGAGGGGCTCGCCGGACTCGAGCCGGTGCTGCGGGGCGGTGGGCAGGAGCTCAACCGCCGCGCTGGAACCGAGAATGTCGCGGGCATTGCCGGCTTCGGCGCGGCGGTGAAGGCCGCGCTTCAGGCTCTGCCGGAGGATGCGGACCGGATGGCAACCCTCAGAGATCGCTTGGAAAATGGTATCCGCGCGATCGCTGGCGCAACCGTCTTCTCGGACGACGTCAGGCGGTTGCCGAATACCGTTCTGTTCACCGCGCCCGGTCTGAAGGCCGAGACCGCGGTGATCGGCTTTGACCTCGAAGGCATCGCGGTGTCCTCAGGCTCAGCCTGCTCCTCAGGGAAGGTCCAGCCGTCCCACGTGCTTTCGGCCATGGGGTTCGACCCTGCAGTCGCCCAGGGAGCGGTGCGTCTCAGTCTTGGCTGGTCCACGGAACCAGAGGACATCAATAGGACGTTAGAGGCTTGGCGAAAGCTGGGTAATACCCTACTTAGAGGCTAAGCGACGAAACACGGCTTGAATGGTTCTAAGCACGTGCTTTCCGCAGAAAAACATCGTAATAGTCGTCCCAGTTTGATCCACCGCGGTCCTTGAAACCGCGAGCGGAGGATGGAATGCCAGCCGTACAAGAGACGGTCGAGCGCGTGAAGCGCATCGACGTCGACCAATATCGTTATGGGTTTGAGACCCTGATCGACACCGAAAAGGCCCCCAAGGGGCTGTCGGAAGAGATCGTAAAATTCATCTCACAGAAAAAGAACGAACCCGACTGGATGCTCCAGTGGCGGCTCGAGGCCTATCGGCGCTGGTTGACCATGACCGAGCCGACCTGGGCGCGCGTCGAGTATCCCAAGATCGACTTCCAGGATATCTACTATTACGCGGCGCCGAAGCCGAAGAAGGCGGTCACCTCGCTCGACGAGATCGATCCGGAGATTCTGAAGACCTACGAGAAACTCGGCATTCCCCTGCGGGAAGTCGCGATGCTCGAAGGCGTCGAGCCGAAGGTAGGCGAGGAAGACCCGGCCCGGCGCAAGATCGCGGTCGATGCTGTGTTCGACTCGGTCTCGGTCGCGACCACCTTCAAGGCCGAGCTGAAGAAGGCCGGCGTGATCTTCATGCCGATCTCGGAAGCGATCCGCGAACACCCCGAGCTGGTGCAGAAGTATCTCGGCTCGGTGGTTCCGACCTCCGACAATTTCTACGCGACGCTGAACTCGGCGGTGTTCTCCGACGGCTCGTTCGTCTACGTGCCGCCGGGCGTGCGCTGCCCGATGGAGCTGTCGACCTATTTCCGTATCAACGAGCGCAACACCGGCCAGTTCGAGCGCACGCTGATCATCGCCGACAAGGGCTCCTACGTCTCCTATCTCGAGGGCTGCACCGCGCCGCAGCGCGACGAGAACCAGTTGCACGCGGCCGTGGTCGAGCTCGTCGCGCTCGACGACGCCGAGATCAAATATTCGACGGTGCAGAACTGGTATCCCGGCAACTCGGAAGGCAAGGGCGGCATCTACAACTTCGTCACCAAGCGTGGCGACTGCCGCGGTGCCAACTCCAAGATCTCCTGGACCCAGGTCGAGACCGGTTCGGCGATCACCTGGAAATATCCGAGCTGCATTCTGCGCGGCGATAACTCCAGCGGCGAGTTCTACTCGATCGCGATCTCGAACGGCTTCCAGCAGGTCGACTCGGGCACCAAGATGATCCATCTCGGCAAGAACACGTCGAGCCGGATCATTTCCAAGGGCATCGCCGCCGGCAAGTCGCAGAACACCTATCGCGGTCTCGTCACCGCGCACCGTAAAGCGACCGGTGCGCGCAACTTCACCGCCTGCGATTCCCTACTGATCGGCGACAAATGTGGCGCGCATACCGTGCCGTACATCGAGGCCAAGAACTCGTCGGCTACGTTCGAGCACGAGGCGACGACTTCGAAGATCTCCGAGGATGTGCTGTTCTACTGCATCCAGCGCGGCCTCAGCCAGGAGGAGGCGGTTGGCCTCGTCGTCAACGGCTTCGTCAAGGACGTGCTTCAGCAACTCCCGATGGAGTTCGCAGTGGAAGCGCAGAAGCTGATCTCGATCTCGCTTGAAGGGTCGGTCGGCTGATCGCCGACCCTCGCGGTGCGCTTTGGCGCTCCACACATCATTTGAATAGACTGGAAACCAAGATGGCTTTGCTTGAAGTGAAAGACCTGAAGGTTCGTGTCGAGGAACGTGAGATCCTCCACGGGCTGACGCTGACCGTGAACGAGGGTGAGGTGCACGCGATCATGGGGCCGAACGGCTCCGGTAAGTCGACGCTCTCCCACGTCATCGCCGGCAAGCCCGGCTACGAGGTCACCGACGGCCAGATCCTGTTCAAGGGCGAGGACCTCCTGGAGATGGCTCCCGAGGAGCGCGCCGCCAAGGGCGTGTTCCTGGCGTTCCAGTATCCGGTCGAGATCCCCGGCGTCGCCACCATGAACTTCCTGCGTACCGCGTTGAACGCGCAGCGCAAGGCGCGCGGCGAGAGCGAATATTCGACCCCGGACTTCCTGAAGAAGGTCCGCGAAGTCTCGAAATCGCTGAACATCCCGCAGGACATGCTCAAGCGCGGCGTGAACGTCGGCTTCTCCGGCGGCGAGAAGAAGCGCAACGAGGTGCTGCAGATGGCGCTGTTCGAGCCGAGCCTGTGCATCCTCGACGAGATGGATTCGGGCCTCGACATCGACGCGCTGCGCATTGCGGCCGACGGCGTCAACGCGCTGCGCTCGCCCAAGCGCGCGATGGTCGTCATCACTCACTATCAGAGGCTGCTCAACTACATCGTGCCCGATTTCGTGCACGTGATGTCGAAGGGCCGTGTCGTGAAGAGCGGCGGCAAGCAGCTGGCGCTGGAGCTGGAAGAGTCCGGCTACGCCCAGTTCGAGGATGCCGCGTAAGGATTATTTGCGATGAACGTTGCTTTGGCAAAGACCGGAAGCGGCCGCGCGGTGAGCGATCTCTTCGCCAGCGCGGAGGGCCGCCTGCCGGGTTCGCCGGCGGTGATCGCGGTGCGCCGCGAGGCTTTCGAGACCTATGAACATCTCGGCCTGCCGCACCGCCGGATCGAGGAATGGAAATACACCGATCTGCGTGCGCTGGTCGGCGAGGTGCTGCCGCTTGCAGCCAGCCCCGATGCGGCCGCGCTGAAACGCGCTGCCGAAGCGGTGAAGGCGCACGCGATCGAGGGCGCCCGCAAGCTGGTGCTGGTCGATGGCGTGTTCGCGGCCGACCTCTCCGACGTGAAGGCGCTCGGCGCCGAGGTGAGCCTCAAGACTCTGCGCGAGACGCTGGAGAAGGACGCCGGGCTACTGAAGACCGCGTCTACCGATGCTGTGATCTCGCTGAATGCGGCAATGGCGACCGACGGCGTCGTGCTGTCGATCGCGGACGGCGCGCATCTGTCCGCGCCGATCCAGATCATCCATGTGGCGACCGCCGCCTCGGTCTCCGCTTTCACCCGCTCGCAGGTCGCGGTCGGGAAGGGCGTTCGCGCCACCGTCGTCGAGAGCTTCGTCGCGGCCGGCGCCAAGGCCTACCAGGTCAACGACGCGGTTGTCCTCTCGGTCGGCGACAACGCCGATGTCGCGCATATCCGCTTGCTGGACGATTCGCCTGACGCGGTGAACATCACCTCGCAGTTCGTCACGGTCGGCGCGAACACGAAGCTCAATTTCTTCAACATGACAACCGGCGCGGCCGTCAGCCGCCTCCAGGGCCTCATCACGCTGGCGGGCGAGGGCAGCGAGCTCTCCATCAACGGCGTGAACCTGTTGAAGAAGACCGAGCATGGTGACACCACGCTGGTCGTGGACCATGCCGTGCCGAACTGCGTCAGCCGCGAGATCTTCCGCGCGGTGATCGACGACCGCGCCCATTCGGTGTTCCAGGGCCGCATTATCGTCCGTCCCGACGCGCAGAAAACCGACGGCAAGATGATGACCCGCGCGCTGCTGCTCTCGGACGAAGCCGAGGCGGACAACAAGCCCGAGCTCGAGATCTTCGCCGACGACGTCTCCTGCGGCCACGGCGCCACCGCCGGTGCGCTGGACGACAGCCTGCTGTTCTATCTGAAGGCGCGCGGCCTGCCGGAGAAGCAGGCCCAGGCCTTGCTGATCCAGGCATTCGTTGGCGAAGCGATCGAGCAGATCGCCGACGATGGTTTGCGCGAGTACGTGATCGGCATCGCCGAGCGCTGGCTGGAGCAACGTCAATGAGCGAGCATCCGGCAGTCAAGAACGGAGCCTACGACGTCGCCCGCGTGCGCCAGGATTTCCCGGCGCTCGCCATGCAGGTCTATGGCAAGCCGCTAGTCTATCTCGACAACGCGGCGTCGGCGCAGAAGCCGCAGTCCGTGCTCGACCGCATGACGCAGGCCTATACGTCCGAATACGCCAACGTGCATCGCGGCCTGCATTATCTCGCCAACGCCGCGACGGAAGCTTACGAGGGCGCGCGTATAAAAGTCGCGCAATTCGTCAATGCCCGCCGCACCGAGGAGATCATCTTCACCCGCAACGTCACCGAGGCGATCAACCTCGTGGCGTCGTCCTGGGGCGAACCGAACATCAAGGCCGGTGACGAGATCGTCCTCTCGATCATGGAGCACCATTCCAACATCGTGCCCTGGCATTTCCTCAGGGAACGCCACGGCGCGGTGATCAAGTGGGCGCCGGTCGACGACGAAGGCAATTTTCTGATCGACGAGTTCGAGAAGCTGCTGACGCCGAAGACCAAGCTCGTCGCCATCACACAGATGTCGAACGCGCTCGGAACGTTCGTTCCGATCAAGGAGGTCGTGCGGCTGGCCCACGATCGCGGCATTCGGGTGCTGGTCGACGGCGCGCAAGGCGCGGTGCATCTGCCCATCGATGTGCAGGACCTCGACTGCGACTTCTACGCGTTTACCGGTCACAAGGTCTATGGTCCTACCGGCATCGGCGCGCTCTATGCCAAGCACGAGCACCTCGTCGCGATGCGGCCCTTCAACGGCGGCGGCGAGATGATCCGCGAGGTTGCCAAGGACTGGGTCACCTATGGCGACCCGCCGCACAAGTTCGAGGCCGGAACCCCGCCCATCGTCGAGGCGATCGGCCTCGGCGCCGCCATCGACTACGTCAATTCGATCGGCAAGGAGCGCATCGCTGCCCATGAGCACGATCTCGTCACCTACGCTCAGGACCGGCTGCGCGAGATCAATTCGCTGCGGCTGATCGGCACCGCCCGCGGCAAGGGGCCGGTGATCTCCTTCGAGCTCAAGGGCGCACACGCCCACGACGTTGCCACAGTGATCGACCGCCAGGGCATCGCGGTGCGCGCCGGCACCCATTGCGTGATGCCGCTTTTAGAGCGGTTCAACGTGACCGCGACATGCCGGGCATCGTTCGGCATGTATAATACCAGGGAAGAAGTCGATCATCTGGCACAGGCGCTTTTGAAGGCGCGGGATTTGTTCGCATGAGTGACACGGCCGACGTCAAAGCCAATCCGATGGAGACCCTCTCGGCGCTGCCGCCGGAGGAGACCGAGCGCTTGACCACCGAGATCATCGCGGGCCTGAAGACCGTGTTCGATCCGGAAATTCCGGCCGACATCTACGAGCTGGGGCTGATCTACAAGGTCGAGATCAAGGACGACCGCTCGGTCGACGTCCTGATGACGTTGACGACGCCCAACTGCCCGGCCGCCGGCGAGTTGCCGACCATGGTGGAGAACGCGGTCGCCAGCGTCCCCGGCGTCGGCGTGGTCGACGTCAAGGTCGTCTGGGAGCCGGCCTGGTCGCCCGAACGCATGAGCGACGAGGCCCGCCTCGTGCTCAACATGTGGTGACGCGCAACTCCGGCATTGAAATCGCTCCGAAACGGACCACATCACTGACATGACACAGGCAACACCAGCATCCACTCCGAAGCCGCGGCGCCCGCGCCCGCAGGTGATGCGGCTGACGGACGCTGCTGCCCAGCGCATCACCGAGCTGACCCAGCGCGCCGATTCCGAGATCGTGGGCCTGCGCGTCGGCGTCAAGAACGGCGGCTGTGCCGGCCAGTCCTACACGGTCGAATACGCCCACGAGATCCGCCCGACCGACGAGGTCGTCGAGGACAAGGGCGTCAAGATCCTGGTCGACCCCAAGGCCGTGCTGTTCCTGCTCGGCACCGAGATGGACTACAAGGCCGACAAGATGCAGGCCCAGTTCGTCTTCAACAACCCCAACCAGGTCTCGGCCTGCGGCTGCGGCGAGTCGGTCGAGCTGCGCCCGGCCAAGATCGACGGGTAGTTTCCCCCAACGCTCCACTCTCGTGTCCTGGACGCGCTGCAGCGCTGTCCTGGCGATGCGAAGCATCGTCCAGTGCGCTGCTGCGCAGAGCCGGAACCCACGCTATAGTTTGAGTTATAGAGTGACTGGGCCCCGGCTCAGCAGCGCCATAGCGTGTCGAAGACGCGCGCAAATGCGCTTATGCCACGCTGCGCTGCGTCCGGGGCACGAGAGAGCGTGCGCATGGACCGCGAATTCCTGATCGACCTGTTCGCCGATTTCGGCCCCGTCACGATCCGAAAAATGTTTTCCGGCTACGGCATCTCTGCCGACGGGATCAACTTCGCGCTCGCCTTGCGCGCCGGCCTGTTCTTCCGTGCCGACGAGGTGACCATCCCGGATTACGAAGCAGAAGGCTCAAAGCCGTTCCAGTACTCGACTCGCGCCAAAACCGTGATGGTGAACTCTTACTGGGAGCTGCCGGCGCGCCTGTTCGACGATTCCGAGGAGCTTGCGCAATGGGCGAGGGCAGCGCTCGCCGCCGCCCGGCGCGCCAAGGTAAAGAAGCGGCCCAAGAAACGGTCCAAGACGACGAAGAAGGGGAAGAAGGCGGCGACGAAGGTGGCGGCCAAACTCACGACGAAGGCCGCCAAGCCCGCGAAAGCGCCGAAGACGGTGAGCAAGAAGAGCCCGGCTCGAAAGCGCGCCAAGCGAAGGGGCTAAGCTCAGTCCACGGCCTGTGTCAGGCCAACCCTCATATCCTTGGCCGTGAAGACGCAGACGCCGTCGGCCAGCACGCGACCGTCGGCAATTCCGAGCACAAGCTTGCCGCGCCGGACCAGGCGCATGGCGACCTCGTAGCGCACGCTTCGCGTATCCGGTGTGATGGATCCCGTGGCACCAACCTCGCCGACGCCGATGGCGCGACCCTTGCCCGGTGAGCCCGACCAGCCGAGCCAATAGCCGATCATCTGCCACAGGGCGTCCAGCGCCAGAGAGGCCGGCATCATCGGGTCGCCGCGAAAGTTGCAATCGAAGAACCAGTGCTCCGGTGTGACGTCCAGCTCGCCGACGATATGGCCCTTGCCGAACTCGCCGCCGTTCATGGTGATCTCGGTGATGCGGTCCATCACGAGCATCGGCGGCGCCGGCAATTGCGCGTTGCCGGGGCCGAAATAGCCGCCTTCGCTCGATCTCAGCAACTCGTCCTTCGTGTAGGACGGTTGCGGCGTGTGAAAGTTATGAGGGTTGGGCAAGACGACAAGTCCTCTCGACGCTCGCGCTCTGGCGCCGGGGAAGATGTCGTTCGTCAGGCTGGAATGTCAAGCGCGGCGGTTTTGCTTCCGCCTTATGCCACCCGGCCGTGTGTCTCGGCTGCGAATTCCGGATCGGCTTCGCAGATCACGCGGTTGCGGCCGTTGCGCTTGGCGGCGTAGAGGCAGGCGTCCGCGCGCTCGATCAGCGCGTCGGTGTCGTCGCCCTGCCTGAGCATGGAGACGCCGACGGAGATGGTGACGCGGCCGAGGATCTCGCCGGTCGACTTCTTCTTCAATTCCTTCGCCATGACCGCGCGGCGGATGTGATCGGCGACCGTGAGCGCCTGGCGCAGCGCGGTGTTGGGCAGCACGACAGCGAATTCCTCGCCGCCATACCGCGCCGTGATATCCTGGCCCTTGATGGTTTGCTTCAACGACAGGCCGACGAGCCGCAGCACCTGGTCACCGGTGAGGTGGCCGTAGGAATCGTTGAATGACTTGAAGTGATCTATGTCGAACAGGAGCAGGGACAGCGGCTCACCGCTGGCGAACGCGCTCTGGACGGCCATGCCGATCATTCGGTCGAAATATTTGCGGTTGCCGAGACCCGTAAGCGGATCGGTCAGGCTCTCGGCGCGGATCGCCTCTAGGCTCTGCTGGAGGTTGCTGATCTCGTTCTTCGCGAGCGTCAGCCGGTCTTCCAGTGCCTTGTTGGTCTCGCGCATCTCGCTGGTCGAGCGCAGCAGCGTCTCCACGACCGACTTGACCTGCTCGCGGCTCTTGGCCGACGACAGGATTTGGGCCGCGTCCGAGAGGCTGGCATCATAGGCGCTCGTCCTCCCCAGCGCTTCGCTCAGCACCTCCACCACATCATCGATCTCGCCGATGACGCGCGCACCGACCTTGTCGATGCGGTCGGTGGTCTTGATGTGGGAGAGATAGGTCTCGTAGATCTGCTCGAGATCGGCTTCGGTGAGCTTGCCGTGGCGCGCCAGCGTCTCGTTAATGATCTTGTTCAGCGGCGCGTTGTAGCCGGTGGCGTAGACGTACCAGATCTCGTAATTGCGGGGGATTGCGGTTTGCCGAAGCGATCGAATTTGACCGAGCGCCACCTCGGCGAACGCCATCGTGCGTTCGTGTTCGTCGAGCACGTTGACCACGGAAAATACCCCACAGCGGTCGATGCGCCGTCGACCACAGAAATTCTTAAACTATGTTCGTAGGTTAACGGACGATCGTGAACGGCCGGTAAACAGCCGCTCCCAGATGCATCTGAAAAAGTGTGCGTCGGTGCTGCTCAACCAGAACCCAAGCGCGTCGCGCTTCAGGCTCCGGCGGGAGAGCGAACCGGTCGCAACAGAAACGCCGGAAGATGCGAATGATCGCCCGGCTCGGTGTCGACCTCGCGCCGGCGGCGCGGCTCGGGACGGCCGATCGACGGCACATGCGACGTATTGGCCTGCGGTCGAGAGCCGCGACGCGGCTCGGGCGCATGCCTTGCTTCGGATGAATGATTGGCCTCGGAAGCGTGCCTGGCTTCGGGGGGCGTGCCTTGCCTCGCCACGCGCCTCGCGCGGCTCGTG
>NZ_LGHL01000165.1 GCF_001908205.1 Bradyrhizobium sp. NAS80.1
GGCGAGACGCCAGTCGCCGCCGCCAAGCCGGCCGCGCCCACGCCACAGCAGGTTACCGCACAGCAGCCTGCGCCGCAGGGGGAACCCGCGCAGCAGACAGCCGCCGTGCAGGCAAAGCCAGCCGAGGCCGCGCCGCAAGCCGCCGCGCCAATCGTCGGCCAGGCCAAGCCGTCAGCGACGATCTTGCCGACGCAAGAGATACCCGCCGCGCAGGGGCTGGATTAGCACTGCTCGTTTGGTCCGGCGGCGCCGGCCACACTCTCCGTGTCGTCCCGGCGAACGCCGGGACCCATACCGCGGAATCTATCGGTGGCCAGCGGTGCGAGTCCCGGACATGAGTCTTCGCCAAACTTCAGGGGTTATGGGTCCCCGCGTTCGCGGGGACGACATCGGGGAGGGAGTTGAGCAAGCAAAAAGGCGTCCGAAGATGTCGGACGCCTGTTTGCTTTATCGTGATCGGCATTCAGCTTCGTCCATATCCTGCCGCTTCCAGGATCAAATTCGCCACCTCTTTCGGATGCGACACCAGCGAGAGGTGGCCGGCATCGAGTTCGATCGTGGTTGCGTTCATGCGCTTGGCGAGGAAGCGTTCGAGATCGGGATTGATGGTGTAGTCGTTCTTCGACACCGCATACCAGTTCGGCTTGGAGTGCCATGCAGCCTCGGTGGTGCGGCCGGCGAAGATCGAAGCTGCGGTCGGCCACTGCACCGCGTAAAGCTCCCTGGCCTGCTCCGGCTTAACGCCATTGGCAAAATACTTCAGGAAGGCGTCTTCCGAGAGCTTGGTGTAGCCGTCGCGCTCGACGATTCCGGCGCGTGCCGGGCCCGTCGGAAACTGCTTCGACAGCGCGACGAAATCCTCGTTGGCGTCAGGCGCGCGCGCCGCGATGTAGACGAGGCCGGTGACCTTCGGGTCGGTGCCGACCTGGCTGATCACGGTGCCGCCCCAGGAGTGCGCGACCAGCACGGTCGGACCATCCTGCTCGGCCAGTGCGCGCTTGGTCGCCTCGACGGACTCGGCGAGCGATCCCAGCGGATTCTGCACGGCGGTCACGTTGAGGCCTGCGGCCTGGAGGATCGGGATCACCTCGGACCAACTCGACCCGTCGGCCCAGGCGCCGTGCACCAGCACGACGTTCTTCGCTTTCACGGTCTGCGGTGTCTGCGCATGTGCAAGGCTGAGCGAGGCCGCCAGCAGGCTCGCGGCGACGAAAAGGCTGCGCCAAAGGGACATGATCGTGCTCCGTCCTGTTCCGGGTGCGATGCCCAAGGGACGGTACGCGATGTGGCGACGTTACGCGTCCTCACAGCTCTGTGAAGCCATCCAAAACGAACGAAAAAGCGCCCCGGGGCACCGGGGCGCTTTCGCAACTTGGTGGCTATCGATGTGCTTAGGCGGCTTGCGCGGCCGAGTTCTCGATCACCTGCGCCTTCGGCGCGCTGGTGTTGATCGCGATCTGGCGCGGCTTCTTGGCTTCGGGAATCTCGCGTACGAGGTCGACGTGAAGCAGCCCGTTCTCGAGCGAGGCGTCCTTCACCTGCACGAAGTCGGCAAGCTGGAAGGCGCGCTCGAAGGCACGCGCGGCGATGCCGCGGTAGAGCACTTCGTTCTTGCTGTTCTCGTTGGCGACTTTTTCGCCCTTGATCGTCAGCGTGTTTTCCTTCGCGACGATGGAGAGCTCATCCTTGGAGAAGCCGGAGACCGCAACGGTGATGCGGTAGGCGTTCTCGCCGGTGCGCTCGATGTTGTAGGGGGGATAACCGGGGCTGCCGTCCGAACCCGCCTGGTCGAGCAGGTTGAAGAGGCGGTCAAAGCCGACGGTGGAACGATAGAAGGGGGTGAGGTCGTAGCTACGCATGGTCAAGTCCTCCATTGAGCGACTGTTCAAGTAACCCGCCCGCCAATCGGGCCGGGCTTTAGTCTGTGTGCAGCCTGATGTTCCGGTTCCGAAACACTGGTAGCGGCCTGCACGAAGGTGATATGGGTGAGTCAAGACGGCGTTCAAGAGGGCGGCACTGGCCCCTTTTCGGCGCTCCCGCCCCTTGATTTCCAGTACTTCGCGCCCAAGCACGCCCATGACGCTGGTCTCGATTCCGTCCAATCCCGCCCCCGAAGACGTCGTCAGCGGCACCATCAAGACTCCCGATGGCGCCGAGCTGCGCTTTGCGCGCTGGGCGCCGCCGGCGAACCGCAAGGGCACGGTCTGCGTGTTCACGGGGCGCAGCGAGCAGATCGAGAAATATTTCGAGACCGTGCGCGACCTGCGCGACCGCGGCTTTGCGGTGGCGATGATCGACTGGCGCGGGCAGGGCCACTCCTCGCGCCGCCTGCGCGATCCGCGCAAGGGCTATGTGCGCGACTTCTCCGATTTCGAGATCGACGTCGAGACCTTCGTGCAGCAGGTGGTGCTGCCGGATTGCCCGCCGCCCTTCTTCGCGCTCGCCCATTCCATGGGTGGCACCGTGATGCTGCGGGTCGCGCATGCGGGCAAGCGCTGGTTCGACCGCATGGTGCTGACGGCGCCGATGATCGACCTGCCGGGCCGCACCACCTCGTTTCCGGCGCGGGCGCTGCTGAAGACGATGCGATTGTTGGGGATGGGCGGCCGCTATGTCCCCGGCGGCAGCGACCGCATCACCGGGCTCGCTCCCTTCATCAACAATCCGCTGACCAGCGATCCCGTGCGCTATGCGCGCAATGCCGCGATCCTGGAGGAGGATCCGACGCTCGGGCTGGCGTCACCGACGGTTGCCTGGGCCGATACTGCCTTCGGCGCGATAAGCACCTTCAGGGGCATGAACTACCCCTCCGAGATCCGCCAGCCGATCCTGATGCTCGCGGCTTCCAACGACACCGTGGTCTCGACCGCGGCGATCGAGGAGTTCGCCTACCACTTGCGCGCCGGCTCCCATCTCGTGATCGCGGGCGCCAAGCACGAGATCCTGCAGGAGCAGGACCGCTACCGCTCGCAGTTCTGGGCCGCCTTCGACGCCTTCGTGCCCGGCACGCCGCTGTTCAAGTGAGGGGCAGTGACGGTGCGCTCCCTCGCCCCGTTCTTACGGGGAGAGGGGTGGGGTGAGGGGCTGTTTCCGCAGATGCGGTGACAGCTGGAGTCTTGGAGGGTCCCCCTCACCCGGAATTCAAGCTGCGCTTGAATTCCGACCTCTCCCCGCAAGCGGGGAGAGGTGAAGGGCAACTACAGCGTCTTCAGATATTCGATCAGGTCGTAGCGCTCGTCATCGTCTTTGAACATGCGGCCGATCACGCCGGGGCGTTTCGGTTCACCTTCCTTGCGCTCGAAAGAATGGCCGAGCACGCTGTTGCCCTGGATCGGCTGGCCGTCAGGTCCCGTCATGGAGAACTGCGTTTCGCCCGTCTTGCAGCGCTCGTCCGCGGCGACCGCAAAGCCGACGGTCACGGGATCATAGTCGCGGTGGCCCATGCAGAATTTTTGCGGGCGCTCGTTCTGCGGCTTCAGCAGCCAGTAGAGCGACGGCACCGAACCGTTGTGCAAGTAAGGCGCGGTGGCCCAGATGCCGTTCAGCGGCCGCGCGCGATAGCGCGGTCCCGGCGCGGTGTTCGGGCAGTTCTTGCGCGCGAGATTCCACAATTTTGCTCGCTCGGCGTCCGGGGTGTTCGCGTCGTCCATCCACTTGCGGGCGACGAGGTCGACGACGGTCATGAGGCCGAGCGCGTAGACCATCTCGGTCGGCGAGCTCGCCGTTGACGTGTCGCATTGCCACCAATTCTTGAGGTCGGCTGTATTCACTTTCAGGAAGCCAGGCACGTCGACGATCCTGTTACCCAGCACCAGCGACTGTTCGGGATCCGTCTTGATCTCGTCGAGCGGGATCGTCACCGCGTTCAGGACCTTGCTGTCGCCGCTTGCCTCCCAATGTCCCGAGGACCAGAACGCCGAGGTGTTGACGGCCGGCAGGTGACATCCAGAGCACATCTCGGTGTAGATCGCGCGTCCCTTTTCGGCCCGCTTCGCATCGATCCTCCACGCGTCGCCGAGGATCTGCGACGGCCATTGCGGCGCCAGCAGGCCGCCGAACTTCGGCTCGGCCGCCTTGAACGGATCGGGACCTCTGAGCATGTCCTCGATCCAGCCGAGCGTGTTGATATGAACGGAGGACCGCCAAAGCCTGTCTTCCGGATAGGCGTCGGACAGATTGAGCAGCGCCGTCACGCCGAGGGCCTCGCCGGCGTTGCGGATCAGCGGCTGCTCGATCGAGGCATCGTACTGGGCGAATTTGAACCACGGCACGGTCCAGATCGCGGGATAGCTGACCGGCGCGTCCTGGGCATGCAGGTTCTTCTCGAAGCCGTTGACCCCGCTCAACGCGAGATCCTGCGAAAACACCTGGTTGCCGATGCGATTGAGGGCGTCGAGGCGGCCGAACCCTTCCTCGGTGTCCTTCTGCACCTTCTTGTCCCAGGTCTGCTTGTGCTTGATCGTATCGTCGTACTTGTTCTGCCAGTCGACCAGGAACTTGCCGATCGCGCTGAGCTTCTGCTTGAGCGCATCGCGGTCCGCCTTGCTAGCTTCAGAGCCAAGCACGCGATCGGCAAAGCGCTGGAAGCGGAATGGCACGTACAGCGTGTAGGCGATCGACAGGCCGGTCGCGAGCTCGAGCTTCCTCAGGTCGGTCATCGCCGGGCCGCCGTCGAAGCGGACGTCAATGCCCTGGTAGTGGATCTGGCCGGTGTGGCAGGCCGCGCAGGTCAGTCCGATCTTGTCGTCTTCGCGACGGCCTGTCGCGGGGTCGACGACTCCGGTCATCCGCGCAAAGCCGACCGGCAGGCCGTCGACGTTCTCCACCGGCGTCCAGCGGGTCGACCAGTCCGCAACCTGCGTCGTCTCATAGGCATTGGCGTAACCGAAGTTGCGCAGCGTCGACGCGTCGGTCTGGATCGACTGCGGACTCGGGATGAAGCCGAAGCGTTCGAGATAGGCGCTGTCCTTCAACATGCCCGGCTGCGTGATCAGATGAAGGCGCGGCTGCTCCAGCGCGATGAACCAGCTATAGGGCACCGGAAAAGTCGCGGTGCCCTGGCTGGCATGATGAAACCAGTGCCGGTCCTTCAGCGACCAGTTCTGCTCGAGCCAGAAGGCTGCCGTCGTCTCCGGGAGTTTGGGCAAGGGCGGCGGCAACAGCTGCGCGAGCATTCCATTCTGCGGCAGCATGGCGCGGACCTGGTTGGGGAATTCAGCGACGGCAACCAGGGCGACGAGACCGAGGGCGATCAGCAAGGCTGCGAGCTTGAGGGCGCCGCGCACCGTGCGCTGGCAGGCTGACAGCACCGGCTGCGACACCAGCCGCTGATTGATGCTAACAGGGAATTTGCGCTCGTTGAACAGCGTGCGCACGTCGGCGATGCTGAGATAGCGGTCGTCCTTCGTGTCCTTGCCCATGATCTTCAGGAGGATGGGCCATTCGAACTTCATCAGCAGCGGATAGTACCAGCGCGCGGCGCTGCCAGCGCGCTTGAGGTTGTCGCGCATGAAGATGCCGATTTCCGAGGCGTTGAGGCCGGTCTCGGAGCGGCCGTCGGATGGATCGGTGTAAGGCCGGCCGAAGCTCGCAAGCCGCGCGATCTCGTCCTCGTTGACCTTGCCGTCCACGCCGAGAATGCGCGAGCCGGCGCCGAGCTTGTCGAGCGGACCGCCGCGCAGCGCGTCGAGTTGCGCGCCCGAAAAGATGCTCTTCAGGATGTGACTGATGCCGTTGGCGATGAGCGCCACGCCGCGGACCTGGAGGCGGGCGAACGCCTTCTTCGGCCCGGTCTCGCCGCTCGCATTCGCGATCGTCTGCGACAGCGTGCCGAGCGGAACGGTCCCGCCGTCGACAAAGCCTTCGCCGACGAGGCCGCGCAGGAAGGGACAGGGATTGTTCGGAGAGACCTGGATTGAGGGGTCGAAGGGAGGCTTCGAAGCAGGGTCGCGCATGGCCCAAAATCCTGAAAACGGCGATTCGCGAAATGACGCCAATAAAGCGCGGAAAGTCCTAACAAACCGGCAGCAGACTGTACTACTTCCGCGTGTGACGAAGTGTGGCGGAATTCACTGTGGTGTCAACAAAGCTGGGGAGATTGCCACCCGAGCGCGGCCCGCCCCTTCAGGACTCGGCGGCGCGTTTGACGTCGCTCTGGACCAGGGTCAGCTTGCCGAGCGGCACGCCTGCTTTCAGCAGCCCGTCGCGGTAATGGGCAATGTCATCGGGCCGCTTCCAGTGGAAATTGCGCAGGTGACGGTCGACGTTCAGTGTCGGGTAGTTGCCCATGAGCACGGCGGTGGCCTCGGTCGCCTCGCCACTCCGCCCCAATTGCGCCAGCGCAGCGGCGCGGATCGCCAGCGCCTGCATGTGATTCGGGTTGATGTAGAGCTGCTCGCGGGCCCACGACAGGGTCGCGTCATATTTGCCCAGCAGATAATGGCTGAAGGCGTTCAGCGCCGCCCATTGGTAGCGCGGATCGCTGTTGTCGCGCTGTGCGGCCATCGAGAACAGCTCGATCGCCTCGCGGTGCTCGCCGATGATGAAGTGGCAGATGCCGAGCACCCCGCGCGCGCCCATGTCGTAGGGATTGAGCGCGACGGCGCGCTTGGCGGCGTCCATCGCGGCCTCGTAATGCCCCTCCATGCCGTGAGCCCAGGACAGGATCGAGAACGCGAAGGAGGAGCGCGGGTCGAGCCGGACGCTGGTCTCGGCGAGGTTCATCGCCTCGGCCCACATCTCGCGCGTGCCCTTGACCCAGCCGAATTGGATGCTCTGGATCTGGATCGTGGCGAGATAGGCGTGCGCGATCGACAGTTTGGGGTCGAGCCTGATGGCCTCCCTGAACAGGTCGACGGCGACGTGCAGATCTTCCTTGGTCTGCCGGTAGTAATGCGACAGTCCCTTGAGGAAGCGGTCCCAGGCCGTCACGTCGGTGGAGAGCCGCGCCGGCGCCGAGGCCTCGGCGCGCACGATTTCGGTGGCGATCGCGGCGGACAGGTTGGTGGTGATCTCGTCCTGCATCGCGAAGAGGTCGCCGATGTCGCGGTCGTAGCGCCCGGTCCAGAGCTGCTCGCCGGTCTCCGGCGCGATCAGCTCGGCGGTGACGCGGATCTTGGCTCCGGCGCGCCGCACCGAACCCTGGATCAGGTAGGTGGCATCGATCTCGCGCGCGATCAGCCGGGTGCTCACGTTGTTGCCCTTGAAGGCGAAGGTCGAGTTGCGGCTCAGCACGCGATAGAAGGATTGCAGCGACAGCGCGTGGATCAGGTCCTCGGTCAGGCCGTCGGAGAAATATTCGTCCTGGGCGTCGCTGAGATTGGCGAAGGGCAGCACGCCGACGATCGCGGTACGGTACTGCTGCGAGAGGGCGGACGCCTCCCTCAGCTCGGGTGCAAGCGCCGGCGCGCCTTCAGGCGTCCAGGTCCAGACACCGATCGCATCCTTGATGTTCTTGAAGCGATGGTTGCCGGCATCGACCAGCGCTACGGCGAGATGCTTGCTCGCCTCCCGGTAGGCCTTGGCCGAGATCGCAAAGCCGCCGGGGTTCGACACGGATTCGAGGCGGACGGCGATGTTGACGTCGTCACCGAACACCTCGTCTTCATCGGCGATGACGTCGCCCATGTGGATGCCGAGGCGGAACTGCATGGCGCGGTCAGCCGGCAGATGATGGTTGCGCTCCGCCATCAGCGTCTGCATTGCGATCGCGGCCTCGGTGGCGCCGACGATAGAGGCGAACTCCAGCAGGAAGCCGTCGCCGGTGTTCTTCACGACACGGCCGCCATGGTTGAGGATGATGGGGTGGATCGCGCTGCGATGGGCCTTGAAGGCGGCATGGGTGCCGGCCTCGTCGCTCCCCATCATGCGCGAATAGCCGGCGACATCGGCGCAGACGATGGCAGCCAGGCGTCTTTCCATATCCCCGGAGCTCCAAGGGGGCGGGGACCGGCCACGGTGTGGCAGTCGCCGCGAATCCCGCATTTCAAGAACCCTGCCTTTATAGAGCAGATGAGGCCGAACGAAAGTATCATCCGCAATGCAAATTCGAGTTAAATTCCGTGCAATCGCGGCGGTGGACGGCGGCGCCTGGACCGATTAAGCGGAATTTGCAGCGCCCGGCCGGGCGAGGGGGGCCTCTTATGCTTGGTATCCACGAAATCTGGCTCTTCGTCCTCTCGGGCGTGCTGCTCAACATCACGCCGGGACCGGACTCGGTTTATGTCATCGGCCGCAGCATGCAGATGGGCTGGCGGGGCGGCGCCGCCGCCGCATTCGGCATCAGTTGCGGCTGCTTTTTCCATGTGGCGGGCGCGGCGATCGGCCTTTCGGCCCTGCTGATGGCCTCATCCACGGCCTTTTCGATCCTGAAGCTGGTCGGCGCGGCCTATCTCGTCGTGACCGGGCTCCAGATGCTCTGGTCACGGCCGGCGCTGGCGAAGGCCATCGACGAGCCGGTGAAGAGCTCGCTGCGGCGGGTTTTCCTGCAGGGCGTCTTCACCAACGCGCTCAATCCCAAGGTCGCGCTGTTCTTCCTGGCCTTCCTGCCGCAATTCGTCGCAGTCGACTCCTCGCACAAGCCGCTCGCCTTCCTGACCCTCGGCCTGATCTTCATCTGCACGGGGACGCTGTGGTGCCTGGTGCTGGCGGCGTTCGCGGCAAAGGCCGCGCACCGCTTGCGGACCTCCGAAGGCGCGATCGCCTGGGTCAACCGCGCGCTCGGCGGCCTCTTCATCTATCTCGGCATCCGCGTCGCCATGCTGGAGACGCGGTAACGCGTTCGAACGAATAACTGGTGCTGTGCGCGGCTTGCCGGATGGAGGCCGCGCGGGGGGAGGTTTCTATGGTTCGTGGAAGCTGTCTGTGCGGCGCCGTGCGTTTCGAGATCGATGCAGTGCGTGCGCTGACGCACTGCCACTGCGCCAATTGCCGCAAGCTGACCGGTGCGGCATTCGCGACCTATGCCCATGTCGATGCCGACAAGTTTCGCTTTGTTGCAGGCGAGGACATGACGGTGGCCTACGAATCCGCGCCGGGAAGTTTTCGCTATCGATGCAAGACCTGCGGCTGCCTGACGCCGGGCAAGGCGAGCTATCTCCCGACCGTCAGCATTCCCGCCGGCCTGCTCGACGACGATCCGGAAGTCAGGCCCCGCCTTCACGTCTTCACCTCGTCGCGCGCGCCGTGGTGGACGATCCAGGACGATCTGCCCCAACACGATAAATGGGTGCCTGGTTACGCGCCGAAGTCGTAAGCCTTTCAGGCGAATTCCTTCGCCAGCGCGCCGCCCGCCAGATAGAGGCCGAGCAGGATCATCGCGATCAGGAACCAGCGGCGAAACGCCTCCGCCGGCATCCGCGCCCGCACCGACTGGCCGATGAGCATGCCGGCGAAGGCCATGGCCATGGCGATGGCCCCAGGCACGGCATTGGCCGGGGTGAGCAGACCGCTGGCGGTGAGGTTGAAGGCGAGCGCCAGCGTCGCGGTCGTGAAGAACACGCCGAGCGCCTGCACCAGCTCGTCCTTCTCCATGCCGATCGCCTGCATGAACGGCATCGACGGGATCACCTGCACGCCGGTCGAGGCCGAGATCGCGCCGGTGATCACGCCGACCACGCCGCCGACCCATCTCTCGTTCTGCGGGGCGACGCGGAACTGGAATTTGCTGAGCCCGATGATCGCGTAGATCACGAGGAGGACGCCGAGCACCACGGTGCCGTAGCGCGCATGCGGGCCGGTCAGCGCGCCGGCATTGAGCCAGCATCCGATAACGGTGCCGATCATCAGCGGCCACAGCCGCCTCAGGATGTCGCGCAAGTACGGGCCGACGAAGGTCTGCCAGATGTTGGTGACGATGGCGGGCACGATCACGATGGCGATCGCGCGGTTGGGCGCCATGCTCACCGCGAGCAGGCCCATGGAGACGGTCGGCAGGCCGAGCCCGACGACGCCCTTGACGAAACCGGCGATCAGGAAGACGGCGGCGATGAGAATGAGAAGCGGGTCAATCATACCGGCACATTGACCGAAGCCGCTCGCCGGCACAATCTGGAGGTTACGGAGATAGCCTTCGATCTGGCCGAAGGCTGTGGAGACCTACCATGCGCTTCGACCTCGTCGACCTCCAGCTCTTCATCGCGGTTGCCGACCAGCGCAGCATCACCCGCGGCGCGGAGCGCTCGCATCTGGCCTTGGCCTCGGCCAGCGCGCGCATCAAGGGACTCGAGGACGCGCTCGGCGTCGCGCTGCTCAAGCGCGGGCGGCGTGGGGTCGAGTTGACCGCGGCCGGCGAAAGCCTGCTCGATCATGCAAGGCTCGTCATCCACCAGGTCGAGGCCATGCGTGGCGATCTTGCGGGTTACGCCAGCGGCGTGCGCGCCAGCGTGCACTTCCTTGCCAACACGTCCGGCCTTTCGGAGCATCTGCCAAAGGCGCTGGCCGGCTTCCTGCACGAGCATCGCGACATTGCCATCGACATCGAGGAGCGCGAGAGCACCGACATTGCGGCTGCGATCACCGCGGGCGCCGCCGATCTCGGCTTCGCCGCCGAGCATGCGCTGCCCGACCATATCGAGCGCTTCGTCTTCAGCGAGGATCGCCTGACGCTGGTGACCTCGCGCCGCGGCCCGTTTGCCGGCCGCCGCCAGATCGATTTCCAGGAGGCGGGCGATTGCGATTTCGTCGGGTTGACCAGCGCCACCGCGCTCCAGGTCCATATTTCGAAGCATGCGGCGCGGCTCGGCATGCGCCCGCATTTTCGCGCCCGTCTGCGCGATTTCGACGCGATCTGCCAGATGGTCGCCGCCGATGTCGGCGTCGCGCTGGTGCCGGAATCCGCCGCGCGTCGCTGCGCCAAGCTAATGCCGCTCGCCATGGTCCGCCTGCGCGATACCTGGGCCAACCGCCGCCTCGTGATCTGCGCACGCAGCTTCAAGACGCTGCCGAGGCCAGCGAAGATGCTGGTGGAGCATTTGCGGGCGGCGGCGGTGTGAGATGTGAAGGCGGTTGGCTTCGATGTTGCCGCCGTGACGGTCGGCTCCCTCCCCCCTTGCGGGGGAGGGTAGGGGAGGGGGGTAGCCCAGAAAAAGGTGTGTCTGTCGCGAAGAAGAGGTTCTTTCCGCGATCGATGGAGTCCCCGTGTGGCACCCCCCTCCCTAGCCCTCTCCCGCAAGGGGGGAGGGAACGCACTTGTCGCGTTGTGAGGTCGTTCGCTTATCGCACGCTACTTCGCCGTCTCCACGCCGGAGTCCTTGATCACCTTCGCCCATTTCGCGGTCTCGTCCGCGATGAATGAGCGAAAGTGTTCGGGCTCATCGCCGATCAGCGTCGCGCCTTGGGCGGCGAGCTTCTCCTTCACCGCAGGATCCGCCATGGCCTGTGTCGCCAGACCATGCAGCGCTGCGACGATCTCCTTCGGCGTGCCTTTCGGCGCGACCATGCCGTACCAGTTCTCGATGCGAAGGGCGGCAAAGCCTGCTTCCGCAATCGTCGGCACCTCGGGCGCGGTCGGTGCGCGCTCGGCCGAGCCAACCGCGATCGGCCGCAGGGCGCCCGCCTTGACCTGCGGCAGCAGTATCGGCAGGTCGAGGAAGGTCATCTGCACCTGCTGGCCCAGGAGATCGTTCACCGCCGGCGCGGCGCCGCGATAGGGCACGTGCACGATGTCGATCTTCGCCGTCAGCTTGAACAATTCGCCGGCCAGATGCGGCAGGCTGCCGGGGCCGGAGGAGGCGAAGTTGAGTTTTCCGGGCTGCGCCTTGGCGAGCGCAATCAGCTCGCCGACGTCCTTGGCGGGCACATTGGTGGCAACAACAAGCATTTCCGGCACGGTCGCGACCAGCGTTACCGGCGTGAGATCCGCAAGCGTGTTGTAGGCGACCTTCTCCATGCTCGGGCTGATCGCGAGCGCGCCGGCGCTGGAGATCGCAATGGTGTAGCCGTCGGGTGCGGCCTTTGCGACCGCGTCGGTGCCGAGCACGCCGCCCTGGCCGCCGCGATTGTCGATCAGCACCGGCTGGCCCGACAGCTCCGACATGCGCTGGCCGATCACCCGCGCAATGATGTCGTTGGGTCCGCCGGCCGGGAACGGTACGATCAGCTTGATCGGCTTGGCGGGAAAATTCTGGGCGGATGCGAGCGACGGCAGCAGAAGAAGGATTGCGAGGAGGAGCGTGCGCCGGTTTTTCATGCATGCTCCTTGCTTGCTTATCCGTTGAGCAGTTTCAGTGCTTCTTCGTGAACCCTAGCGTCGCCGGCAGCGATGATGCGGCCGCCGCCCTGGGCCGGCTTGCCCTCCCAGGTGGTGACGACGCCGCCGGCGCCGGTGATGATCGGGATCAGCGCGGCGATGTCGTAAGGCTTCAGCTCGGTCTCGACCACGAGGTCGACATGGCCGGCCGCCAGCATGCAATAGGAGTAGCAGTCGCCGCCATAGCGCGACAGCCGCGCGCCCTGCTCGATGCGGCCGAAAATCGCGCGGTCGTCCTCGTTCATCAATAGCGGGCTGGTGGTGTAGGTCGTCGCTTCCGACAGTGAGGCGCAGCGGCGGACCTGGAGCCGGCGCTCGCCGGAGGGGCCCTTGTAGTTGGCCGAGCCGTTGTCGCCGGAGAAGCGTTCGCCAATGAAGGGCTGGTGCATCATGCCGAACACCGGTGCCCCCTTGTGCAGGAGCGCGATCAGCGTGCCCCAGATCGGGAAGCCGCCGATGAAGGATTTCGTGCCGTCGATGGGGTCGAGCACCCAGACATAGTCGGCGTCTTCCCGCTCATTGCCGAATTCCTCGCCGACGATGCCGTGCTGGGGGAAGTTGGCCTTGATCAGCCGCCGCATCACCGCCTCCGCGGCGCGGTCGGCCTCGGTGACCGGATCGAAGTCCTTCGTCTTGCTCTTGTCGTCGATCGACAGCGAGGTGCGGAAGAACGGCAGGATGGTTTCGCCGGAGGCGGTGGCCAGCCGTCCGATGAAGGCGGAGAAGTCGATCACCGTCACTGCGTGTCCTCAAAAGCGAAAGTCGAGTGAAGCTTGCTTCTGCCTAGCTCAAATCGCCTCTCGCGTGCAGCGCTGTCTTGATTTGCACCCCGGTATTTTGGATGCGCGCAAGTGCGTGCCTCATTCGAGCCATCTGCTGACCAAATATCGATCACGGAGTTGAAAACTTCGTTCCGAACATGCCTCGTTCGTATGCAAACAGCAATCAACCCATTGAATTTCCTTATCAAAGAAACTGAATCTGGGTTTCTCTGAGAGCAACCGAGCTATGTGCGATTTGCATGGGAAACCGCTCAAAAGCCCTTGCACTTTGTGCGTCGCGGTCGCATATTGTTGCGGTGCGGTAGCGCTCTGCGTTACCGCTGCCCTCCTTGGGCGTTTCCTCCCTAGACTTGGGCCGCTTGCGTCATTCGCGAGCGGCCCTTTTTTTCTTTGGGCCTCAGTTTCAGTTTCAAACGCGATAATAGGCGAAGCGAAAACGCGTTCGCGCCAATTGCTGGCGGTTCGCTTCGTCGAGGAAGGCCGAGCCTATTCCGCCGCGGCCTGGAACGGGCCGAGATCGCCGAACGGAATCGTCGTCGCCAGCACATCGGCGAGGATGCCGAAATCGTTTGCCACCTGCGCAAAGCGCGGGCCACGCTCGCGCCGCCGCTCGTCCATGTAGATCGAGCGGTTGAGCTCGAGCTGCACGGCATGGAGGCCGCTCGCGGGGTTGCCGTAATGCTCGGTAATGAAGCCTCCGGCATAGGGCTTGTTGCGGCCGATCGAATAGCCGAGCCCCGTCATCGTCTCCTCGACCCTGTCAGGCAGGAGCGGCGTGCAACTCGTGCCGTAGCGGTCGCCGATCACGATGTCGGGCCGGCGCGGCTCGTCGCGGGAGACACCGACCGAAGGCATCGAGTGGCAGTCGACCAGCATCACGGTGCCGAACATCTGGTGCACCTTGTTGATCAGCCGGCGCAGCGCGCGGTGATAGGGCTTGTACAGCGTCTCGATCCGCGCCAGCGCCTCGTCGACCAGGATGCGCTCGCGATAGATTTCCTGGCCGTCGCCGACCACGCGCGGAATGGTGCCGAGCCCGCCCGCGACCCGCATCGAGCGGGTATTGGCAAAGCTCGGCAGGCGACCGGTGAACATGCGAGGATCGAGCTCATACGGCTCGCGATTGACGTCAACATAGGAGCGCGGAAAGTTGACCCGCACGGTCGGGAAGCCGCGCTCGCTGAGATGGCCGATCAACTCGTCCATGAATGAATCTTCGGACCGCCGCAGCGTGGGCAGGTCGATTCGCGATGAGCTGAGGAATTCGTTCGGATAGGTCGAGCCGGAATGAGGCGAGTTGAAGATGACCGGCGCGCGCCATTCGGCCGGCTCCACGATCTCGAAGGCTGGCGACACTTCGCCGTCAAACCGGGTCATCTTCTCAGGCTTCGTCCCTTCGCGCCTCGGGATCCGGAAAAGGTCCGGATCGACTTGATTCGGCCAATCGAGCGGCTCTTATGTGTCGTCATTGTCCGGAATCGCAACCATTCTGCCAAGCGAAAAAGTGTGATCGGCGCTGGAACATATCTTAACCGTGCGGGCAGCGAGGCGGGGATCTCACCGGGCAGCTCGATTGATTCGTGCCACATTCGGGTTCAATAAGAACCGGCAGGCGGCCGGCTCAGGGTTAAGATTTTCACCCCAAATTTACCCTCTGTCGGGCTTAGTAACCTCTGCGTATCCTCTGGGGATTAGACGTTTCCTGCCATGGCAAAGATCCTGCTCGCCGAAGACGACAACGACATGCGCCGTTTCCTGGTCAAGGCGCTGGAAAACGCCGGTTTTCAGGTCTCGTCCCATGACAACGGCATGGCCGCCTATCAGCGGCTCCGGGAAGAGCCGTTCGAGATGCTGCTCACCGACATCGTGATGCCGGAGATGGACGGGATCGAGCTCGCCCGCCGGGCCTCGGAACTCGACCCCGACATCAAGATCATGTTCATAACCGGCTTCGCCGCGGTCGCCCTGAATTCGGATTCGGACGCCCCCAAGAACGCCAAGGTGCTGTCCAAGCCCGTACACCTGCGCGAATTGGTCAGCGAAGTGAATAAGATGCTGGCGGCCTGAATCGGCCTCCTTCCGTCCTTGCGCCGGGTCCCCTGAGCCGTTATAGGGACCCCACCGATGAATGACCTCTAGGGCACGTAGCTCAGCGGGAGAGCACTACCTTGACATGGTAGGGGTCACAGGTTCGATCCCTGTCGTGCCCACCACGCTTCGCCTTCGGCTTCGCGTGGCACAGCCTAGATCATCAATGCGAAGCGTGTCCGGCGTAGCTCGGAGAGCGTAGACGGACCGGAGCGTCTTGCTCCGCTTCCCTGGAACACGCCGGCGTGCATCGGTATTGTTCCGCTATGGTCAAGACCTCCAAAAAAACCTTCAAGAGCGGCGATCACGTCAGCTGGAATTCCGAGGCCGGGCGCGTGCGCGGCCATATCCTGCGCGGGCACACGGGGGGACGTCGATTACAAGGGCTACGTCCACCATGCGACGCCCGACGATCCGCAATACGAGATCAAGAGCGACAAGACCGATCACGTCGCCCTGCACAAGGGTAAGGCGCTGCGGTTGCTGCGGAGCTGACCGCGCAGGGCGAGCACACGAGGCGTCCCATGGCTCATCCTTTCTTTACGATCGGCCATGCCACGCGTTCGATCGAGGAATTCGTCGAACTGTTGCAGAGCAGCTCCGTCACCTTCGTGGTCGACGTTCGCACCGTGCCCCGCTCGCGCACCAATCCCCAATTTAATCGCGAGACCCTGCCGCAATCACTCGCTTCCGTTTCGATCGGCTACGAGCACATCGCCTCGCTCGGCGGCCTGCGCAGCCGCAAGCGCGAGGTGCCGCGCGAGACCAACGCGTTCTGGGAGAACGACAGCTTTCACAATTACGCCGACCACGCCATGGGCGTGGCCTTTCGCGAAGGTCTCGCGCATTTGCGCGAACTCGGGCAGGCGCAGCGCTGTGCCATCATGTGCGCGGAAACCTTGTGGTGGCGATGCCACCGGCGGATCATCACCGACTATTTGCTCGCCGCTGGCGAGACAGTGTTTCACATTCTGGGACCCGGGCAGGTCAAAGAGGCCGAGATGAATCCGGCGGCGCAGCTCCTGAGCGATAGCCGTTTGGCATACCCTGCGGAAAGTTAGCCAATCGCCCCGGGCGGAGTTATGCTCGCCACCAGCGCGTAGCTTCGCTCCATCCTGGCGACGCTGCTCCATCCGAGACGTGAGCCCCGCCCATGAGCGTTTCCGTCATCGAACAGGCGAAGATCCAGGCGCAAGTGCTGGTGCCGCTGGTGAGGGCATTGCAGGCCGAGCTCGGCGAAGCGCGCGCCAACGCGCTGGTGCGCAAGGCGCTTGGAGATCTCTATCGCGGCTTCGGCGAGGAATTCTGGAAGGCCAAGAACAATACGAAGAACGAGAGCGATCTCGGCAAGGCCGTCGCGTCGGCGTTCAGGACCTACGCCCGCGACGACGCGCTCGCCTATGACGTCATCGAGCAGACGCAGGACTCCTTCGCGTTCGACGTGACGCGATGCGCCTATGCCGAGTTCTACAAGGCGCTGGGCGCGCCCGAGCTCGGCTTTCTCCTGGTCTGCTCCGCGGACTTTGCGACCGCGGAAGGGTTTGGTCCCGACATCAAGCTCACGCGCACGCAGACCATCATGCAAGGCGCAGACCATTGCAATTTCCGCTACCGGCGCGATGCGGGCGGATCTCAGTAAGGGGAATGGAGACGATGCGGGCGACCTGTCTTGCCATGGCCGTGCTGGCGCTGATTGCGTCGCGCGCGAATGCCGCGATCATCGACTGGCAGGCCGAGCTGGAGCGTTGCCGCGCGGTGCGCGAGAGCGTGGCGCCGCTGCTCCAGGCCGGCGAGGGAATATCCGCCGTCGGCCGCTCCAATAGATCCGTCCGTCGCTGCATCTGGATTCAGCGCGTGGCGGTGCGCAAGAAAATCCCCGGCGCGGAGACGTGGTAGCGCGCCTTTCATGTCTGGCCGGCGTCACGGCCGTGCCATCCCAGCGCAGGCGCGGAGATGTCCGGCAGGGCCAGGAGATTGATCGCGCGGCAGGCGATCTGGTCGATGACCTCAGTCAGCGACTGCGGCTTCAGGTAGAAGGCGGGCAGTGGCGGCGCGATGATCGCGCCGATTTCGGTTGCCTGCAGCATCGCGCGGAGATGTCCGAGATGCAGCGGGCTCTCGCGCACCAGCAGCACCAGACGCCGGCGCTCCTTGAGCTGCACGTCGGCCGCCCGCACCAGAAGATTGTCGAGCTGTCCCCAGGCAATGGCCGACAGCGTGCGGATCGAGCACGGTGCCACGATCATGCCGTTGACCGGAAACGAGCCGCTGGCGATGCTGGCGCCGATGTCCGCAGGTGGGTGGTTGCGAAAGGCGAGAGCGCGCAGCCGGGGCAGCGCCTCGGCGCCGACCTCCTCGGTCAGCGTGCGCTCGGCCGCCGATGAGATCACCAGATGCACCGCACAGCGCGGATTCTCCGCCAGCCGCTCGACGATCCGCACGCCGATTGCCGCACCCGAGGCGCCGCTGATGCCGACGATCACGCCATGCCGCTCGCTCATGCGGGCTCGCGCATCTGCAGTCCGCCGATCCCGCCGAGACCGAGCGCAGGCCATAGCGCATCGACCCTCGCAATCACGGTGGGATCCATTGCCAGAGGCTCGCCCCACGCCCGCTCCGTCTCGGGCGGGATTTTTGTGGTGGCATCGATCCCGAGCTTGCCGCCGAGGCCGGATTTCGGCGAGGCGAAGTCGAGATAGTCGATCGGCGTGTCCGAGAGCGTCACGAGGTCGCGCGAGCTGTCGCTGCGCGTCGTAACCGCCCACATCACCGCACGCCAGTCGCGGATCTCGATATCGTCGTCGACCACGATCAAGAGCTTGGTGTAGCTGAACTGCGGCAGCATCGACCACAAGCCCAGCATCAGCCGTCGCGCCTGGCCGGGATAGCGCTTCTTGATCGATGCGATGGCGACCCGATAGGAGCAGGTTTCCGGCGGGAGCCAGCAGTCGGTCACTTCAGGGAATTGCTGCCGGATCAGCGGCACGAACAGCCGGTTCAGGGCTTCGCCGATCCGGGACGGCTCGTCCGGCGGGCGGCCTGTGAAGGTCGACAGATAAGTCGGTTGCTGACGCGACGTGATCGCGGTGACGCGGAGCACCGGAAATTCCTCGACTGAATTGTAGTAGCCGGTGTGATCGCCATAGGGCCCCTCGGCGGCCGTCTCGGTTGCCGAGACAAAACCCTCGATGACGATCTCGGCTGTGGCCGGAACCCCCAAGGGAACAGTGAGGCAGGGCGTCAGCTCGGGGCGCTCGCCGCGCAGGATGCCCGCGAAGCGCAGCTCGGATATCGCCTCGGGCAGCGGCAGCACGGCGGCGAGAATGGTCGCGGGGTCGGCACCGATGACGATCGCCACCGGCATGTCGCGCCCCAGCGCCTTCCATTGCTGATGATGCCGGGCGCCGCCGCGATGCGCGAGCCAGCGGATGATGGCGCGGTCGCGCCCCAGGACCTGCATGCGATAGACGCCGACATTCTCTTCCCGGTCCGCGGCCTGTGATTGCGGCGGTGCGGTGATGACGAGCGGCCAGGTGATCAAGGGTGCAGGTTCGCCCGGCCAGCAGATCTGCGCCGGAAGTTTTGTCAGATCGATGTCCTCGCCCATCGCGGCGCGATCCTGCACCGGCGCGGCGGCGCGCGACCGTGGCCGGGTCGCAAGCGCGGCGCGTGCCAGCGGTAGCTTGTGCCAGGCATCCCGAACGCCATGCGGAGGACGCGGCGCGCGCAACTCCGCCATCAGCGCACCGAGTTCGTCGAGCCGATCAGGCGTGATGCCCATCCCCCACGCGGTCCGCTCCACCGTGCCGAACAGATTGGTCAGCAGCGGCATCCCGGATGGAAGGCCGTCGGCCTTGATCGGTCGTTCGAACAATAATGCAGGGCCGTGCTCGCCGATGACGCGCCGGTGGATCTCGGTCATCTCGTGGACCACGGAGACCGGCTCGCGAATGCGTCGCAGCTGGCCCCTGCCTTCGAGGAAGCGCATGAAGTCGGATAAATCGCGAAAGCGCGGCACGTCACGTGGCGGGTTCAACTGATCGCCGCAACACATTCTGCGAACTTCTCAGCTGGGGTTTGAAAGAGCAAGGTCTTTCGTGGCCTTTCATTGAGCTGCTTGGCG
>NZ_LGHL01000166.1 GCF_001908205.1 Bradyrhizobium sp. NAS80.1
CCGCGGCCGCCAGCGTCGATGCGCGCCGCGACAGCGATGGCCTGCGCGTGATGTTCCCGCTGCAGGTGGCGACGCCAGCGGCGGCGTTCCGCCGTGGCGACACGGTGTGGCTGGTATTTGACTCGCCGAAACCGATCGATGTCGAGGCGATCCGCACCAAGGGCGGCGCGATGATCGGCGAGGTCAACCGCATGCCGCTCGACAAGGGGCAGGCGGTGCGCATCCGCCTGACCCGGCCGCTGGTCTACTCGCTGACCAGCGAGGAGGTCGGCAAGGAGACCAACTGGCTGCTGACGCTCGCCGACAAGATCCAGGCGACGCCGCTGCCGCTGATGATGGCGCGCAACATCACCGACCCCGCGCTCGCCAACATCGCGATCCCCTTCGCCAATCCGGGCCTCTTGCACAAGCTGACCGATCCCGACGCCGGCGACACGCTCTATGTCGTCACTGCGCAGCGGCCGGTGCGCGGCTTCATCAAGCGTCAGGACCTCGTCGACCTCGCGCTGCTGGAATCTGCCCACGGCATCGCGATCCGGCCGAACTCCGACGAGGTCGGCGTCGAGGTCGGAGCCGACAAGGTCATTCTCGGCAAGAAGGGCGGACTGACGCTGTCGCCGGTCGACATCTCGGCCGAGCGAGCGCCGACCGCGGTGCGGCCGATCTTCAGTCCCGAAGGCTGGCGCAAGGGTCAGTCCGAAGACTTCATGACGCGCCAGAGCGAGCTGATCACCGCGATCTCCGGCGTCGATCCGGCGCAGCGATCGCTGTCGCGGCTCGACCTTGCGCAGTTCTACATGTCGCGGGCCATGTATCACGAAGCCAAATCCGTGACTGACGTGATGCTGAGCGATCCCCTCAACAAGGAGGAGAGCGGCGCGCTGATCATGCATGCGATCGCGAGCATCCTGATCGGCCGGCCAGCGCAAGGTCTGAAAGACCTCGCCAATCCCGCGATAGGCAACAGCCACGATTCCCAGCTCTGGAAGGCGCTCGCTTACGCGCGCCAGGGCAAATGGGCGGACGCGCGCGAGAAGTTCAAGAACGTCGAATTCGCCATCGCCTCGCTGCCGCTCGACATCCAGCGCATCGTGACCATGGATGCGATGCGCGCCTCGCTCGAGGTGAAGGACTATGCCGGTGCCTCCAAGCGCCGCAGCGAGATCGAGGTGGTCGGCATCTCGCCCGAGGCCGCGCCCGGCTTTGCCGTGCTGCGTGGCCGGCTCGCAGAGGCGCTCGGCCACGACAAGGATGCGCTTGACGACTACAAATTCGTGGTCGCCTCGAATGATCGTCAGGCTGCGGCCGAGGCCAAACAGCTCGAGGTGGCGCTGCGGCAGAAGCGCGACGAGATCTCCAAGGAAGACGCGCTGCGCGAGCTCGAGACGCTGTCGATGACCTGGCGCGGCGACGCGATCGAGGTCAAGACGCTCCAGATGCTGTCGCAGATGTATGCCGAGAACGGGCGCTACCGGGACGCGCTGATGGCGGCGCGCACCGCGACAAAGCTCCAGCCGAACGCCGAAGCCTCGCGTCAGGCGCAGGACCTCGCCTCCGACCTGTTCAGCCAGATCTTCCTGGGACCGAAGGGTGACGAACTGCCGCCGGTCGAGGCGCTCGGGATGTTCTACGAGTTCCGCGAGCTGACGCCAATTGGCCGGCGCGGCGACGAGCTGATTCGCCGTCTTGCCGACCGCCTCGCCTCGGTCGATCTCCTCGACCAGGCCGCCGAGCTCCTGCAATACCAGGTCGACCATCGCCTCGAAGGTGCCGCGCGCGCGCAGGTCGCCGCGCGCCTCTCGATGATCTATCTCGCCAACCGCCGGCCTGACCTCGCGATCACGGCGTTGCGCGCAAGCCGCATCAGCGATCTCTCCGGTGAACTGCGGCAGCAGCGACTGCTCCTTGAAGCGCGCGCGCAGAGCGATGTCGGCCGTCATGATCTCGCACTCGACATCGTCTCCAATGTCTCGGGGCGCGAGGTGCTCCGCCTTCGCTCCGACATCTTTTGGGCGGCGCGGCGCTGGCGCGAGTCCGCCGAGCAGATCGAGCTCTATTACGGCGAGCGCTTCCGCGACTTCAAGCCGCTCAACGCGGTGGAGAAGAGCGACATCATCCGCGCCGCCGTCGGTTACGCGCTCGCTGACGACTCGATCGGCCTGTCGCGCTTCCGCGAGAAATACGCGCCGCTGATGAGCGAGAGCGCCGACCGTCTCGCCTTCGATATCGCCAGCAAGCCAAGCGCCGCCTCCAGCGCCGAATTCGCCGAGATCGCCAAGCTCGCAGCCAGCGTCGACACGCTCAACGGCTTCCTGCGCGAGATGAAGCAGCGCTTTCCCGATGCAACCGCCCGTGCGCCGGCCTCGCCGCAGGCCAAGGACGAGACCGAGCATACCGGCTCGCTGCCCACGATCCCGGTCGTGCGGCAGATCAAGATGACGCGGTAGAAACCCTGCTACCTTCGACCTCTCGACAGGCGCCGCGCGAGGCGGCAACCTGTATGCCTTCATGCCGGGAGAGCGTTGATATGAGCAAGCCTGTCAAGACCGAAGCCGAACTCATTGCCATGGCGCGGGCCGAACTGAAGGTCCATGCCGATGGCCCGGACGGCCTCGTCATCTCGATCATCCGCGACGGCGACAGCTGGGAGTTCCGGGCCGATGCCGACCAGGCCACGCGAGCGCGACCGGGGTTTCCCGAGAGCGTCGCCATGCTGGTGCAGATCGGTGATCACCTCAGCAAGCAGTATGACGTGAAGGGGTAGGGCGAGGCCATCTAGTGGGACCGGGCGAGGCGCGGCCTGGCGGTTTACCGCATGGTGGCCGCTACCCCCCGTAACTCTGCACCAAACTCCCTGCCACCAGCGACCAGCCATCCACCAGCACGAAGAAGATCAGCTTGAACGGCAGCGAGATCGTCGCCGGCGGCAGCATCATCATGCCCATCGACATCAGCACGGAAGCGACGACGAGGTCGATGATCAGGAAGGGCAGGAACAGGAGGAAACCGATCTCGAAGGCACGCTTCAGCTCCGAGATCATGAAGGCGGGAACGAGGATGCGCAGTGCGAGCTCGTCGGGTGTGGCCGGCGGCGGTTCGCCGGACAGATCCAGGAACAGCTTGAGGTCCTTCTCGCGCACGTTCTTCTGCATGAAGGACCGCAACGGGACGGAGGCGCGCTGGAGCGCGTCCTCGACGCCAACCTGGTTGGCGACGAGCGGACGGATGCCTTCGTCGTAGGATTTTTGCAGGACGGGTCCCATCACGAAGAAGGTGAGGAACATCGCCAGCGCAATGATCACCGAGTTCGGCGGCGCGGTCGCCGTACCCATCGCGGTGCGCAGCAGCGACAGCACGACCACGATGCGCGTGAACGAGGTCATCATGATCAGGATCGACGGTGCGATCGACAGCACCGTGAGCAGCGCGATGAGCTGGATCGCGCGCTCGGTGACGCCGCCGCCGCCGGCTTGGCCGCCGAGATTGATGCTGATGTCCTGAGCATGCGCAAGGGTGGCGAGCGAAGCCGCGCCGATCAGGACAGAAACAAAAAGAACTCTACGCGGGAGGGCCGGCAGCCTCACGAAGACGGCTTCGGTCGGCCGAGCAGCGAGGCCATCTCGTCTTCGAGATTTTCAAAGCTGGTCTTCTCGACGGCCGGCTTGGCCGGCGCGGGCGGAGCCGGCGGCTCCGGAGCAACCGGAGGCGCGACCGGCTCGCCAGCAGGACGGCGCAGCGCGGCTTCGAGCCGCTGTGCCATCTCGGCGAGATTCTGCTCGGCACTCGAGGGCGTAGCAGCGGCGGGAGCCGGCGGCGGAACGGGCGGAGCCTGCGGCACTGGAGGAGGAGGGGGCGGCGGCGCGGCCGCGCGCTCGGTACGCACCGGCGGCACCTTCGCAGGCTCGCTCTGGCGCG
>NZ_LGHL01000167.1 GCF_001908205.1 Bradyrhizobium sp. NAS80.1
ACCACCTTCCGCGCAGGTCAGCACTATCCGGGCTCTCAGAGCCAGCGCCTGCGCCGTCTTCCGCCGCATCGTCAGCGACGTCAGTTCGGCGCGCTCGTCGTCGCTCAATATCAGGGGGGCAAGTTGCTGGATCGGCATTGGAGACTCCGTCGCTGTTTGCCTCCATCCTTGGCACAGCGACGCGAATCTACTGCGAATTTATGATTGCGAACTTGTGACTCAGGACACTAGACGCGTTCACGCACCCCGTGGCGCTGCAAGGCCGAGGTCAGGTCGTCGTAAAGGGCATCCGGACCGGCATTGACACCTGCTCGGGCGACATCCCTGTCAACTTGGCGTATTGATCGGGATCGGTCGCGCCTTCCGTGCTGATGAGAAGCACCCGCGAATTCGGCCCGAGGCCAAGTGCGCCTCTCATCTTTTCGTCATGGGCTGCGCGCATCAGTGCGGCCAGACCTACGGCGCCGCTCTCTCCGGCAACGATTGGGACGTCTGCGGCGACCGGGCTGGCGAGAATCTTCATCGCGTCGATGGCATCGTTTTCATCGACGGTCATGAACGCATCGCCGACTTTCGCCAGGATGCGCCATGCGACCAGCGATGCCTCGTAGCATTCGAGCATCGCCATGACGGTGGGAGCGCCGGCGTCGATCTTGACAGCTCTGCCGGACAGAGCGGCCTGGAGGACGCAGGCGGCTCGTGCCGGCTCAACCACCGTAACGAACGGCCGCCGGTCGTGCAGGAGCAGGGCGAAGCGCGCCGCCAATGCGGCCGCAATTCCACCAACTCCCGCTTGAATGAAGATATGGGTCGGAGGCGCCGGCATCTGGTCCATCAGTTCGCCGACCATCACGGTGTAGCCCTGCATGACCAGCGAAGGTATCCGCTCGTACCCCGGCCATGACGTGTCCGAAACGACGATCCAGCCGTTCTCGGCGGAGACGCGCGATGCTTCCGCAACGCTGTCGTCGTACGTTCCATCGACGCGGACGATACGAGCGCCCAGCCGCGAAATGGCGCGCTCGCGCTCGTCGCTCACGCCGGCATGCACGAATATGACGGCGTTCGCGCCCGTCAGTTTCGCGCCTTGCGCGACCGATCGCCCATGATTCCCATCGGTTGCGCAGGCAACCGTGATCGTTCGCGCGATCTGACGGACATCCGGATCGCGCAAGGCGCGCGCGTCGAAAGAGCGGTTCAGGCGGCTGCTCGCCTGTTCCAGGACGAGCTTTTCGACCGCGTATGATCCCCCGAGCGCCTTGAAGCTTCCGAGTCCCAGTCGTGTGCTCTCGTCCTTGACGAAGATGGCGCCGACTCCAAATCTGTCGGCAAGCGCCCGAAGTTCGTGCAATGGGGTCGGAACGTAATCGTCTCTCTTGCTCAGGAAAGCCAAGGCTTCGGCGGCAGCCTCATCGCTCAGACTTTGTCGATCCGACTCGTCGAGCGGCGTGCGATATTGAGGATCCCTGTTTAAAAGAAGCGTCATGGCGTCACCGTGAGTGCAAGGCTGAAAGCTGCTTAAACGGGTCGACCTCCAACCCGAATTGCCGTTTCGGCCCCTTTTAGCTCACCCATCATGCGCGTTTGGCTCGTTTTTCGACGCCCCTGCGAGAAATTTGTGCAGCGCGTCGGTCCGAAGCAGGGAGGAGATCAGCTCGATACGATCACCTCGCATCCTGTCTTGATGCGGCGCATGGAAACGAAGGTTCGAAAATTCTTTACGTTTCCTCCTTCGAAGAACAGCTCGCGCGTCAGGTTGGTATATTCGTCCATGTCGCGGACATTCATGATCAGGACGAAATCCACCTCGCCGGTGATGTAATAGCATTGCTGCACCTGAGGGCACTCGACGAACCGCTTGCGCATCTTGTCGAGCAGATCCAGCCGCTCGTTCTCGATGGTGACTTCCACGATGAGAGTCAGTGGCCGCCCGACGCGATCCTGATCGACGACGCTCACATCAGCTGCGATGACTTTCTCCTCGCGCAGGCGCTGGATGCGTCTCGCGACGGCCGCGACCGAGAGCCCGATCTTGTCCGCGATTTCCCTGTGAGGCCTTGTATTGTCCTTTTGCAAGTAACGAAGAATGCGGGCATCGGCTGCATCTATCGTCGCTGTCATATGTGCTCCCCTGAGAAATATTTGCGTAAAGCACATCAAATTAGCGCCCAATTCGCAAGTGCCGCGACGTAGTTTCTCGCGAATGGCCGGGGTCGCGCGACGCGTGCCCGACCTCAACGAGGCGAGGGCAAGGTGGGGGGCTTCTCATGACAATTATCAAGCGGCACATTCTGGACGGTTTCCCAAAATCGATGTCTCCAAGCAGCCATGCCGTCGAAGCGGACGGCTTTGTTTTTCTCACCGGACAGTTCGGTCGCAATCTCGAAGCTCCGGACGAGCCGCTCGCCGCCGGCATCGAAGCGCAGACGGAGCGCACGCTTCAGAACATGGAACGGGTGCTGGCCTCGCTGGGAATGACCTTGCGTCACGTGGTGAGCGTTCGCGTGTTCCTGACCAACTTCAAGCGGGACTATGACGGGCTGAACGCCGTCTACGGCCGGTTCTTTGCCGAAGGAGAGCGGCCGGTCAGAACATGTGTCGGTGTCACCGACCTGGTTCGCGATGCGCTCGTCGAAATTGATTGTATTGCCAAGCGATAGGGGGGAAACCATGCAGGAGACCCGACACACCGCGGCGGCGCGACTGGACCGACTTCCGCCCACCAATTTTCATCGGCGTCTGTTCGGGCTGGTTGCCGGCGGACTGTTTACTGACAATTTCGATATTTATGTAGCGGGAGCCGTCCTCGGTCAGTTGCTGGCGATCGGCTTCTCCGATCTGGCTCAGAATGCGACGTTCGTATCGGCGACGTTCGCGGGCATGCTCATCGGTACGATCGGGTCGGGGATCATAGCCGACCGATACGGTCGCAGATTGACATTCCAGTTCAACCTCGCGGTGTTCGGTGTGGCGACGCTGGCCTGCGCCGCTGCGCCGGATATCTTCTATCTCACGATCTTCCGTTTCGTCGCAGGCGTCGGCCTCGGCGCCGAGCTGACCGTCGGTTACAGCACGCTCTCCGAATTCACGCCACCCGCCCGTCGCGGACGCTGGCAGGCGCTTTTGTCGATGATGTCCAGCTTCGGTCTGCTCGCGTCGACCATGATGAGCTGGGCGTTGATTCCAGTATTCGGCTGGCGGGTGATGTTCGTGATCCCAGGCGTTTGCGCCCTGGGTTTGTTGTGGCTCCGCAAATCGTTGCCGGAATCTCCACGCTGGCTGGAAGCGCACAACCGTTTCGATGAGGCGGATCGTATTGTCACCGCAATCGAACGCAAGGTCATCGAGGAGGGCGGTGAGCTTCAGGCTCCAGCGACGACGCAGGCAGCCAAGAGTGAAAGCCTGTGGCAGGCGAGGCTCATCCGTCCTCTTGTTCTCGGCACGATTCTGCAGGTAGCGATGTTCGCGGCGCTGTATGGTCTCGTGAACTGGATCCCGTCGTTCCTGCTGAAGCAGGGGATGCCGATCAACCAGTCGCTCGGGTTGTCGGCGCTCATGTCGTTTGGCGGACCGGTTGGTGCTTTCGTTGCGTTCGCAATCATCGATCGGATCGGTCGTCGGCCGGCGGTCATAGTCGGCTCGGTTCTTGCGGCTGCGCTCTCGGTGCTCTTTGGTCAGGCGACAAGCCAGGTCGGTGCGGTGATCTGCGGATTCGTGCTGTTCAGTCTCGTCTACTTTCTCCTTGCAACGATACAGGCAGTCTATCTGCCCGAGTTGTTTCCCACCGCGGTTCGGGTCCGCTGCAACGCGATTTGCATCGGGATTGCGCGGCTGACCACCTTGGTGACGCCTTTCCTGATCGTCTCCGTGTTCAATGCCTTTGGTATCTCGGGCGTGGTTACGGCGATCGGAGCGCTTCTGGTCGTTCAGGCGGCGTCGATGGCCCTGTTGGGGCGTGAGACGCGTGGAATTCCTCTCGAGCAGATATTCGAAGAGCCGTCGAGGGAGCCCCAGCTCAAGTCGACGACCGTGGTCTCGTAGGTGCAAGTGCTGGTATACGGATAACCGAACATGAGGGACTTTCAACGTCCTGGCCGCTCCGAAGTCCATGGATTCCGGAGCATGGTTGCCACCTCGCACCCCCTCGCTTCCCTGGCCGCTCTGGACGCACTCCGGGAGGGAGGCAACGCGATCGACGGCGCGATTGCCGCTGCGGCCGTTCTCGCGGTCGTCGAGCCGAGCCAAACCGGGATAGGCGCGGATTGCTTTGCTCTTCTAAAGAAGCCGGGACATGCTGTTGTTGCAATGAATGGCTCGGGATGGGCTCCAAGGGGTGCTTCCGCGACCTTGTTCGCAGATCGGGGCATCGATCAGATCGATCCGGGTGCTCCGGAGGCGGTGACGGTCCCGGGCGCCGTCCGCGCATGGGGGCGATTGGCGAACGACTATGGCAGGTTGGAATGGGCACGACTGCTCGCACCGGCCATTACGCTGGCGGAGAGAGGCTATGCCGTCTCACCGAGGCTGGCGCGGGACTGGAGCCGGCAGATCGCCAAGCTAAGCCGACACCCGGCGTGCCGCGAGATCTTTCTCCCTCAAGGAAGCTCGCCCGCAGCCGGCGAACGGCATGTGCAGCGGGCGCTCGCCCGGACATTGAGGGCTATCGCTCAAGAGGGAGCCGATTGCTTCTACGAGGGATGGATTGCCGATGACATCGTGCAGACGCCGCACAGATGGATGGCGTGCACGCACCGGATGACTTTGCTTCCTGGACTCCGGTCTATGAACAGCCGATCTCCAGTGAATATCGAGACTATGAGTTGTGGGAATGCCGACCGAACGGGCAGGGAGTGACCGCCCTGCAGATGGCGATGCTGCTCGACGGCGAGCCACGCGGAAAGTACGAGGCAATGTCGGTGCAGCGATTTCACTTGCTAGCTGAAGTTGCCCGCGCCGCCTATGCCGATAGGGACGCGTTGGTCGCGGACCCCGCGTCCACCGGAGAGATCGCGAACAGGTTGCTCGCCAGGGACAGGATACAGGCAATTGCGAGCCGCATCGACATGTCGAAGCGCAATGACGAGTGGGCCCTTCCTTGTCCGACGCCGGAGCATCGCGATACGACCTATATCTCCGTCGTGGACGAAGACCGCTTCGCCGTATCGCTGATCAACTCGATCTTCGACGATTTCGGAAGCGGAATAGTTGCCGCCCGGAGCGGAGTGCTGCTTCACAACAGGGGCTGTGGCTTTTCCGTCGCCAGCGATCATCCGAACGTCATTCGCGGACGAAAGCGACCGCTACACACGATTATTCCGGCGCTGCTGACGCGCGACAATGAGACGGCGATGTCATTCGGTGTCACGGGTGGGCATTTCCAGCCAATGGGGCAGATGCTCCTGCTCTCTAATGTGCTCGATTACGGCATGACGGTTCAGGAGGCGATCGACTTCCCGCGAATCTTTGCTCGTGGGGTCGACCTGGAATTGGAACATACCGTTCCGGTAGCAGTGATGGACGGGTTGGCGAGGCTGGGACACACGCCCCGCTGGGCGGAAAACCCGATCGGAACTGCTCAGGCTATTTGGCTCGACCACGACCGCGGCGGATTGATTGGTGCTGCCGATGGTCGTCGGGATGGCATCGCGCTAGGAACCTGAATCTGGCCGGCAATGGCGGCGCTGGCTTCGCCATCTCGCGAACCTTTGGTGGGGCCAGTTACTGCGCCGCAATCAGGCTCGTCGCCGACCTCATAGCTTTCTGACCGCAACGCGGGCTAAAAGTAAGCGTCTAGTTTGCCCTCATTCCGCCGTTCAGCGCCTTGCGTATCATCGCGGCGAGCTGGTTGCGGCGATAGGGTTTTGCCAGCAGCAGCACACCGTCGTCGAGCTTGCCGTGGTGGACGATGGCGCTGTCGGTGTAGCCGGAGGTGTAGAGCACCTTCAGGCCCGGTCGCCGCTTCGCCACCACTTCGGCGAGCTCGCGCCCGCTCATGCCGCCGGGGATGACCACGTCGGTGAAGAGCAGGTCGAAGCCCTGGCCGGCCTCGATCAATTGCAGCGCGGAGCGGCTGTCGGCGGCGGCGACCGTCTTGTAGCCGAGGCTCTGGAGCTGTGCGGTGACGAAGTTGCGCACCAGCGTGTCGTCCTCGACCACGAAAATGGTCTCGGCGCCGCCTTCGGCCTGCGGCGTCGGAGTGGCGGCCGCTTCGGTCATGCCTTCGCCCGGCGGGAGATAGAGCTTGATCGTGGTGCCGTGGCCTTCCTCGCTGTAGATCTTGATGTGGCCGCCGGACTGCTTGACGAAGCCGTAGACCATGGAGAGGCCGAGACCGGATCCCTTGCCGACTTCCTTGGTGGTGAAAAACGGCTCGAATGCCTTCTGCCGGATCTCGGGCGACATGCCGGTGCCGCTGTCGCTGACCGCGAGCATCACGTAAGGGCCGGGCGCCACGTCCGGATTGGCCTGCGCATAGGCCTCGTCGAGCACGAGGCGTTGGGTCTCCAGCAACAGCTTGCCGCCGTTCGGCATGGCGTCGCGGGCGTTGATCGCCATGTTGAGCACCGCGTTGGTGAGCCGGGACGGGTCGATGTGCGAGGTCATCGGGCCCTGTTCCAGCACGGTCTCGATCTGGATCTGCTCGCCGAGGGTGGGGCGCAGCAGCTTGGCGATATCGGTGATCGCGGCGTTGATCTCGACATTGCGCGGTTGGAGCGGCTGCCGTCGCGCAAACGCGAGCAGATGCTGGATCAGCTCGGCGCAACGCTCGGCGGCATCGTCGATCAGGCGCGCGACGCGCTGCAGATCCGGCTGCTGCTTCAGGCTCGCAACCAGCGTCTCCGTGTTGCCGGAGATCACCGTGAGCATGTTGTTGAAGTCGTGCGCGACGCCGCCGGTCAGCTTGCCGATCGCGTCCAGCTTCTGCGACTGGTGCAATTGCCGCTCGGTCTCGCGCGAATGCGTTGCGTCGTGATAGACCAGCACGGCGCCGGAGATATTGCCTTGCCCGTCACGCATCGGCCGGCCGCTGATCATCAGATGGCGCGGTGGATTGCCGCTGTGCGGCCGGACGATCATCTCCAGCTCTTCGAAGTGCTCGCCGCGCAGGACGCGTGCCGACGGCATTTCGTCGGCCTCGATCGGCGTCACGCCGTCGCCGTGAAACACGTCGGACAGCGCGCGCAGGTTGAGCACGTTCATGCCGGTCCGGTGCAGCAGCATGCGCTCCGCCGCCGGATTGGAGAGCAGCACGTCGCCATTGTCGTCGATGACCAGCACCGCCTCCGCCATGCTGTGGAATGTGCTCTGGAGCACGTTGACCGACAGGCGAAGCTCGTCATGCGCGTTGACGAGATGCTCGGTGCGCTCGGCAACCGCCGCCTCGAGCGCCTCCTTGGCGGCCGTGGTTTCCAGCAGTGTGCTCTTGAGCGCGACCTGGGTGCGCTGGCTCTCGCGCAGCAGCATCAGGACCAGCAGCAGGATGACCAGCGCGCCGACGATGTCGATGCCGAGCAGCACGATGCCGGTCCGGCGCGAGTCCGCTTCGCGGTCGGCAAGCAGCTTCTCTTCGCCGGCGGCCAGCTGATCGAGATTGGCCGTGAGCGCATCCATCAGGCCGCGGCCCTCGGCGCGGCCGACCAGCGCCTGGACGCCGGGCCCATCGCCGTCGGCGCGCAGGCGCAGCGCTTCGGCTGCAACATCCAGTCGTCGCAGGATCAGCGGTTCGGTGGCCGCCAGCAGTTGCTCCTGATCGGCACTGTCGCGGACCGCGAGCCTGAGCTCGGCGAGCGCCGGCGCGATCCGGCTCTTCGCCGCCTGGAATTCGTCGAGAAATCCGGCCGTCTGGTAGATTTCATAACCACGCGCTGCGCTCTCGGCGCGGCGGACCCAGAGGCGCACGTCCGAAATCTTCTTCAGCACCTCGACGGTGTGGTTGACCCAGGCGGAATCCGACCGCGACTTGACGTCGAGTCCGATCGAGGCTGCGGTGATGATCAGGAGGATGGCAAGTCCAGCACCGAGAATGACGCGCTGCGTTGGGATCAAGGTGCTTCTTTCTTGTCCTTCGGCTGTGTGCTCTCGGCGGAGCCGCCGAGGCATTCCCGGATCGTGGTCAGCAGCACGTCCGGCGTGAACGGCTTGCGCAGGCAGCGCGTCGCGCCGAGTTCCAGCGCCATGCGGAGGAAATCGGGAGAGGGCGAGGCGGATGAGGCGAAGGCATAGCCGGACATCGCAATCAGCGGGATCGCCGGCGCGCGCTCGTGAAAAATGCGGATGGATTCGAAGCCGCGCATGTGCGGCATGAAGATGTCGACGAGCATCACGTCAAACATCTGCGTTTCGAGCGCAGCAAGCCCCGTTTCTCCGCCGTCGGCCATCGTGACGTCGAAGCCCTGACGTTGGAGGAGGACCTCGATGGTCGCGCCGACCATCGGATCGTCATCTACCACGAGGATACGCGGCATAACATTTCCCAGCAGATCGATCGAAGTCCCATACCCATGGCTGATATAGGCGAATCGTGGAGTGGGTCAATTTGGGATTGGATCAATGTAGATATGCACGGTGTGGTGAATAGAGGTCCGCTCGCGCGCGTGTACACAACGTCGCACGCGATGCGCGTGTGACGCGCGAAACGAGCGACGAATGCGCGACAAACGAAAGAGGCGCCGCATCGCTGCGGCGCCTCTTCTGTCAAACGTTGTCTCATCGATTACGGGCAGGGATGACGCTGGCCGTCGTAGCCGAGATACGTGCCCGAGGCCGGGTCATACGACCTGAAGCGCTGTGCGCAGTAAGCTGCGGAGTCGCCGCCGCTGTCGGGTACGACCGCGACTGACGGCTCGTCATAGTAGCTGTCACCATAGTAGTAGGGATCGTCGTAATATCCGCTACCGTAATAGGCGTACGAGCCGAGGCCGCCGATCGCAGCGCCCGCCGCGAAGCCGGGCCAGAATCCGCCGCGACGATGCCAGCCGCCGCCCTGCCAGTTGTTACCCGCGACCGCAGCGCCGCGGCCGCCGGCAAAGGGGGCACCACCGCCCGGACGGACTGCTGCACCCGCCGCGAAATTGCCGCCACCGCCGCCGATCCGTGCGCCGCCAACGGGACCTCCGCCCATGCGGGCACCGCCGCCACCACCAAAATGGGCGCCGCCACCACCACCAACAGCAGCACCGCGGCTAGGGCCTTGCGCGAAGCTCGGCGTCGCCAACGGGAGGACCAACGCCACTGCTGCCGCGGCGCTCAAAACTTTTAGACTTTTCATGATCAAGCTCCTTTCCCGGAAAGCCAACCCTAGGAAAGGGCCGTGGTTCCCGGGATCACGACCGTTTGCGCGCGAAGGGAGCGTCTCACCGGGACGCTGTACCCGGCATGAACGGATCGCGCCCGATTTGCGGCGGCGGTCCGCGCCTCGGACACCACAGCGTGAGGCACGGCCGCACCGCCGAACTGGACATTTCGCCGTCCGGATGGCATCAGGACCCCACGAAGCAGGGCCCTTGCCGCATGAAACAGTTCCTTTTGAAGTTCTTCACCTGGTGGAATGGCCAGACGTTTGGCACCCAGCTCTGGACCAAGCGGTATGGAGAGCTGGTTGGCCAAGATGAGCAGGGCAATCTCTATTACCGCACCCGCGGCGGGGCGATCGATCCGACGCTCGGCTTCGAGCGGCGCTGGGTGATCTACAACGGCTACGCCGAAGCGAGCCGCATCCCGCCAGCCTGGCACGGCTGGATTCATCACGTCGTCGACACGCCGCCGACCGAGACCAACTACCAGCCGCGCGAGTGGGAAAAGTCGCACCAGCCGAATCTCACGGGCACGGCAAAGGCCTACCGTCCGTCGGGCTCGACGCTCGCCAGCGGCCGGCGGCCGAAGGCGACCGGCGACTACCAGCCCTGGACGCCTGGCTAGGCATCCGGCTCCAAGCGCGAATCTTCATCGCTCGATTGGATGCACCCGCATCCGCCTCACGCCGCTGTGGACAACGAGAACAGCGGGGATGACGCCTGCTTGCCCGTTGCCGGCACGCGAGCAATGCGGCTCAATGATCTCATCTTACGGAGATGGGAGACCATTGCGTTCGGTTCGGGCAACAGTTCGCGACTGTCCCGAAATGCAGCGGCCGCCGACCAGGACTCGATCGGGAGATAGGCCCCCGGTCTGGAAGTTCCGGAATCGCCCGATGTGAATGTGCGCCGCCGTAAGACAGGAAAGGTCGCTTGGGAAACCGAGCGGCCTTTCTCTGTTGGTACGAGTTGTGTGTCCCGGACGCGGTGCAGCGTGCAACGCTGCTCCGCTGAGCCGGGACCCATGCATCAGCACGCGCTGCTGGGCCCCGGCTCTGCAGCGCACCGCTGAAGAAGCGCTGCGCTGCGTCCGGGGCACGAGACCGCCCGAAGCAACTCACATCACCCTTTCGGCCGCGCGCCTAACGGCATCGAGGCGACGCGCCTGGCTTTGCGCGCCGCGCTCCCTGAGCATCGCCAGTACTTCGGCTGGAGCGGTATCTGGCGAGCCTGAGTTGAATGGTGGCGCGGGATTGTATTCGAGACGGAGCTGCACTGCTTCCGCTGTGGTGCGATCGACCAGCAGCGACACCAGCGTCAGCGCGAAATCGATTCCCGCAGTGACACCGCCGCCGGTAACACGGTTTCGATCGATGCAGACGCGCGTCTTCGTCGGGGTCGCGCCGAACAGCGGCAGCATCTCCATCGCACTCCAATGCGTGGCGGCATTGTAGCCCTGCAATAGCCCGGCTGCGCCCAGCACCAGCGATCCCGTGCAGATCGAAGTGACGAATTTGGCGCCCGTAGCCTGCTTGCGCACGAAGTCGAGAGTCTCTTCATCATTGAGGAGAGCGTCGGTGCCGAAGCCGCCCGGCACGCAGATCACATCCAGCTGCGGGCAGTCGGCGAACGTTACGGTCGGCGTCAGCATCAGCACGGAATCGCTCGGCACTGGATCCAGCGTCTTCCAGATCAAATGTACTGTCGCGCCGGGGACGGAAGAGAACACCTGAAGTGGGCCGGTGAAGTCGAGCTGGGTGACGCGCGGAAACACCAAAAGACCGATCTGCAGCGGTGTCGACATGAGAGCCTCCAACTATGAGCTTGACGGGGCCAAATTGGCATGATGCTCTTCCGTCCAAAATGGCGTATTTCCCTCTATTTCGGACATAACCATGATCGGCATCCTGATCTTCCCGGATTTCCAGTTGCTCGATGCAGCCGGCCCGATCTCGGTGTTCGAGATCGCGGCGCGCTGCACCGGCAAGACGACGACCGGGATTCGGGTGCTGGCGCTGAACGCGGGGCCCGTGCGCAGCTCGTCCGGCGCCGAGATGATGGCGCGCGATTTCAGGTCGACGAATGCGATCACGACGCTGGTTGTGGCGGGCGGCGCCGGCGTTGCAAGCGCCGCGCGCTGCGAGGTCACGCGCGCCTTTGTGCAGCGGCTGGCGCGGCGGGGCGTCCGCGTCGCAAGCGTCTGCTCGGGCGCCTATGTGCTCGCCGAAGCGGGTTTGCTCGACGGGCGCCACGCCACCACGCATTGGGGGCGCACGCGGGATTTCGTCGCGCGCTTTCCCAAGGTGAAGTTCGAGCCGGATCAGATCTTCACGCGCGACGGCAATGTGTGGACGTCGGCAGGCATCACCGCGGGCATCGACCTTGCGCTCGCGATGGTGACTGAGGATCATGGCGAAGAGATCGCGCAGGCGACCGCGCGCCAGCTCGTGCTGTATCACCGCCGCAGCGGCGGCCAGTCGCAATTCTCTTCGCTGCTGGAATTGAAGACGCCGAACGGCCGGTTCGGTGCGCTGCTGTCCTGGGCGCGCGAGAATCTCGGCGCCCGGTTGACGGTCGAAGATCTCGCCGATCGCGCCGGCATGAGCGCGCGGCATTTTGCCCGCGCCTTTGCCGCCGAGACGGGCACGACGCCGTCCAAGGCGATCGAGCGGTTGCGGATCGAGGTCGCACGCGAGCGCGTGCAGTCCTCGCGCGAGGCGATCGAACTCGTCGCCGAGGCGACCGGTTTCGGCGATCCCGAGAGAATGCGGCGTGCCTTCATCCGCGCCTTCGGCCAGCCGCCGCAGGCCTTGCGGCGTGCGGCGCGGGCGGGATAGAGCGGAGTTTTCGACCTGCAATGCGACGGTCGGATTTCCTGAGCCGACCAACGCGGTTGTCAGCCAAAGCTCTTGCTGATCTCACGTCCAACCGATGCGATCACATCATTTCGCCCATTCGGGTCGAGCGCGGCGCCGGTGAGATAAACCCCGATAATAAGTGGCGGGTGCTCGGGCGGCCACACGATCGCAACGTCGTTGGTGGTGCCGTGTTCGCCTGCTCCAGTCTTGTCGCCGACCCGCCAGCTTTGCGGCAGGCCGGCGCGCAATCGAGTATCCCCCGTCTTGTTTGCGATCAGCCATTTGGCAAGCTGATCGCGAGCTTCCGGCAATAGTACTCTACCGAGCAACAAGCCACTGAAACTTGCGGTCATTGCATTTGGCGTGGTGGTATCGCGGGGATCGCCCGGCGTTGCCTCGTTCAGTTCGGGCTCGGTCCGGTCCAACCTCGTCACCTTGTCGCCGATGCTCCGCGCAAAGCTGGTCAGCCCGGCCGTGCCGCCAATGTTTTTCAGAAGCAGGTTTCCGGCGGTGTTGTCACTTCTGGTAATGGCAGCGTCGCAAACTTCAAGGAGCGACATTCCCTCTCCGCCGACATGCTCAAGAGTCACGGGCGAGTTCTCGACGATGTCGGCTTGCTCAATGCGAACGCGCCGTTCAAGGCTGTCCAGCTTACTGCCCGCGTTTTTGAGTATTGCTGCGGACGCCAGTACTTTGAATGTGCTGCACATGGGAAAGCGCTCATTTCCCTTGTGATGAATCTGCGCTCCCGTTCTCGTGTCGAGCACGGAGACGCCAAGCCGGCCGCCGCTCTTCAGTTCCAACTGCGTGATGGCTTCGATCAGTGGTGCTGTTCCGCCTGGCGCAGCACCCGAAATTTTCGGCAGGAAGAGACTTCCCACGAACCCAAATGCTGATGAGCCGAACTGACGTCGCGTAAGCATCGAAAACTCCATAGATTGCAGGCAGGTTTTTGCTTCGCGCTCTGGCAATTGACAAACAATGGTTCGTGAGGCCATCCATAAGCAAAACTTGGATCAGACGTGACCCGCCGCTCTCCCAACCTTTCCAGCCTGCCGTTGAACGCGCTCCGCTCATTCGAGGCGGCAGCGCGCCACCTCAGCTTCACCAAGGCCGGTCTCGAACTTCGGGTGTCGCAGGCTGCCGTGAGCCAGCAGGTACGGATTCTGGAGGAGAGCCTGCGCGTGAAGCTTTTCAGGCGATTGACCCGCGGGCTCGCTCTTACAGAAGAAGGCGAGGCGCTGCTGCCTGCAATCTCGGATGCCTTCAGCCAAATCAACCAGGTCCTGGACCGGTTCGAGAACGGCCGAATGCGCGAGATGCTAACAATCGGCGTGGTCGGAACGTTCGCGTCCGGCTGGCTCCTCCCGCGCATGAGGAGCTTTTCTTCGAGCCATCCGCACGTCGATACAAGGATCTTTGCGAACAACAATCGCGTGGATCTCGCAGGCGAAGGATTGGACTACGCTATCCGATTTGGTGACGGCGCGTGGCACGGTACGAACGCGGAGCGTCTCGTCGATGTCCATTTCGCGCCGATGTGCGCGCCAACCATTGCGAAGCGACTCAAAACTCCCGTCGACCTCCATAAGGAGGTGCTGTTGCGGTCATATCGGATGGGAGAGTGGGCACAATGGTTCGAGGTGGTGAAATGCAGGCAACCTCGGATGACTGGCCCGACCTTCGACTCATCGGTCTCTTTGGCGCACGCGGCAGCTCAAGGCGCCGGGGTCGCGCTATTGCCGGTCATCTTGTTTTCGGACGACGTGTCGCGCAAACGACTGGTCTGTCCCTATGACAGTCAAGTCTATCTCGGGTCGTATTGGCTCACGTCGCTAAAATCAAAACGGCTTTCGCTTGCGATGCAAGCGTTCCGCGACTGGATATTGGCGGAGTGCAAGAAAAAGAAACCGCGCAATCCATGAGGTTTGCCAGTCTTGCGGAGGGCTGCTGGCGAGGTCCACGGTCCAAGCCTTAGGTTGCGCCAGCTTTGGCCGGCGTGCTGGATGTTTCCGCACGGGCCGTCAAGCGCCGCGCGATCGGCGTCAGCATGTATGGCGCAAGGTGAAGCGGAAACTGCGTCATCGCGAAATACAGCCAGGTGGCAGGCGGCAGCGCCCCCGAGGTTGCGGCCAGCATCAAACCTAGATTGCGCTGTGACACCATCAGCCCGAGCGCAAGCGCGCGCTCATAGCCGACCCGGCGGAAGATCAGCGTCGTCACCGCCAGCAGTGCGAAATAGATCGCAAATGCCATCAGCGCTACGCCGATCGTGAAGATCGGATCGGTCAGCAGGTCATGGGCCACATCCCCCATGATCGCGGACGCAAATGCCAGGAGGATGATGATGTTGATGCCGTCGATCGGCCGCTTGTGGCGTTGGATCGCCTCCGCGCCGACGACGCGGCGGATGATCGTCGCGCCCAGCAGCGAGCCTGCCAGCAGGCCGAGCAGCTTGAGGCCGAGTGCAAGCGGCGTGACGCTGAGCTTGGCACCGAGAAAGAGGCCGGCGAACAGCGAGGCGGTGAACGGCACGAGCGCTGTCGAGGTCACCAGCGTAATCAGCACGAGCGTGGCATCGAGGCCCATCATCGCGGCGAGCGCGGGAGATGCCATCATCGGCGAGGCCATGCCCTGCAGCATCAGTCCGAGGAAGAGACCGGGCGAGTGATTGTCGAAGCCGGTCGCCCAGGCGATCAGCCCGACGATCAGGGGCACGCCGAGCGTGGTCCAGGCGGTGGCGGCCGCGACCAGTCCTGGCCGGCGAAGGTGGCCGTACAGCGCGGCGAGATCGACGCGCATGAATGAGATGCAGAGCAGGCAAACGATCGCCACGGTGAGATAGTGACGCAGCAGCGCGCCGATCGGCGGCACGGCCACCGCGATGAACACCACCGCTGCCACCGCGCGCGTGCCCTGGTCACCGATCCACGTGAGCCAACGGACTGAAGCGGCGATGATGGTTTGAAGCGCGGGCGGCATCTCGATTGTTATCTTGTAGCCCGGATAAGCGAAGCGATATCCGGGACAGGTAGTGTGGTGAGAGCGGTCCCGCATGTCGCTATCGCTCATGCGGGCTACGGCGTTCGAGCTAGGCCAATGCCCTCAGCCACGCCCCGATCTCGCTCACGGCGGAATTGGCCTGCTGCAACAGTTTCCCCATCGTGAAGAAGCCATGGAACTGGCCGGGATAGTGCTTGTAGGTGACGGGTACGCCGGCCTCTTTGAGACGCGCGGCATATTCGTCGCCCTCGTCGCGCAGCGGATCGGCGCCGGCGGTCAGCACATAGGCCGGCGGCAGGGCGGCAAGGCTCGCCGCGCGCGCCGGCGAGGCGCGCCAATCGTGGATGTCGGCGGCGCTGTCGAGATAGTGGTCGCGGAACCAGCGGATCACCGAATGCGTCAGCAGCACGCTTGTCTCGGGCTCGCTGTGGGAGCCGTGCGTCATGGCGAAATCGACGGCGGGGTAGATCAAGACCTGGCCCGCGATCGCAGGACCATTGCCGTCACGCGCGGCAAGCGAAACGACGGCTGCGAGATTGCCGCCGGCGCTGTCGCCGCCGATTGAGAGGCGCGAGGCGTCGATGCCGAGCTCGCGCGCATTCGCGGCGACCCATTTGGTAGCGGCTATGGCGTCATCGGCTGCGGCGGGAAACTTATGCTCCGGAGCGAGCCGGTAGTCGACCGAGATCACGATCAGCGCGCCCTCGACTGCAAGCTTGCGGCAGACGACGTCGTGGGAGTCGAGATCGCCGATGACCCAGCCGCCGCCATGGAAGAACACCAGTGCCGGCGACAAGCCGTCGTGCCGGCGCAGGTCCTTCGGCACGTAAATGCGCGCCGGGATAACGCCGTGCGGTGCCGGGATCGACAGCGGCGCGACGCGCGCAAGCTCGGGTGCTTCAGGATTGGTCGCAAAGCGGGCCTGCGCGTAATAAGCGCGCGCTTCCGGTGCGGTCAGGGTCTCGTAGGCGGGGCGACCGGCCTCCTGAACGACCTTGTAGACGGCGGCGGCGTCGGGATCGAGCACAACGGGCATGGGGGAGCGACCTCAAGTTTTCTGGTTATGGTTGGGCGTCGTTCTCGGGGGGCAATGCCCGCCTCGGCCCCCGGGAAGGGCGTTCCACTATCCCATCCGGCTGCCGGCCTGGCCAGCCGGCGGCGGGCAGGGCAGGAATGCCGCCCTTTCCCCGCCGTATTCGGCGTGTTAACCGGATGGCCTGCGAGCGGCGGTATCCCCTGTAGAATGTCCAACAAGCCCGATTCGCTGTTGAAGCCGCGCGAGATGTTTCGAACCCTTACTCTGACAGGCCTTGCGGCGCTTTTGGCCGCCACCGCTTTGACGGTTGCGACGCCCGCGCAGGCGCAGATCGGCACGATCTTCTCCGATCCGCCGCCGCGCCCGCCGGGCAGTATTCCGCGTGGCCAGCCGCAGCCACAGATCCCTGATGACGACGAGGAGGTCCCCGAGCTGCCGCCGCAGGGCCGCGTGCTGCCGTCGCGCCCGATGGCGCCTCCGCCGGGCCGGCAGGGCAATGTCATGCCGGGGCCGGTCGAGAGCCAACCCCTGGCGCCGCCGCCGGGCTCGACCGTTGCCCCGCCGAACCAGCCGCCGGCCGTCGCTGTCGCGCCGCCTGGTCCGCAAGGCGTCCCGCCGGGTGCGCCCGGTCAGCGACAGCCCCAGCAAAAGGGCGGCCCCGTGCCGCAGACACCGGCGAGCCTCCAGCCAGGCGACGAGGTGGTCACCGAGCCGCCGGCCCAGAAGATCGTGAACAAGAAGGCGACCTTCTCCGGCCTCGACAAGATCACCGGGCGCATCATCAATTTCGACGAGGACATCGGCGAGACCGTCCAGTTCGGCGCGCTGCGCGTCAAAACCGACGCCTGCTACACGCGGCCGGCGACGGAGGCCGCCAATACCGACGCCTTCGTCGAGGTCGACGAGATTACCTTGCAGGGCGAGGTAAAGCGGATTTTCTCGGGCTGGATGTACGCCGCGAGCCCCGGCCTGCACGGCGTCGAGCATCCGATCTACGATATCTGGCTGACCGACTGCAAAGAGCCGCAGCAGACCATCGCGACTGCTGCGCCGGATCCCGCGACCAAGCCCGCGCCTCCGCCGCCGCCGGCAGCGCAAAAGAAGGCCGCACCCAAGCAGGCCGTGCAGCAGCGTCCGCCGCAGCCGTTGCCGCCACCGCCATCGCAGCAGCAATCGGCTCCGCCGCCACAGCAGCAGCCGGGTCTCTTCGGAATCCCCGGGTTTGGCCGCTAGGCCCTATTGCCGCGAGGCGATGATCTCGAGCGCGCGCGCCCCCGGGATCGCCTCGCCGGCGGAGAGCCTCAGGAAATCGCCGGGTTCGCCGGCGAGCGCCTTGTCAAGCAGCGCGGTGTAGCGCCGTCGTGAAATCTCGAGCGCACCAAAGCTCTTGAGGTGTTCGGTGACATATTGCGTGTCGAGCAGCTCGAAGCCGCCATGGATGAGCCGCGCGACCAGATGCACCAGCGCGACCTTCGAGGCATCGCGCGCGGTGTGGAACATGCTCTCGCCGAAGAAGGCCCGCCCCAGGCTCACGCCGTAAAGCCCGCCGACGAGGTCGTCGCCCTGCCACGCCTCGACGCTGTGGCAATGGCCGAGTTCACGCAGACCGCCATAGAGATCGCGGATGCGCTTGTTGATCCAGGTGTCCTCGCGCCCGGTCTGTGGCGCGGCGCAGCCGGCGATCGTGGCCTTGAACGCGGTGTTGACGGTCACGCGAAAGGCGTCTGAACGGACCGTGCGCGCGAGGCGCGAGGCGACGCGGAAGCCCTCGAGCGGGATGACGCCCCGCATCTCCGGCTCGACCCAGAACAGCGTCGGATCGTCCGCGCTCTCGGCCATCGGAAAGATGCCGCAGGCGTAGGCGCGCAGCAGCACTGCTGGCGTGATTTCAGACGAGGCGGAATCGCGCGAGGTCATGGCACGCAACAATAGCAGGATCGCGATGCGCGTGCGATGGGGGGGAGGCTCTGCAATCGCGGGTCAGCTCGCCGTCGCGCTGCTCGCCTGGTCGGGCGCTGCGGGCACACGGCGGAACTTCAGGAGAATGCGGGTTCCGGAATGCGCGGGATCGCGCTCGACGGAGGCATCGAGCTTGGAGGCCATGGCCGCGACAATGCGCTGGCCCATGCCGGTGGAGCGCGGATCGGCCTTGGCGTTGTCGCCGACGCCGTCGTCGGTGATCGTCAGCAGGAGGTCGTCGCCTTGCGAGGTCAGCTCGACGTGGATGGGACCGGCGCCGTCGGGATAGGCGTACTTCACCGCGTTCATCACCAGCTCGTTGACGATGATGCCGACGGCAACGGCACGGTCCGGATCGATTTCGATCGGCTCGGCCTTCAGCGTCAGGCGCGACATCCGGTCGCCTTCGGCCGAGCGGCGCAGATCCTCGAGCAGCGAGCCCAGATACTGGTTCAGGACCACGCTCTTCAGGTCCTGCGAGGTGTAGAGGCGGCGGTGCACCTGCGCGACCGCGGCGACGCGGCCCATCGCATTGGTCAGCGCCGCCTTGACCTCATCCTGCGTGGCGGAGCTTGCCTGAAGGTGCAGCAGCGAGGCGATGATCTGGAGCGAGTTGCCGACGCGGTGGTTGACCTCGCGCAGCAGCAGTTCGCGCTCGGCGGCAAGCGCCGCGTAGCGGTCGCGTGAGGCATGGATCTCGGCTTCGGCTTCCTCGCGCGCCTTCTGCAATTCGGCCTGGCGCAGCGCGCCATCGACCGCGACGTGGAGCAAGGGGATGAAGTCGCCCTTGACGTCCTTGACCAGGTAATCCGCCGCGCCGGCCTTCAGCGCGGTGACCGCGATGGTAGAATCCTGCGATGCCGTGACGAACACCACGGGCGGTGCGCCAGCGATCGCCATGATCTGTTCCAGTGTTTCCAGCCCGTCGAGACCGGGCATGTACTGGTCAAGCGCCACGACATCGATGCAGCCTTCGACATCCGCGCGGCGGATGCGCTCCAGGCCTTCCTCTCCGCTTGCGGCATGGATGACCTTGTAGCCGCGCCGCGTCAGGCCGCGATCAACCAGGCGCGCCAGCGCGTCGTCGTCGTCGATGTAGAGCAATGTCGGCGTGCGCCGGTTCATGAGGCGGCGGGGGGGGACCTGGATGACCGAGAAGAACAGGCCGAGCTGCCGGATGGCGTTGGCGAAACTCTCGTAGTTGACGGGCTTGGTGATGTAGACGTTGCAGCCGAGCTCGTAGCAGTGCTTGATTTCCTGGGAGTCGTCGGTAGTGGTCAGCACAACCACGGGCGAGGTCTTCAGATATCTGTTCTCCTTGATCTGCTTCAGGATGTCGATTCCGGTCATGTCGGGCAGGTTGAGGTCGAGCAGGATCAGGAGCGCATTGCCCTTCTGCGCAAGCCCACTGCCGTCGGCGCCGAACAGGTGCTTCATCGCGTCGGTGCCATTGGCGAACGCGACGATCTCGTTGTTGACGCCGGAGCGACGGATATTGCGCTCGATCAGCCGGGCGTGTCCTTCGTCGTCCTCGATCATGATGATGGTGACGGGCAGTGTCATGTGTCGGCGTTCCGGTTGCTGGCGTTCCACGCGATGGGCAGCGTAATCGTGAAGGTGCTGCCCGTGTTCAGTTCCGACGATACCGACATCGTGCCGCCGAGACGGCGCACAAGTGCACGCACATGCGCAAGACCGATGCCCTGACCGGGCTTGTCCTGAGACCCCGCACGGCGGAACAAATCGAAAATCCGCTGATGGTCCTTCGGATCGATGCCGCGCCCGTTATCGCTGATTTCGAAGATAGCGTATCCAAGCTTGGTGCGCCCCCGGATTCGGATCTCGCCGGGAACTCCGCTTTTCAGATACTTGACCCCGTTGTCGATCAGATTGGAGAAGATCTGCTCGAGTGCGAGGCGATCGCTGATGATATTCGGCAGCGGCTCGACGCGGATTTCAGCCCGCGCCTCTGCGGCCTGATGTGCCAGCGTTGACACGATCGCTTCTATCAGTTCTTGCGTGTCGATCTTCTCCGGCACGAATTCGCGCCGGCCCTCGCGGGTGAGGTTGAGGATCGCCGAGATCAGCCGGTCCATCTTCGCGATCGACGATTTGATGAAGCCAAGGGCTTCGGCAAAGTCGGCTGAAAGCTGTTTGTCCGCCTCCTCAAGCACGATCTCGCCAGCCGCCGGTGGCGGCCCGCCGGTCGCGGCTTGGGTGAGGCCGCCGATGCGGCGGAAAATGTCGCCGCGGAGCTCCTCGAGTTCGCTGGTAAAGCCCATGATGTTCACCAGTGGCGAGCGCAAATCGTGGCTGACGATATAGGCAAAGCGCTGGATCTCGTCGTTGGCCTCGCGCAGGTCTGCCGTGCGTTCGTCGACGGTGGCTTCCAGGTTGAGATTGGCGTCGCGCAGGCGCGCCTCGGCCTGGTCGCGGGCGCGTGAGGACTGGCGCACCAGCAGGACCGATCCGAAGGCGAGCGCCAGAACCATCGCCGAGCCGGCGATGGTCACGGAGGAGGCAAGCTTCTGGGTCCGGTCGGCGGTCTCGGTCCGTTCCCTGAACAGGCGATCCTCTTCGGTCCGCATGTCGCGACCGACGCTGGCGATGGTCTCGACCGCACTCGTGGACGTACCGTCGCGCAGCACGGTCACGGCAGTCGAGAGGTCGCCGTTCTTGATCCGATCGACGCCACGGGCGAATTCCGACAGGCGTTGCTCGACGGCCTTGCGCAGCTTGGCGGTATTTGCTGCCTGCGCCGGATTGTCCCGCGTGAGCTTTTCCAGCTGATCCAGGGCCGGCAGGATCCTGGCGGCGGCGGCCTGGTACTCGTCCAGGAATTGCGGGGCGGAGGACAGCAGATAGGCCCGGGTCGCGCTTTCCGCGCGGCGGACTTCGAGCAGCAGATTGGCAATCTGGCCTTCGGTCTCGACCGTGTGCACGACCCTGGCGTTGTCCTCCCGCGCCTTGTTGACCAGCAGGACCGACAACACGCTGATCGCGACCAGCACGAAAAATCCCGCCGAAAGCAGCAGGATTTGCATCACCGTGCGCCGCCGCTGAGCGTCAGCCGTCACGATGGTTCGCCTTGTTGCGCTGAGCGACGTTCAAAATGGCCCCTTGGAACTGCCCCCAACCGTCCAGAACGCGATTGGGGCCAAAGGGGTTCCAAACTATTTCGCGCCGGGATCCACGTTGCCGGCCAGGTATTGTTCAAGCCAGTGGATATGATAGTCGCCGTCGATGATGGAGGGCTGGCGCACCAGGTCGCGGAACAGCGGCAGCGTTGTCTCGATGCCGTCGACCACCATCTCGTCCAGTGCGCGGCGAAGCCGCATCAGGCATTCGGCGCGCGTCTTGCCGTGCACGATCAGCTTGCCGACCAGGGAGTCGTAATAGGGCGGAATCGTGTAGCCCTGATAGACCGCGGAATCGATGCGCACGCCAAGCCCGCCGGGCGCGTGGAATTGCGAGATGCGGCCCGGGGAAGGCCGGAAGGTCTGCGGGTTCTCCGCGTTGATGCGGCATTCGATGGCGTGGCCGATGATCTGCACTTCATCCTGCTTCGCCGGCAATTCGCCGCCGGCGGCGATGCGGATCTGCTCTAGGACAAGGTCGATGTCGGTGATGCTCTCGGTGACGGGATGCTCGACCTGGATACGCGTGTTCATTTCGATGAAATAGAACTCGCCGTCCTCGAACAGGAATTCGATGGTGCCGACGCCGAGATATTTCATCTCACGCATCGCTTTCGCGCAGGTCTCGCCGATCTTGGCGCGTGCCGCTGCGGAGAGGACGGGCGAGGGGCCTTCTTCCCAGACCTTCTGGTGGCGGCGCTGCAGCGAGCAGTCGCGCTCGCCGAGATGGATTGCGCCGCCGCGGCCGTCGCCGAGGATCTGGATCTCGATGTGGCGCGGCTTCTGCAGGTACTTCTCGAGATAAACGGACGCGTCGCCGAACGCAGATTTTGCCTCGTTCGCCGCCGTCGACAGCGCCAATTGAAGATCAGCCTCGCTGTGCGCGACCTTCATGCCGCGGCCGCCGCCGCCGGCTGCCGCCTTCACCAGCACGGGAAAGCCGATCTTGCGGGCGATCGCCATCGCGTCGTCCTCGGGGCCGACCGCGCCGTCGGAGCCGGGCACCACGGGGATGCCGAGCCGCTTGGCAGTCTTCTTGGCCTCGATCTTGTCGCCCATCAGGCGGATGTGCTCGGCCTTGGGGCCGATGAAGTGCAGATTGTGCTCGGCGAGGATTTCCGCGAAGCGAGCGTTCTCGGACAGGAAACCGTAGCCGGGGTGCACCGCGTCGGCGCCGGTGATCTCGCAGGCCGCGAGCAGCGCGGGCACGTTGAGATAGCTGTCCTTGGACGGCGGCGGTCCGATGCAGACGCTCTCGTCCGACAGGCGCACATGCATGGCGTCGGCGTCGGCGGTGGAGTGCACGGCGACGGTCGCGATCCCGAGCTCCTTGCAGGCGCGCAGGATGCGTAGGGCGATCTCGCCGCGATTGGCTATGAGGATCTTGTCGAACATGGTGCCTCAGCGGGCGAATAGGGAGTAGCGAATGGCGAATGGCAAGACGGACCATTCGCTATTCGCAATTCGCCACTCGCTTATTCAATAATGACGAGCGGCTCGCCGTACTCGACCGGCTGGCCGTCTTCGACCAGGATCTGCGTCACCGTGCCGGCTCGCGGCGAGGGAATCTGGTTCATGGTCTTCATCGCTTCGATGATCAGCAGCGTCTGGCCGACCGAGACCTTGCTGCCGACCTCGATGAACGGCTTGGCGCCGGGCTCCGGCGCCCAATAGGCGGTGCCGACCATCGGCGAGCTCACGGCGCCCGGATGCTTCGACAGGTCGGACGCCGCGGCCGCCGGTGCTGCGGCGGCAGCTGCTGCGACAGGCACGGCATGGGCGGTTGCCACCGGCATCGGCATGGTCGCGGCAACGCTGATGTTGCGGGCGACGCGCAGGCGCAGGCCCGCACGCTCGATCTCGATCTCGGTGAGGCTGGTTTCATCGAGCAGCAGGGCGAGCTCGCGGATGAGCGCGGAATCGTCGCTGGAAAATTTTGCGGCTGCTTTGTCGTCTGGCTGGCGCGCCATGTTCTTTGATCCGAATGTTCTGTTTGATGAGGGAAGCTTCAGGCTTTGGGCTTGATGGCGAGCTTCGCGGCAAGGCCCTGGATGGCGAGGCGATAGCCCTCGATGCCGAAGCCGCAGAGCGAGGCGAAGGCCGCGCGCGCGGTGTAGGAGTGATGACGGAAACTCTCGCGGGCGTGGATGTTGGTCACATGAACTTCGACCGTCGGGATCTGCACCGCGAGCAGCGCGTCGTGCAAGGCGATCGAGGTGTGGGAATAGCCGCCGGCATTGATGATGATTCCCTTCATCTTGCGCCTGTGCGCCTCGTGGATGAAATCGATCAGCTCGCCTTCGCGGTTCGACTGCCGGCAGTCGGCCTTGAGACCGAACGTCGCCGCCGTCTCCCGGCACAGCGCCTCGACGTCGGCCAGTGTCCCATGACCATACTTTTCGGGCTCGCGCGTCCCCAACATGTTGAGGTTCGGCCCGTTCAGGACGAGGATCGTGTCGGTTGCTGGTTCGGCCATTCCAATCCCGGAAGAGGTGCTTCGGCGTGGCGGGGTTATAGGTAACAAAGCGCGTGAGGGGAAGCCTTGAAGGACCTCCCTGGCGGGTTCAGGTACCTCATCCAGTGTGCAAAAACCTGTGCGGAAACTACGGAAATTGCTTGTTAACCAGTCCAAAGGATGGCTATCGGCCGAACGGCCAAGGGCGGGCATTGCTGCCCGCCCCCTGACGTTGCCGTCATCCGCCCTTAGGCGTGCAGGACCGCCACGATCTCGTAGGTCACCGGATCGATGATCACGATCTCATCGCGAACCAGGACGTACCTGTAGGTCCGCCACTCCGGATAGATCGTCACGACCCGCGACGGGAGGGCGTGCAACTCGATGCCCTCGCGCGGGATACGGGTTCCGACCGAAACCGAGAAGTTCACGTTGCCCACCGGAGCGACGTGCTCCTCGTGGATCACCGAGGTGATCTGCGTGCGCTGCTCGGTCGAGAGCTTGGCGCCGGCGCCGGCCTGGCCGGTGGTCTGCGTCTGGGTCGACGTGCCGGCCTGGCCCTGCGCGTTGGTGCCGGTCTGACCCTGGCGGCTCTCGCCCGTGGTCGTGCCGGACTTGGTTTGAGTCTCCGAGCTCACGCCCTTCGACTTGCCCTGCTGACCCTGGGCGTGTTCGTCGGTGCGTTGGCCCTTCGTTGCACCCGACTTCTCCTCAGCCGTCGGATTCTTGTGCATCGTGCCCGAGGACTTCTCGTCCTTCATCGCGCCCGAGGACTTCTCCTCGGCGCCGGACTTCATGGATCCGCCGGCCTGTCCAACGGTGCCCTTTTCCTTGCCCGTAGAGTCCTTGTGCATGGCGCCGGACTTCTCGTCCTTGATCGCGCCTGAGGACTTCTCTTCAGCGCCGGACTTCATCGATCCGCCAGCCTGGCCCACGGTGCTCTTTTCCTTGCTCGTCGCGCCGCCATGTTCAGCCGCGCCGGTGGAAGGATGCGCGTTCTGCTGCATCTGCTGGGTGCCGCCATACTCCTTGGTCCCAGTTCCCTGCGCATTCGCGTGACCAGTGCCCGCGACGAGTGCCAGCGCGGCAACCGAGATCATAAAGCGATTAGTCATTGAACCTCTCCTCAAGTGTCTTTGTGTCATTGCCCGCGCCGACAACGAAAGGAGAAATGAGATGTTCCGAAACTTCACCGGTTCCGGGGCTTATGTTTGTTGAATGCGAGATGAACGGTCGCACCAAGATCCTGACAACAAAAGATCCTGGCAACAAAAAAGGCCGGTAAAAAACCGGCCTCTTGCGGTGTTCGGATAATCGAAATCTGGAACTAGCAGGTCGCCTTGCCGCAGCGTGCGACGCCGATTTTTTCCTTCAGGCCTTCGAGGCCGACGGCGCCGACCACGATCTGCTTGCCGATCACGTAGCTCGGCGTGCCATTCATGCCCATCGCTTCGGCGAGCTTGAAATTCTCCTCGATGGTGGCGCGCACCTCGGGGCTGGCCATGTCCTTCTCGATTCTTGCGACATCGAGGCCCGCCTCCTTGGCCGCTTGAATCGCGCGCGCCTTGTCTGCGGCGCCACGACCGCCCAGCAGCTTCTGGTGGAAGTCGAGATACTTTTTGCCGGTCGGATCCTGCATGCGCACGGCGACCGCCACCTGGGCTGCTTCGACCGACCCCTGGCTCAGCACCGGAAACTCCTTGAGCACGACCTTGAGCTTCGGATCACTCTTCATGAGGTCGAGCATGTCGCCCATCGCGCGTTTGCAGTAGCCGCAATTGTAGTCGAAGAACTCGACGAAGGTGACGTCGCCGTCTTTGTTGCCGAGCACGACCTGGCGCGGCGAGTTGAAGATCGCTTCCGCGTTCTGCGAGATGCTTGCTTCGTGCTTCTGCGCTTCGGCAGCAGCCTGGCGCTTGCTGAGCTCGGTCATCGCCTCCTCGAGCACTTCGGGATGGCTGACAAGATAGTTCTTGATGATCGCCTCGATGTCGGTGCGCTGGGCATCGGAGAAGCTGTCGGCCGATGCGGGCACGGCTGCGCCGAACATGGCGAGCGCAAACAGCGCGGGAGCAAGCAGGCGCAGCGAAGGCATAGGCAAATCCTCTTATCGAAAGCAGGTTTCGGAAAACGTCCCGGCAGACTTAAGCTTGGTCTCGTGACGTCGCGGTGTCAGGTGTCGATCTAGTTACGCGGCGGCTTTGCCGCCACGATGTCGTCGGCCTTCACCCATCCGGGCGTGCCGACGGCAAAACGGGTTTTCGCGCGCGTAGCAAGCTCGCGGGCGGTCTTGTTGTCGCCGCGCAAGTATGCGGCCTGTGCCGACGCGAGATCCGCCTCGGCATAATCTCCCTTCCGGCCATAGGCCATTGCGAGCTGGGTATAGCCGAGCGGCGCCTCGGGCTCCCGTGCCACCGCGGCGCGGAGAATCCGAACAGCGTCATCGGTGTAGGCCTTATTATCGGTTCCAACCAGAGCCTGCCCAAGTAACATCTCGATGAGGGGTGCGCTGTTCGAAAGCTGCACCGCCTTGCGAAGGGCAGGGATAGCGTCGGCCGGCTTGCCGCTCTCCAGCAGGGCCTGGCCACGCACCTCGTAAAAGTACGGGTTGTTCGGCTGGACCTGGATCAGCGCGTCGATCTGGGTGAGCGCACTGCGCAAATCTCCGTGCAGATAGGTGCTGATGGCCCGGGCATAGCGCGCCGGCAGGGTGTCGTTGGACAGGGGATAGCGGCGGTACACCGTCTCCGGCCGCTCCATGAAGGCCGAGATCTTGGCGCGTGCCATGTCGTGGCGGAGCTGGAGCGCGGGATCGTCCTTCTTGTCCCAATAGGGGCTGGTGCTGGCGAACTCCTGGAGTGCGGCGACGCGCTCGGCAGGCATCGGGTGCGACATGAGATAGGGATCGGCGCCGCGCGCGGCGAACAGGCTCTCGCTGGTAAAGCGCTTGAAGGTCTCGTACATGCCCTTCGGCGATTGCTGGATCGCCGTCAGGAACTTGACGCCGGCACGGTCGGCGTTCTCCTCTTGCTGGCGCTGGTAGGACAACAGCGAGCGGCGGATCATCTCCTGCGGGCCGGCGATGGCGGCGGCGCCCGCATTGGCGAGCCCGTTGTTGCCGGCGCTCGAGCTGCGGACGCTGCCGGCGGCGATTGCGCCGGCACCGAGCAGCATCGCAATGATCATCTGGGTCTGGGCGGTGGCAAGCTGCTCGCGCAGCTTGGACAGATGGCCGCCGGCCAGATGCCCGGTTTCGTGCGCGAGCACGCCGATGATTTGGTTCGGCGTCTCCGATTGGAGGATCGCGCCGTAATTGACGAAGATGCGGCGGCCATCCGCTACGAACGCGTTGAATGAGGCGTCGTTGAGGATCACCATCTGGATGTTCTGCTTCTCCAGACCGGCCGCGCGCAGGATCGGGCGCGTATATTCGCGCAGCAGCTGCTCAGTCTCGGTATCGCGCAGGACCGGCGGGCCCTTCTGCTGCGCCTGAGCCGCCGGGATCGGCAACAGCGCGATCGCCGCGGCCGTGACCAGGGCGGTGAGGGCGGAGGCCTTCTTGCGCAATGCGATCTGGAGCAACATCAAGCGGTCTGGGTCAAACGGTCTTGGAAAGCAGTTTCGTGATTGGTTTTGGCGATTGGCGGCGGACCGGATACGCGATATGCCCTTATGAGCCGTACAATGCGGCTAGTCTGGGGCGCAAGCGCCCCGTTTTCCGGACCGGACGGACCGGTCCGCCAGCGAAATAGCAGAAATCAATGCACAATGCGACATTGAGGAACCGGTTGGGGCAGTGGCTCGAGCCCTCCCGCCGCAGTGATGTTCCCCCGTTCATGGTGATGGACGTGATGGCCGCCGCGGCCCGAATCGAGGCGGCCGGCGGTCACGTCATCCATATGGAGGTTGGCCAGCCCGCCACCGGCGCGCCGAAGACCGCGATCGCAGCCGCGCATGCGGCGCTGGAGGCGGGGCGGATTGATTATACGTCTGCGCTCGGCATCCCCAGCTTGCGCGAGCGCATCGCGCGGCACTATCGCGACGCCTATGGCTGTGACATCAGCCCCGATCGGATCGTGGTGACGACCGGCTCCTCCGGCGGCTTCATCCTGGCTTTTCTCTCGATGTTCGAGCCCGGTGATCGCGTCGCCGTGACGGTGCCGGGTTATCCGCCGTACCGTCATATCCTTACCGCGCTCGGCTGCGAGCCGGTGCTGATCGAGACGACGAACGAGACCCGCCATGCGCTGACCGGTGAGGCTTTGCTCGCAGCACATCGCAAGGCGCCGCTGAAAGGCGTGCTGGTTGGCAGCCCGGCCAATCCCACGGGGACGATGATGTCGCGCGAGGCGCTGTCGGGTCTTATCGCGGCCGCGGAAGATGCGGGCATCCGCTTCATCTCCGATGAGATCTATCACGGGCTCGACTACGCGTTTCCGGCAGTGACGGCAGCGGCGCTGTCCGAGCACGCACTCGTGATCAACTCGTTCTCGAAGTACTTCTGCATGACGGGCTGGCGCGTCGGCTGGATGGTCGTGCCTGAAATCCTGGTGCGGCCGATCGAGCGGCTGCAGCAGAACCTGTCGATCTCGGTGCCGGCGCTGTCGCAGATCGCAGCCGAGGCCGCGTTCGACGGTGCGGCCGAGATGGAGGAGATCAAGCACGGCTATCAGGAAAACCGGCGCATTCTGATCGAAGGATTGCCCAAGGCCGGACTCACCAGGTTCCTGCCTGCCGACGGCGCATTTTACCTCTATGCCGACGTTTCGGATTTCACAGCGGACAGTTTCGAGTTTGCCAAGCAGATGCTGGAACAGGCTCACGTTGCGGCCACACCAGGCCTCGATTTCGATCCCATCCATGGCCGTTCGTTCATACGACTGTCCTATGCGCGTTCAGCAGAGGAGATGCGGGAGGCAGTTGACCGGATCGCTCACTGGCTTAAATAGCCGCCAGTTTCGACAGCCTTCCGGAGTTCAACTTGTCTGACCGTTCTGTCTCGTCCACAACGCCGCATTCTTCTCTCGCCGCATTGATGTGGCCGACCCGTCCGGGCGAAACCGTCGGCGCCTTACGCGCCTTCGTGCTGGTTGCGCTCGGTACCGCGCTGATGGCGCTGTCAGCCAAGGTGAACCTGCCGCTGCCCTACGTGTCCATGACCTTACAGACGCTGGTCGTGCTGATGATCGGCGCCGCCTATGGTTGGCGCCTTGGCAGCGCAACCATGATTGCCTACCTCGCCGAGGGCGCAATGGGGCTGCCGGTGTTCGCCGGCCCCGTGGGTGGCATTGCACCGCTGGTCGGCCCGACCGCGGGCTACCTCTTCGGTTTCATTGGCGCGGCCTTCGTCACCGGCTGGCTCGCCGAGCGCGGCTGGGATCGCAGCGTCGTGCTGCTGTTCGCCGCGATGGCCGTTGGGCACGTTGTCATTCTGGCCGCCGGGTTCGGCTGGCTGGCTTTTGGGCTCGGCCTGGGTGTGTCCAAGGCCTGGCAGGTCGGCATCGTGCCGTTCATTGCCGCCTCATTGGTCAAGAATGGACTTGGCGCGACACTGATGCCGGCGGCACGCCGGATCGTCGATCGCCGCGGGTAGATCGCGCAATAACGAGCAGTTCCAATTGACAGGGCCAGCCAAGTTGATCTTGGCTGGCTCTGAGCTTTAGGGGGAGTGAGATAATGACGACGACAACGATGACGGCGGGGACGCCGGTCGCCGCCAAGCCATGGTACAAGGTTCTCTACATCCAGGTGCTGATCGCCATCGTACTCGGCGCCATCGTCGGCTGGCTCTGGCCGTCGGTGGCCACCAACGACTGGATCAAGGCGCTCGGCGACGGCTTCATCAAGCTGATCAAGATGGTGATCGCCCCGATCATCTTCTGCACCGTGGTCTCGGGCATCGCCCATATCCAGGACGCCAAGAAGGTTGGACGCATCGGCGTCAAGGCGCTGGTCTATTTCGAGGTCGTCTCGACCTTCGCGCTGGTGATCGGCCTCTTCGTCGGCAATATCATCAAGCCGGGCTCAGGCTTCGGGGGCGCTGCGGCCAACGCCCAGGCCGTCGCCAACTACGCCAAGCAGGCCGAAGGCCAGAAGTCGGTCGACTTCATCCTGCACATCATCCCCGACACCGTGGTCGGCGCGTTCGCCCAAGGCGAGATCCTTCAGGTGCTGCTGTTCTCGGTGCTGTTCGGCTTCGCCCTAATGGGGCTCGGCGAGCGCGGCCATGTGATCCGCAGCTTCATTGACGATGCCGCGCATGCCGTTTTCGGCGTGATCTCGATCGTGATGCGCGCGGCGCCGATCGGTGCGTTCGGCGCGATGGCATACACCATCGGCAAGTTCGGTACCGGCGCGATCCTCAACCTGATCGGCCTGATCGCGACGTTCTACCTGACCGCCGCACTGTTCGTCTTCGTGGTGCTCGGGATCATCGCGCGGCTTGCCGGCTTCTCGATCTTCCGCTTCCTCGCCTACATCAAGGACGAGCTCCTGATCGTGCTCGGCACCTCGTCATCGGAAAGCGCGCTGCCGTCCTTGATGGAAAAGCTCGAGCGTCTCGGCTGCTCGAAGTCGGTGGTCGGCCTCGTGGTGCCCACGGGCTATTCGTTCAATCTCGACGGCACCAACATCTACATGACGCTGGCGACACTGTTCATCGCGCAGGCGCTCGGCTTCGATCTCACCTTCGGCCAGCAACTCACCATCCTGGTCGTGGCGATGCTGACCTCGAAGGGCGCCTCCGGCATCACCGGTGCGGGCTTCATCACGCTCGCCGCGACGCTCGCCGTGGTCGACCCGCGCCTCGTGCCGGGCATGGCGATCGTGCTCGGCATCGACAAGTTCATGAGCGAGTGCCGCGCGCTGACCAATCTCTGCGGCAACGGCGTTGCCTGCGTGATCGTCGCCTGGTGGGAGGGCGAGCTCGATCGCGACAAGCTCAACGCGCGGCTGAGTCAGCAGATCGATCCGACCGACATGGAAACGGCTGTTACGACGGACTGATCTGCAAGCTGCATGTGACGGCGCAGTGCGCAGTCAGGTCTAGAAGTCGCAGGGCTGGTCGAGATCCTCGATCAGCCCTTTTTTTTTCTTTGCCACGTCGGCCCGCGAAGGCCGTCAGCTAGAAGCGCTCCGGCCGGTACGGCGCGGGATCGATCGCCGGCGTTTCGCCGCTCATCATATCGGCGAGCAGGCGTCCGGTCGCGGGGCCGAGCGTAAAACCCTGGTGGCCGTGGCCAAAGTTCATCCAGAGGCCGGGATGGCGCGGGGCAGGGCCGAGCACCGGCAGCATGTCGGGCGTGCAGGGGCGCGTGCCGAACCAGGGATCCGGCTCGACGCGCTTGCCGAGATCGATCAGCTGGCGTGCGGAGGCTTCGGCGCTGGCGAGCTGCACTGGCGTTGCGAGCGCGTCCGGGCCGGTCAGCTCGGCGCCGGTGGTGATGCGGATGCCCTTGGCCATCGGGCCCATGGCATAGCCGCGGCCCTTGTCGACCAGCGGCAGATCGAGCGACGCGCCGCCGCTGTAGTGCATGTGGTAGCCGCGCTTGCGCACCAGCGGGATGCGATAGCCGAATTTGTGCAGGAGATCGGGCGACCACGGCCCGAGCGTCACAACGGCTGCAGCGGCATCGATGCGTCCGTTGTCCGTATCGACCGACCAGCCGGTCGCGGTTTGCTGCAGGGTTTGGGCATCACCCAGCAAAATGGTGCCGCCGAGGCGCTCGAACAGCTCGGCGTAGGCCGTGACCAGCGCACCTGGATCGGACACCGTCCAGGTGTCGAGCCAATGGATCGCGCCGGGAAGGTTGTCACGCAAGATCGGCTCGGCTGTCGCGAGCTCGCTGCCGGAGAGCACGCGAAAATTCACGCCGAATTCGCGCCGGTCTTGCTCCGCCGCCTGCATCGCGAGGTCCAGCGATGCGCGGTCGCGATACAGCGCGCGATAGCCGGCGCGGCGAATGAGGTTGTCGGCATGGGCTTCGCGAATGAGAACGTCGTGCTCGCTTGTTGCGTAGGCGATCAGGCGCGCCCAGCCGGCGATCGCCTCGCGATGCCGCTTCGGCGCCGAGTGCCACCAGTAGCGGAGCAGGGGCTCGATATGGAGGTGAAGCGATGACAGGCTGTAGCGTACGTCGTTGGTGCGGCCGGTCGCGATCTTCAATAGCGTGGCAAGGTCACGCGGCATCGGATAGGGGCGGACCGCTTCCGCCTGAATCATCCCGGCATTGCCGTAGCTGGTCTCGCGGCCCGGCTCCCTGCGATCGACGAGGGTGACGGACCAGCCGCGCTTCTGGAGATGCAGCGCAGCACCGACGCCCACCATGCCGCCGCCGAGAACGATCGCACTTTGCATTCGAATGACCTCGCCAAATCAAAACCGCCCGGTTTGGCCGGGCGGTTTGAATTCGATTGTTCCTCTTACTGGCCGCCGCCGAAGCGCCGCGACCACCAGCCGGCGCGACGCGGTGCGGCCGGCGTTTCGCTTGCCGCTTCCGGCGCGGGCTCTGGAGCCGGGGGCGGTGGGGCGACCGGTTCGGTCGCCTGCGCAAGCGGCGCTGCGGGCTCGGGCTGGCTGCTCGACAGGAAGCTCACCTTTTCCCGGACCGTTGAGCGGCGACGCGCGATCTTGTCGTCGGCGGGCTCTTCTTCGGCCACAGGAGCAGCCGCGGCGGGGGCCGGCTCCGGCTGGGCCGGTGCCTCAGCCTGCACCTCGGCGTGGGGCTCGGGCTGCGTGACTTGCGGCTCGGCGGTGTGCTCAACCTGTGCGATCGAGGGCGCAGCCTGGCGGTCAAAGCTGTCAAGATCGGCAACCGCATCGCTCGCTTCCGGCGGCGCATTGGCAGTGAACTCGTCGCCGATGGAGCCCGCGAGACCTTCTTCGCTGCCACCGCGACGGCGACGGCCACCGCG
>NZ_LGHL01000168.1 GCF_001908205.1 Bradyrhizobium sp. NAS80.1
GGCCCGGGCGCTGGCCAACGCCACGGGCGGCTGGACGCCGCTGGTCGCGGAAACCGTGCTGCGCCAGCCGCAGCCCGCCATGGCGGCCATGCAGATGAGCCAGATCATCGTGCCGCGGGTGTTCGAGTCCGACAACGTCTACGTCTTCCAGAACAATGATGGACAGCTGATCTTCGCATCCCCCCCTCGAGCGCGACTTCACGCTGATCGGCACGGTCACGCGCGCTTTCATCGGCGATCCGGCAATCGTGGCGATGCCGGGGGCCGACGTCAGCTATCTCTGTGAAGCCGCCAGCCGTTATTTCCGCGAGCGTGTTGCTCCGGCCGACGTGGTCCGGACGGTCTCAGGCGTTAACCTGACGCTGGCGTCCGCGCGGCGACGCGACCGCACGACGCTGTTCCATGCACGCCGGCGCAAGGCGCCGTTGATCACGATGTTCGGCGGCGACGTCACCACCTCGCGCCTGCGCGCGGAGCGGGCCGTGACGCGGTTGACCCCGTTCTATCCGATGTCGCCGCGCTGGACCGCCGGCGCAGCGCTGCCCGGCGGAGATTTCGCCTGGGACGGTTTCGAGACCGAGGTCGACGCCGCACGCGACCGCTGGCGGTTTCTCTCGGAGCCGCAGGCCCAACGCCTGGTCGCGGCCTATGGCTCGCGATTGCCGGCTGTCCTTGGTGAGGCGAAGAGCCGCGGCGAGCTCGGCCCGGCCTTCGGTCCCGAACTGACCGGCGCCGAAGTGCGCTATCTGATGAGCCGCGAATGGGCGCGTTTCCCCGAGGATATCCTGTGGCGCCGCTCCAAGCTCGGCCTGACCATGCCGGCCGCCGATTGCGACGCGCTGGCCGCGTTCATGGCGAAAGGTGATGTGAGCGATTTGCCCCGAAGCGGTTGAGCTAGGGACGATCGGCCGCTAGCGTGCGGCGGAATCGGGGTTGGCAGGGAACATGACTGACGAGTTGCCCAGAACAGATGCCGCGGTTGATGCGGCCGGAGATGTGCGTCCTGCGGCGGGCCAGCCGCTGCTGCGCATCGAGGGTGTCGCCAAGACGTTCGGGTCGTTCCGCGCTGTGGACGGCGTGTCGCTCGACATCAAGGCGGGCGAGTTCTTTGCGCTGCTTGGCCCGAGCGGCTGCGGCAAGACTACGCTCCTGCGTATGCTCGCCGGCTTCGAGGCGCCAGACGAAGGACGCATCCTGCTCGGCGGCAAGGATATCGCGCAGGCGCTGCCGCACGAACGTCCGATCAACATGATGTTCCAGAGCTACGCGCTGTTCCCGCACCTGTCGGTGCGCGACAACATCGCCTTCGGCCTGAAACGCGCCGGCATGGCCCGCGCCGACATCGCCACGCGCGTTTCGGAGATGGTCGCGCTGGTGAAGCTCGAGGGGCTGGAGAAGCGCAAGCCCGACCAGCTCTCCGGCGGTCAGCGCCAGCGCGTCGCGCTGGCCAGGGCGCTGGCGCGCCGTCCGCAGCTCCTGCTTCTGGACGAGCCGCTCGCGGCGCTGGACAAGAAGCTGCGCGAGAGCACGCAAGGCGAGCTGATGGAGCTCCAGCGCCGGCTCGGCATGACTTTCATCATCGTCACCCACGACCAGGAGGAGGCGATGACGATGGCGAGCCGGATCGGCGTGATGAAGGCCGGCCGGCTCGATCAGGTCGCGAGCCCGCGCGAGCTCTACGAAGCGCCGCGCTCGCGCTGGATCGCGGAGTTCGTCGGCGACATCAACCTGTTCGACGCCGAGTTCAAATTGCGCGATGGTCACCGCCTGGTCATCGGCACACGCGATGCGGGCACGCTGGTGGTGGCCGAGCCGCGCGAGGCGCTCGGCGAGACAAGATTTTCGGTCGCGATCCGCCCGGAGAAAGTCAAGCTCTCGCGCCGCGCTCCGGTGAGCGAAGCCGGTCGTGAAACGGCGATCAACCGGCTGGACGGCGTGATCGCGGACATCTGCTATCTCGGCGGCACCACCATCTACAAGGTGAAGCTCGATACCGGTGGAATGCTGCAGGCTTCGGTGGTCAACAGCGCGCGCCTCGACGTCGACGCCTACAGCCTGAACCAGAATGTCGTTGCCTGGTTCACGCCCGACGACTGCGTGGTGCTGCCGTCATGAGCGCACGCCGCATCTTCGCGCGACCGGCGCGTTTTGCCGCCATCGCACCCTATGTCTGGATGGTGCTGTTCTTCCTGGTGCCGTTCGCCTTCGTGCTCAAGATCAGCCTGTCACAGACCGCGATCGCACAGCCGCCCTACGAGCCCGTGTTCGACGTGACGGCGGGGTGGGGGGCGCTGAAGGCGGCCTTTGCCGCGCTGTCGCTCGACAATTTCAAGCTGCTCGGCTCCGACGACATCTATGTGTACGCCTATCTGCGCAGCCTCACCGTCGCCGTCACCGCGACCGCGCTGTTGTTGCTGATCGGCTATCCGATTGCCTACGGCATGGCGCGATTGCCGAAGCGCTGGCAGGCGGTGGCGATGGTGCTGGTGATCGTGCCGTTCTGGACCTCGTTCCTGATCCGCATCTACGCCTGGATCAACATCCTCCAGCATGACGGTCTGCTCAACCAGATCCTGCTGGCGCTGCATCTGGTCAGCCAGCCGGTGGTGTGGCTCTCCACCGACAGCGCGATGTATATCGGCATCGTCTATTCCTACCTGCCATTCATGATCCTGCCGCTCTATGCCACGCTCGCCAAGATGGAGCCGGCGCTGGAGGAGGCGGCCTCTGATCTCGGCGCGCCGCCGTGGCAGGTGTTCTGGCTCGTCACCTTCCCGCTGTCGCTGCCCGGCGTCGGTGCCGGCGTGCTGCTGTGCTTCATCCCCATCGTCGGTGAGTTCGTGATCCCGGACCTTCTGGCCGGCTCCAATTCGCTGATGATCGGCCAGACCCTGTGGCTCGAATTCTTCACCAACAAGGACTGGCCGGTCGCCTCCGCAGCGGCCATCGTTCTGCTGGTGGTGCTGCTGGTGCCGCTGCTGCTGTACGAACGGCTCCAGAAGCGCCAGCTGGAACAGGGGCGGTGAGGTGATGCGCAAGGTCTCTCGCCTGTCCCGCTTCAACATCGCCTCGCTCGCGTTCGGGCTGGCGTTCCTCTATCTGCCGATCCTCATTCTCGTCATCTATTCGTTCAACGACTCGCGGCTGGTGACGGTGTGGGGTGGCTGGTCGCTGCGCTGGTATCGCGAGTTCTTCAACGATCGCGCCATGATCGAGGCTGCCTGGATGAGCCTGCGGGTTGCGGTCGCCGCCGCGACCATCGCCACGCTGCTCGGCACGCTCGCCGCGGTGGCGCTGTCGCGCGGCGAGCGATTTCGCGGCCGCACGCTGTTCTCCGGCATGCTCTATGCGCCGCTGGTGATGCCGGAGGTGATCACCGGATTGTCGCTGCTGCTCCTGTTCGTGGCGCTGAACGCCGAGCGCGGATTTTGGACGGTGACGTTTGCGCACACTACGCTGACAATGTGTTTCGTCGCGGTGGTCGTGCAGTCCCGCCTCGGCTCGCTCGATCGCTCGCTGGAGGAGGCGGCGATGGACCTCGGCTGCAACCCGGTTCGCGCGTTCGTCGCCGTGACCTTGCCGCTGATCGCGCCCGCCATCGTCGCCGGCTGGATGCTGGCCTTCACGCTCTCGCTCGACGATCTCGTGATCGCGAGCTTCACCACCGGCCCCGGCTCGGCGACGCTGCCGATCCGGATCTATTCGGAGGTGCGGCTCGGCGTGAAACCCGAGATCAACGCGATCTGCACGCTGGTGATCGCCCTGATCGCGGTCGTCATCGTGATTGCCTCGCTGGCCTCGAAACTGTCGAGCTCGCAGGGCGAGAGCGCGGCGCCGCTGTAAGAAACGTCATTCCGGGGGGATGCGGAGCATCGAACCCCAATGCGCAATTGCGCATTGGGGAATCTCGAGATTCCGGGTTCGCGCTGCGCGCGCCCCGGAAAGACTGCTTGCCTAAGACTTCACCGCACCCGCGGTGAGCCCGCCCACCATGTAGCGGCGGAAGGCGTAATAGACTGCGGCCGGCGGCAGCGCGTAGATGAAGCCGGTGGTCATCAACAGCTCCCACGGCGAGTCGTCGGCGGCCAGGAAGTTGCCGAGCGCGACGGGGAGGGTGATCTGGCGGTCGTTCGAGAGCAGCAGGAACGCGTAGAGATATTCGTTCCAGGCGAGCAGGACCGCATAGGTCCCGATCGCGACCAGCGAGGGCATCATCAGCGGCAGGTAGACCAGGCGGAAGATCTGTAGCGTCGTGGCGCCGTCCATCACGGCGGCCTCGTCCAGCTCGACCGGCAGCTTGTCGGAGGCCTGTTTCAGCACCCAGATCGCGTAAGGGCTGGCGATCGTCACCATCGCCAGGATCAGCGACCAGTGATTGTTGAGCAGGCCGTAATTGCCCATGGTGCGGTACATCGGCACGGCGAGGAACGCCGCGGGGATGAAATAGGTGAAGAGCGCGAGGTTCAACACCATGCGTCCGCCCGGCACCTTCAGCCGCGAGATCGAGAACGCCGCGGCCGTGGCGATGAACAGCGTCAGCACGCCGACGGCGGCTGCGATCAGCGTCGAGTTCCAGAACTGCACGTAGAAGTCGCGCAGGAAATAGTGCTGCTGCTTGAACACGATCTCGAAGTTGTGCAGCGTCGGATGGTCCGGCCACAGCTTGCCCGAGAACGCGTCCTCCTTGGGCGAGATCGCGAACAGGAACATGTGGTAGATCGGAATCATCGTCCACAGGAAGACGGGAATGCCGATCAGCAGCAACCGCGCTTCGGTCGCGACTTCGCGTAAGGAGGGAAGCTTCATCGCGACAACCGTTTCATCATGAAGTACACGAGCGGCAGGACGAACGGCATCGCGCAGACGATGGAGGCCATCGCGAGCGAGAGCTGGTCGAGCCGGAGATAGCGGATGCCGAGGGTCGACAGCACGTGCGTGAGGTCGGCCGGGCCACCGCCGGTGAGCAGGTAGACGCTGTTGAAGTCGCCCAGCGTCCAGATCATCGAGAGCAGCGTGCAGGTGACGTAGAGCGTCTGCATCGACGGCCAGGTGATGTAACGGAATTTCTGCCACCAGCTCGCGCCGTCGACCTCGGCAGCCTCGAACAGGTCGTGCGCGATCGCAAGGCGGCCGGTGATCAGGATCAGCGTCCAGAACGGCAGCGACTTCCAGATGTGCACGCCGATCGCCATGGTCAGCGCCACGGTGGGGTCGTTCAGCCAGTTCGGGCCGTCATCGCCGGTGAAGGAGAAGATGAGGTGGCTGATCACGCCCCATTCGGGATTGAGCATGAAGCGCACCGACAGGATGGTCGGGATCGACGGCACCGCCCAGGGCAGGATGAAGATCACCGAGAGCCATTTGATCCAGGTACGCTGCTGCGCGAAGAAGCCGGACAGGAACAGCGCGATCAGCATCTTGATGTTGATGCCGATGACCAGGAAGATCAACGTGTTGACCGCGGCGCGCGCGAAGATCGGATCATTATAGAGCGCGACATAGTTCGAAGGGGCCCGCGCCAGCCACAGCCCGTAGCAAACGGGATAGACGACGAAGGCGAGGAACACGAGCAGATAGGGTGCGAGCAGCACGATGCCCCAGACCTGCGCCGGGGTCAGCCGCGACGACAAGGGCGGTGCGGGGATTGACTGATCGCCAGAGAGCGTGATCGCCATTCTTTCGGACTCTTTGAAAGGACTTCCGGCCGCACGAGGCGGCCGGTGTTAGCATTTCAACTCTCCCCGCATGAGCGGGGAGAGGGAGGGATCGAGTTTAGCCCGCGACCTGCTTGATGCGGGCGATCATCTCGTCGACGGCCTTGTCCACCGGGACCTTCTCGCTGACGACGCGGTTCATCGCCTTGGCCCAGATGTTCTCGTTGTTCAGGATCGTGAACTTCCAGTTCTTGGTGAAGTCGAACGCCGCGGTGCCGCCCTTGAACTGCGCGTAGACTGCCTTGCGGTGCTTGTCAGCCTGCCAGAACGGGCTTTCCTGGCTTTCCTTCGTCACCGGGAACCAGCGGCCAAGCGCGCCCTCGATGTAGGGACGGACGTTCTCTTCCTGGAGCAGGAAGCTGATGAACTGCTTGGCCTCGGGCTTGTTCTTGGCCGCGGTGAAGATCAGCCCGGTCTTGACGTCGGAGCGGTAGCGGATGGTCGAGCCATCAGGCGCCTTCGGGAAGGATGCGGTGACGATATCCTGCTCGTAGGCCTTCTTGCCGGCGTCACGCTGCTCTTGGGTGAGAGCCTGATTCTGGGAGTCTTCGTACCATTTCGCCGCGATCGAGATTGTGAAGTTGTGGGTCATCACGATCGTCTTGTTGTGGAAGGCGACGTTGTTGTCCGGATCCTTCCAGGTCGTGGAGGAGGGCGGGGTGCAGCCCTTGATGTAGGTGTCGGTGTAGTCCTTCATGGCGTGGATCAGGCCGTCGCGCACCTTGGGGTCGTCCACGAGGAGCTTGCCGTCGTCGTCGACGAGTTTGACGTGATAGGCGTCCATGAAGGTGTAGAACGACTGGAAGGCGTCAGTGGATTCGACGCCCATCGGCTGGCCGACGCCGTAGATGCGCTGGCCGGTGGCCTTGCGGATCGCCGGTTGCACCTTGTCGCACCAGAACGTCCAGTAGCCCGCCCAGTCGGTCGGGATGTCACTCTGCTTGAAGCCGGCCTTCTCCAGCATGTCGCCCCAGATCTGGACGTGCATGCTCTGCTGCTTCAGCGGGAAGCCGTAATAGGCTTTCTTCTTGGTGACATCATTATAGAGGATCGACGCGTCCAGCGTATTCTGTACGAAGCGGTCCTTGATCGGCTCCATGACATCGGTGAGATCCTCGAGCTTGCCCTCATAGGCCCACTTGCCCTGCGCCTGCACGTCATAGGAATCGGAATAGGCGACATCGGGCACGGTGCCGGCATCGAGCGCGGCGACCGTCTTCGGAATCATGTCCTGGATCGCGTACTGCGACAATTCGACCTTGATGCCGGTCTTGGCTTCGAACTTCTTGATCGTCTCGAGCAGGGCGTCGTCTTCGGAGCGGTAGAAGCCCTTGCCCCACCAGACCGTAATCGTCTTCTGCTGCGCAAATGCGGGTGCAGCGGCCGCGAACAGCCCGGCCGCAGCGACCGCCAGTGATACTGCGCCAATAACCTTGGATTTCACGTTTTTCTCCCTCAAGTCGCCGGGGTTTTAACCGGTCGGATAAAACACTAGCGCATGGCCGCTAGCCGATCTAGCGGCATCTTGTCAGACATAGGTCGTGGGTTATCGCGCTGTGGAGATGCTTAATGCGCGCATCGATCCAATCGCCGCATCAATTCGGCCGGATCAATTCGCGTCGAATGGCCGACACGGATCGGTCGCTGTCCTCAATTGGACTTCGTGTTAGTTGGACTTGGCATTCTCTTTGGCGTTCTCCGCCGTCGGCGATTCTGCCGGCGCGGGGCGCTTTCCGGTGCCGGTGATGCGCTCGATCGCGGAGCGCACGGCATCGCCCGCCTTGCGGTCCTTCAGCATGTCGAGCAGCGGCGCGGAGGCCGGCGAACGACGGATCAAGCTTTCCGGATCGGGGAAGATCAGGGGATCGTCCCAGGGACCCTGCACCACGAAGGGTAATTCGAAGCCGGATGCGCTGTTGAGGCTCGCCACGCCCTTCATGTCGTATTCGCGCGTCGGCACCGAGGCGGTGCCGGTCATCGTGATCTTCGTCGCCGGCCCTTCGACGCGGATGTCCTCGGCGGTGGCGATACCGTCGGAGAACTTCACCGCGATGGTGAGCTTGTCGTAAGGAGTCGAGCCGTTGCGGAAATTGCCGCCGCCAGACAGCGGCCGCCGCTCGAGGCGCTTGAGGAGTTGCTCGGCGTTGAAGCCCGCGATCGCGCCGTCATGCCCGGTAACGGTGGCGCTGCCGTCGAGCGATTGCACGAGGCCAAACGGGCTCGAGCCGGAGGCGACGAGCGAGACGTTGATGTTGCCGCGGCCGGACAGCTTGTTGAGGCCGAACAGTTCGGAGGCGCAGGCCTGCAGGTCGACGTCGGTGAACTGGAATTGCGCCTTGATGTCGGCGACGGTATCGGAACGCGCGATGCCGAACGAGCCCTTGGCGATGCCGCCATAGACCTGGGCCTCGCCGACCGAGAGCGCCAGCGTGCCGTTGCGCAAATTGGCGCCGATCGCGGTGCGGCCGAGCTTCGTAGGCCCGACCGTCAGCCGCGCCGCCGACAGGCGCATGTCGAGATCGGTTGTCGACAATCCGTTGAGATCGAACAGCTGCCTGTTCCAGTCGCGGGCACCGCTCGCGAGCAGGCGGAAGGTCGAGATATAAGGTGTGAAGTCGAGCGCGTCGGCGGCGAGCGTGGCCTGGAGCGTCTGCCGGCCGTTATTGGCGTAGGTCATGACGCCTTCGGCGGTGTTGCCGTCGAGCTCGACATTGACATTGGTGAGCGCGATCGAGGCGCCCACGACATTGGCGCGCGCCTTCAGCGCGAAGCGGCCGAAGCCGCCGCTGCCGGGCTGCGGCTGGCCGGTCCAGCGCAGCGCGTTGCGCAAGGACGGGCTGTCGATGGTGAGCGTGCCTTCCATCATCGGGCTGGTGCGGTTGGCGACGCTGCCGTCGAAGGCGAGCTTGAGCGGCGCGCTGGTGATCCGCGCCTTCAATCCCGAGCGGTCGCCGGAGAGGGCGGCGAGGAAGTCGGCGAAGCTGATCGAGCCGTCGACGCGTTCGCCGCGCCAGTCGAACTGTCCGGTCGCGGCGAACGACCGCGAGATCGAGGGCCAGGCCAGCGACAGGTCGATGTCGCCGAACTGCTCGGTGGCGTGCGTGGCGGCGTCCTCGTAATTCAGCACGCCGTCCTGGATCCTGATTTCGGAGAACGACATCTGGTTGTCGGACCCGGGCTTCATGGTGCGCGCAATGGTCTGGATGAAGGGAGTCCAGTTGCTCTCGCCATCCGGCTTCAGGCTGACATGAATGCGGGGCCGCAGCAGCGTCAGGTCGGCGATCTCGAACCGTTGCAGCAGCAGCGGCAGCAGCCGCAGATTGGCGGTGAGCACATCGACATGGAGTGCGGGGTCGCTGGTGCCACCGCCCTTGAGGCCGACGTCGTGGAAGGAGATGTAGCTCGCCAGCACCGAAATATCGATGCTGCCTGCGACATTGAGCTCGAGCCCGGTGACGTCCCGGATCTGCGCTTCCACCGCCTTGCGCAGCGCGTCGCGGTTGATGAGCCAGGAGGTCGCGATCAGGGCGATCAGCGCCACGCCGAGCAGCGCCGCGATCGGCGTCCCGAGGCGCTTCATTCCTTGGGCCATGGTCAATGGCATGTCCTGATCGGGTTGGTCGTTGGAGCCAGATGGGCGGGCCGGGAAACCTGCGTGCCCACGCCCAACCCCCGCAACTTGATCGGTTTTCTTGTCGCTTTCAAGGCCGCGGAACAGTTATGCCCACGGCGTGGGCAGCTTCTATCACCCAGGGGCTGAACGGAGAACCCCGTATCATTGACGGCTTCGGACGATTTCGCCTAATAATCGCCGCCAACTAAGGCGCGACGGCCTGCAAGCCGAAGGTTCACTCGAAGGTAATTTGCATGAACAAGGTCTATCCCGACGCCAAGTCGGCTCTCGAGGGCGTTCTCAAGGACGGCATGATGATCATGTCGGGCGGCTTCGGCCTCTGCGGTATTGCCGAAGAGCTGTCGGACGCGATCCGGGACTCCGGCGTCAAGGGCCTGACGGTGGTCTCCAACAATGCCGGCGTCGACGGCATCGGGCTCAGCCGCCTCTTGGAAACCCGGCAGATCAAGAAGATGATCTCGTCCTATGTCGGCGAAAACAAGCTGTTCGCCCAGCAATTCCTCGCCGGCGAGCTGGAACTCGAATTCAATCCGCAGGGCACGCTGGCCGAACGCATTCGTGCGGGCGGCGCGGGCATCCCGGCCTTCTACACCAAGACCGGCGTCGGCACGCTGATCGCCGAGGGCAAGGAAGTGAAGGAGTTCGACGGCGAGAAGTACCTGATGGAGCGCGGCCTGTTCGCCGACCTCGCCATCGTGCACGCCTGGAAGGGCGACACCGCCGGCAACCTCATCTATCGCAAGACCGCGCGCAACTTTAACCCGATGATGGCGACCGCCGCCAAGGTCACGGTGGCCGAGGTCGAGCATCTGGTCCCGGCCGGCGAGCTCAATCCCGACCACATCCACACGCCCGGTATTTTCGTGAAGCGCATCGTCGAGGTCGGCACGGCCAAGAAGCGCATCGAATTCCGCAACACCCGCCCGCGTACCGCCGCTTAAGCGTATCAGGAGACTCACATGGCCTGGACCCGTGAACAGATGGCCGCGCGTGCCGCGAAGGAATTGCGCGATGGCTACTACGTCAATCTCGGCATCGGCATCCCGACGCTGGTCTCGAATTACATTCCCGAGGGCATGGACGTCAGCCTCCAGAGCGAGAACGGCATGCTCGGCATGGGCCCGTTCCCCTATGAGGGCGAGGAAGATGCCGACCTCATCAATGCCGGCAAGCAGACGGTGAGCGAGCTGCCGTCAACCTCGTATTTCTCGAGCGCCGATTCCTTCGGCATGATCCGCGGCGGCCACATGGATCTGTCGATCCTCGGCGCCATGCAGGTGGCCCAGAACGGCGATCTCGCCAACTGGATGATCCCCGGCAAGATGGTCAAGGGCATGGGCGGCGCGATGGACCTCGTCGCCGGCGTCAAGCGCGTCGTCGTCGTGATGGAGCACTCCGCCAAGGACGGCGCGAAGCTGCTGAAGCAGTGCAACCTGCCGCTGACCGGCGAGCGCGTGGTCGACATGGTCGTCACCGATCTCGCCGTCTTCACCATCGACAAGCACGGCAACGGCGGCATGGCCCTGATCGAGCTCGCCGACGGCGTCACGCTCGACGAGGTCAAGGCCAAGACCGAGGCCGAATTCCGCGTCGCGCTGAAGAACACGTAAAGGCTTCGCAAAAGGGGGCGTGCATGACGGATACGGTCTGCGCGTCCCGGCGACGCCGATTTCATCGCACGAACCATCCTGTCGTCGCAGCGCGGCTACCGGTCGCGCGGCTGGTTCGACGTCGCGCTCGGCTGGCCTGAAGCGCAATGCCTCAACTTCGTTGCGCGCACCGCGACCGCACGTGCGGTGTCGATGTGGCACGTCTCGCAATTCCTCATCGCCGAGATTGACGGCAAGCCGGCGGCAGCGCTGTGCGCCCTGCCTGCGGCAGGCACCGGACCTGCGGCCTGGCGCGCGATCGAGGAAGTCGCGGCCGTGACCGGGCTTGCTGCGTCCGAGCTGGAAGCCATCCGTCAACGCGGTGCCTACACGCGCGCCTGCTGGGTTCAGGGCGGCGAGGGCGATTGGATGATCGAGCATGTCGCGACCGATCCCGCATATCGTGGCCGCGGCCTGGTGCAGGCGCTGATCGCGAACGCACTGGATAAGGGACGGGGGGCCGGCTTTGCCCGTGCGACGATATCGTTCCTGATCGGCAATGATCCTGCCGAGCGCGCCTACGCCAAAGCCGGTTTTGTTCATGCGGAGGAGAAGCGGGAATCCGCGTTCGAAGCAATCATCGGCGCGCCCGGCTTTCGGATGTTTGCGCGCGCGATTTGATCGCCGCGCGCGAGCGGACGCGCGCGTCAATCTCGTCATTGCGAGGAGCCCTTGCGACGAAGCAATCCAGGCTGTCGTCGCGGAAAGATTCTGGATTGCTTCGCCGCGCTCGTGATGACGGCGAGTACCCCGCATGAGCGAAGTGATATGCGGGACGTTCCCGGGTGTCGCTTCGCTCACCCGGGCTACGCGGCTACACTGCCTTCATTCCGGCTACGACCTCGCCGCCCAAACCTTTCCCCACCGCGCCGACACGCTTGCGACCCATGATGGCTCCTCGCGCACCAGGCGGAAGCCGAGATTGGCGGGCGGCACGCCCTGCGCACAGCCGCCGGCACGGGCGTCGCGGATGAAGTCGGTGACATAGGCACGATGCGCGCCTTCGGCGACGCGCACGCCGCAATTCACCGTCGGACGGCCGGCATTGCCGGCTTCGTCGACGCGTGAACGAACGAAGCAAGTGGAGGTCCACTCCCAGACATTGCCGGCGAGATCGGAAACGCCGTGCTCGTTCGGGCCGAACTTGCCGAACGGATAGGTCGTCGTGTCGGAGAGGTCGCGTTCGGATTCACGCTCATAGCGGCTGATCCAGCGCTTTGCAGGATCGTCTGCGTCCACCGACGCGCCGTCATCCCTGAATCTGGAGCCGGCCGCAAAGGCCCATTCCGCGTCGCTCGGCAGGCGGTAGTGCTGGCCGGTCTTGCGCGACAGCCAGCCTGCATAGGCTTCCGCATCGTGCCAGCTGACCTGCACGACGGGGCGATCGAGCGCGATCGCGACGCCGCGATCGAGCGCGCGGCAAGCGCCGTCCTGTACACAAAGCTGGTAGTCGGCGGAGGAGACCTGCTCACGCATGATGTGGAGTGGCCGATTGAAACGCATCGCGCGCAGCGGAGCTTCGGCCTGCTGCCCGGCACGCGTGAAGTCGCCGGCCTCGCGATAGGACAGATTGCCCGGCGCGATCTTGACGATGGCCGGCTCGGTCGCGGTGCCGTGGTCCGCCATGTCCGAGACCAGCGGTGCAACAGCAATCGGTCCTGCGAGCCCCGCAGCGCAGGCCAGTGCCAGTTTCAGTTTGAATGCGATCAACATGGTCATTCCCCAAAAGAAGAAGGGGCCGGTGGTGGCCGGCCCCTTGTCGCGTCTAGTTGGTGGCGGGAGCCGGTACCTCCGCAGGCGCTTTCACCTGGGTCATCAGATCGTCGTTCCACTTGCCTTCGATCTTGAAGTGCGCGGTGGCGCCGAGATCTGCGGCCTCGATCAGGTTATGCGTGACATAGGCGTAGATGCCGGGCTGCAGGAACTTGTACATCGCAGCCCCTGCCGAGCCGCCGCGGATGAACCAGGTCTCGAGTCCCGTCTCAGGTGCGTTGGAGAACTTGCCGGTCTCCCAGACATAGTCGCCATGGCCGCCGATCAGATGCGGACGGCTGTCGCGATTGGCCTGCGAATGCACGATCAGCACGTTCTCGCCGACCTTGGCCGTCAACGCGTTCTTGCCGGTGAGCGCGCCGACCTTGCCGTTGAACACGACCTGGGTGGGGATCAGCTTCTTCATCACCTCTTCAGTCTCGGTGAAGGCTTCGCCCGGCGAGTCGTAGGACTTGAAATTGCCCTTCTCGTCGCGCGGCACATACATGTCCTGCTCGCCGACATAGTAGACCTTGTCGTATTTCAGCACGTGACCCTTGCCGTCGTTGAGGCCGTCACGCGGCAGCACCATCACGGCGCCGTTCATGCCGGAGACGACATGCCAGGGGATCATCGGGCCGCCCGGTGCGCAGTGATAGACGAACACGCCTGTCCGCGTTGCCTTCCAGCGCAACAAGACCTGCTCGCCTGGATTGACTAGCGTGAGCTCGGCGCCGCCGAGCGCGCCGGTCGCGGAGTGGAAGTCGATATTGTGCGGCATGGTGTTGGTCGCGGGATTGACCAGCGTCAATTCGACATAGTCGCCTTCATGCACGACCATCAGCGGGCCCGGCATCGAGCCGTTGAAGGTCATGGCCTGGAAGGTGGTGCCCTTGTCGTCGATGACGACCTTCTTCTCCTGAACGGTGAGCGTGAACTCCATGATCTTGGGGCCCTGCGTCGTGGCCTGCTCGTGCGCATGCACGAAGGGCGGGGCGACCAGCTCGACCTTCTGCCGCGGGAGCTTGAGATCGTTGGCAGCGAAAGCGGGTGTCGCCAGCATCAGGGCGGTCGCGGCGGCGCTGATCAATGCGGCTCTGCGGGTGAACATCGGAAGCATCCTTCATGTGAAAGGGTTTTGATGACGGATGCAGTGTGCGCCGATCTTGGCAAGAGTGTTTGCGCTGCGACAAGCTTTTGCCGGATTCACCTCCGGTAAAGTCCTTAAGAAATTTGCCGAAGATAAATTCGGCGATGCGAACGACATCGCCGCACGTCGTGCGACGTCAGTCGCGGCAACGGCAAATCGTTCGCATGTTCAGCTGCGTTGAATTGTAAATGTATGGATGCTTCGACTAGAGCAGCTGGATCGCAATCCAGACCGTGCCCCAGATCGCAAGCGACAGCGCGGCAAACACAGTGGCCATGATCGCCAGGATGCGCACGATATAACCGGCGCCGGCGGTGGGCGCGGCAGGAACGGGACGAAAATCGTCAAAGCGCGGGATAGGGCCGCGAACGCCGGTAAGCCAGAGAACGAGATCGAGCGCGAACGACGCCATGGCCTATCTCCGGGGGCAACGATTGAACGTCACCATGGGCCCAATCCGGCGCTCAGACTTTGAGCAAGCGCAAGGCCGCCGGTCCGAAAACGGGTAATCCAATGCCATCCGGGATTTGCCGCGGCCCCGTGCGGCATCGATTTACGAATGGATAGGACATGAGAACTGATCTCGCAGCGAGCTACGGCGAAGAACGTCTGCCGCGCTACACCAGCTATCCGACCGCGCCGCACTTCTCGCCGGCGATCGGCGCCGACACTTACGCCCGATGGCTGGCCGAGCTTCCCTCGGGAGCCGGCGCGTCACTTTACCTGCACGTGCCGTTTTGCCGTGAGATGTGTTGGTATTGCGGTTGCCATACCCAGATCGTCCGCCGCGACGGGCTGATCGCGGCCTATCAGCAGACGCTGCGGAGCGAGATCGCGCAGGTCGCAGAAACCATCGGTCGCCGCATCAAGGTGGAGCACATCCATTTCGGCGGCGGCACGCCGACGATCGTGGCGCCGGAAGCGTTTGCCGAGTTGATGGCGGCGATGCGTCACGCATTCTTCGTGCTGCCGTCGGCCGAGATCGCGGTCGAGATCGATCCGCGAACATTGACCGCCGATATGGTCGAGGCCATGCGGCTCTCCGGCGTCAACCGCGCGAGCCTCGGGGTGCAGAGTTTCGATCCCGTCGTGCAGCGCGCGATCAATCGCGTGCAGAGCTACGAACAGACGGCTTCCGTGGTCGATATGCTCCAGCGAGCCGACATCAAGGGGATCAATTTCGACCTGATCTACGGGCTGCCGCACCAGACCGTCGCTTCGTGCCTTGATACCGTGCGGCGTTCGCTTGAGCTCGCGCCGGCCCGCTTCTCGGTGTTCGGCTATGCGCACGTGCCGACCTTCAAGAAGCACCAGCGCATGATCGACGAAAACCATCTGCCCGATGGCCTTGCGCGTCACGACCAGGCCTGTGCGATCGCAAATGCGCTGAAGGAGGCCGGCTACGTGCAGATCGGGCTCGACCATTTCGCGCGTCCCGATGATGCCATGGCCGTGGCCTTCGAGGATCGGACATTGCGGCGTAATTTCCAGGGCTATACCACCGACAGAGGCGAGGTCCTGCTCGGCTTCGGCGCAAGCGCAATCGGCCGTCTACCGCAAGGCTATGTCCAGAACGAGGTGCAGATCGCCCCGTACTCGCAAAGCATCGCCGCCGGCCGTCTCGCTATCGCGAAGGGTTATGGCCTCACCGACGACGATCGCCTGCGCGCCGACATCATCGAGCGTATCATGTGCGAATTCAGCGCCGATCTCGGTGACATCTGCGCGCGCCATGGCGCAGAGGCGGAGGCGATGCTGAAGTCGGCGTCGCGCCTGAAGCCGCTAATCTCGGACGGTGTGGTGAGACTGGACGGCGACCGCCTCGCGGTCGCGAACGACTCGCGCTTCCTGGTCCGCAGCGTCGCCGCCGCCTTCGATGCGCATCTCGATACAGCGAAGCAGTTGCACAGCCGGGCAGTGTAGCTCATCTCGCCGTCATTCCGGGGCGCGCGCAGCGCGAGCCCGGAATCCATTTCACCGCATGGGTTGTTGCTCGATGGATTCCGGGTTCACGCTTCGCGTGCCCCGGAATGACGACTTCGCCCCAGCTTGCGCTTCAACAAAGAGATCGCGCCCCGCTCGGCTATCGTCATTTCGGAAGGGAGTTTCCCATGCCGTTCCGATCCGACGATCTGGTCGATGACATCATGCGTACGGCGCCGCACACGATCCGCGTGTTCCTCGCCTTCAGGATGGCCTGCGTCGGCTGTCCGATTGCAACCTTCCACACGGTGGAAGACGCCTGCCGCGAGCATGGCATCGAGCGCGACAAATTCCTCGCCGCGCTGTGCGATTGCGTGCCGGCGTGAGGCGGGTTGGAGTCCGCGCGGGGCGCGCGCGGAGTCCCGGGTGAGGGCGAGCTTTCGCCGTAAGCGGAAGCGCCCCTCACCCCTATTTCACGGACAGAAGTAACGCGCCGGAAGCCGACCTCATGCCGGGCCGCTGTCCACCGTCCGCTCTGCCAGCACGACGATCCTGTGTGGATCGCGCAGGATGATGCGCTGACGGCCGCTCTCGACGAGGCCCTGCTGTTCCCAGCCGCTGAGGATGCGGCTGACGGTGTGCAGCGTGGTCCCGGTCATCTGGGCGATGTCCTGGCGGCTAATCGGGAAGTCGATCTCGATGCCATGATCGACTTTCTTGCCGGACTGTTTGGCAAGCCGCAGCAGCGCATGCGCGACGCGCTGCTCGACCTGCTGGGTCGATATTTCGAGGATGCGGGTGTGGCTCTCCTGCAGCCGCGTGCCGACGGTCTGGAGTGTGTTGGCGGCAAGGGCCGGAAACCGCTCGATCAGCCGTGGCCAGGCCGAGGTCGGCCAGATCAGCACGACGCTGTCATCGACCGCCATCGCAGTCGCCGGGTAACGCGCGGCTCCGATCGCCATCGCGAGTCCGAACGTCTCGCCGGGCGAGACATAGCGCACCACGATCTGCTCGCCGGTCGGCGTGGTCTTGGCCGCGCGGACGTGGCCGTGCAGCAGCAGGAAGAAGGATTGCGCGTCCGCGCCCTGCTCGAAAATGGTGCTGTTCTTGGGGTAGCGCGCCGAGCGGGCCTCGCGCAGGATCTCGTCGAGGTCCTCCGGCTTGACACCCCCAAACAGCGGCAAATGCGCAACCAGCGATGTGTCGACCTTGGCCATTCTGCCTCCTTGGCGCTCGGGAGTGTGATGGCACCTGCAATCGTCCGGTTGTTTGCGATAGCGCAAAACGGGCCGGCCGGGCGGCAGTATTTTTCCAGACAACGGTCCGAATTCACAGGAGTTGCCCCCATGGCTCGCGCCCGATCCCGTAACTTTCAGGGCTGGCCGCTGTTCGCGAACAGCTTTCGGCCCTTTTTCCTGCTGGCCGCGATCCAGGCGGGGCTGTCGATTCTGGCCTGGCTGCCGATGTTCTATGGCGAATTGTCGGTGAGTTCCGCCTTCGCGCCGCGCGACTGGCACGTCCACGAAATGCTCTATGGCTTCCTGCCGGCGGTGATCACGGGGTTCCTGTTCACCGCGATCCCGAACTGGACCGGGCGGCTGCCGATCCAGGGCACCTCGCTGGGGGCGCTGCTGGTGGTCTGGCTGGCCGGGCGCATTGCCGTGACACTGTCGGCGGATATCGGGTGGGCATTTGCGCTTGTCGTCGATGCTGCCTTCCTGGCCCTGGTCGTCGCCGCCGCGACGCGCGAGATCATCGCGGGCGGCAATTGGCGCAACCTGCCCGTGGTGGTCCTGGTGCTCGTGCTGCTAGCGGGCAACGTCGCCTTTCATCTCGAATCGCATTTCGAAGGCGCGGCCGATGTCAGCATCCGCGTCGGCATCGGCGTGGTCGTGCTGCTGATTGCGCTGATCGGCGGCCGCATCATCCCGAGCTTCACCCGCAACTGGCTGGTCAAGTTCAATCCCGGCCGCCTGCCGGTGCCGTTCGGGCGCTTTGACGGCGCGGTGATCGGATGCAGCGCGATCGCGCTCATCTCATGGATCGTGGCGCCGCTGAGCACCATCACCGGCGTGGTGATGGCGCTTGTCGGTGTCCTGCACCTGGTCCGGCTTGCGCGCTGGGCCGGCGACCGCACCTCGCGCGAGCGGCTGCTCCTGATCCTGCATGTCGGCTACGCCTTCGTGCCGTTCGGCTTCCTGCTGAATGCCGCGGCCGTCTTCGGCGCGCTGCCGCCGAGCGCGGGCATTCATGCCTGGATGGCAGGCGCGGCCGGAACCATGACGCTCGCGGTGATGACGCGTGCGAGCCTCGGTCATACCGGACAGGCGCTGACCGCCTCGCCCGCGACGCAAGGCATCTACGTCGCGATCATCGTCGCTGCGCTGGCGCGGGTTGCAGCTGTCGTGCTGCCTGCGCATAGTGATGCGCTGCTGCACATTGCGGCCTGCGGCTGGGTCGTCGCTTTCCTTGGCTTTGCCATCGCGTTCGGACCGCTGCTCGCCGGTAGCCGCCGGCGCGCATTGGCCATCATGGGGGTGCCCGCCGCGGCGCGCTAAGCCGCGGTCGCCGCAGGCACCTTGGCCGGCCTGGCCTGGGGCCGCATGCCCCGGCGCCATTCGGTGATGGTGCAGCGGAAGCGGCCGCGGAACCAGCGGGCCATCGCGCTTTGCGCGGAGAATCCGAGCTGCGCGGCGACGCCGGCCAGCGGCCGGCCAGGATCGTCGATCAACTGGATCGCGAGATCGGCGCGCTGCGCGTCGAGAATGGCCGAGAAGCTGGTACCGGCCTCGGCCAGATGACGGTGGATGGTACGGCGGGTGCACGCGAAGTACTCGGCCACGCGCTCGACCGTGCAGTCGCCGCTTGCGAGCAGGATGCGGACGATCTCGTCGACCTTCTCCTCCCAGCTTGACGGCCGCGCTTCGATCGCCTCGATCCGCTTGCGCAGATAGCTCGCGATTAGCGGATGGGCGCTCGGGACCCGGCGCTCCATGTCGTGTGCCGACAACAGGATCGCATCATCATCGGCATTGAAGATCACGCGGCAGCCGAAGAACGCGCGATAGCGCTTGCGGTCGTGCGGTGGCGGATAGCGCAGGTGAACCTCCAGCGGCCGCCAATCGCTGCCGAACAGCGACTGGATGATGCGGTGGACGCTGCCGAGCACCATGTCGATCGACTGGCGTGGCGCGGTCGGCTGACTGCCGCGCAGATGCACCGTGATGGTCACGGTCTGCTTGTTGCGGGCGACGTCCAGCCGCATGCCGTCGTGATGGATATGGATGAAGCGCGAGAAAGCTTTGATCGCCTCGCCGACGGTCGCCTGTTCGCGCACGATCAGGCCGACCGCGCCAAAATTGGTGAGTCCGCCGCGCTCGGCGATGCGCAGACCAAAATCTTCGGCACCCGAAGACTTTGCCGACAATTCGAGCAGGCGACGCATGCTTGTGACGGCAATCGGCGTATCGGGCTCGTCGAGGCAGGCCAGTGGCAGCCTGACCTTGCGCATCATCTGTTTGGGGTCGAGCCCGACCGACCGGGCGACCTCCGGGTAATAGCTCAAGCTTGCGCTGCGAATGAGGTCGGCCATGCGAACCGCTCCTGCCTGCCATTCCCGCGGATGTCCCGAAATGTAAAGTTTCTGTCCCGATCCGTCAAATCCGGGAACTCGGTGCAACATACATAGGGGAGACCGAAGCACCGGCGCGAATGCAGTGCTCATGACGGCGCAGCAGGGCGGTGGGCCCCGCGGCCGTCTCGGATCATTTGAGCATACATTGCTGGATCGGGATTATGCCGGGGAACACGCTTTCCAAGGGCGAGGTATTCGTCATCGACACCGACGCCGCCTCCCGCGAACAACTTTCGACGGCGCTTGAGCAGAGCGCCTATGACGTGATCTGCTTTGCAGACGGCGCATCGTTGTTGTCGGAAGCGAAGGCGCGGATGCCGGCCTGCGTGCTGCTGGAGATGCCACAGGATCGCTCCGGGCTCGACGTGCTCAGGCGCTTGCGCGAGGAAAATTGCATGGCGCCGGTCCTTGTGACGTCGGCGAATGGCAGCATCGCCATGGCCGTCGATGCGATCAAGAGCGGCGCGGCCGATTTCATTGAGAAGCCGTTCCGTAGCCACGACATCGTCGGCCGGATCGATGCCGCCATCGACGAATCCGCGCAGCCCGCCTCGTGCCGGCAGCGCTGGCTGCACGGCTGCGAAGCCCTGACCGCGCGTGAGGGCGACGTGCTCGAGCACCTCGCGGCCGGCCTCACCAACAAGGAGATCGCCCGGCGCATGCATCTGAGCGCGCGGACGATCGAGGGCTATCGCGCCGGCATTCTGAGGAAGGCCGGCGCTCGCAACGTGACCGATCTGCTCCGCCGCATCTTCGGCCAGGGGGCGCCCGCGCAAATCTGAGGCGCGACTTCCGAGGCCCAACTCCGCAGCGCGACGACGTTGTGTTCCACGGCCATGGTGCCGCCGCAGCAATGCCCCACGGAAACCCCAATCGAACCGGTTCCTTCCCTGCCGCGTCTCAACACGATGGCGAGGCATTTTTCGCGCGTCCGGCTGGCGGCGCGGCGACACTGGCAAGAGGGACTTTATGCGCATCACCGCAAGATGTTTGGCAACGACGAGCCTGGTTATGCTGGCCAATGCGGCGGCGTTGCCGTCATGGGCCGCCGACGTGGACGCCACTTCGGCCATCGACACCGTCACAGTTTACCCTGACGGCGCCACGGTTACCCGAATCATCGCGCTGGACCTCGCTTCCGGTGACAGCACGCTGGTCGCCAGGGACTTTCCGCTCTCGCTCGATCCGTCCTCGCTGCGCGTTGAAGGCGAGGCGGGAGCCAAGCTCACCATCGGCACGATCGACGCGCGGCCGCCGCGCGCGGCGCCGCCCGTCAACCTGCCCGAGCTCGACAAGCGCATCGAAGCGCTCAGGGATCAGCGCGCCGATCTGCAAGGCGCGATCGACGCGGCCAACGCCCGGCGCAAATTCGCGCAGCGTTTTGCCGAGGCCTCGCCTGCCGGCCTCGGCGACAAGGGCGAGGCCCGGCCGATCACCGAATGGCGCGCGGCCTTTGCCGCGGTGGCCGAGGAGATCGCGACCGCCGACACTGCGATCCGCGACGCCACGCGAAAACAGCGCGAGATCGATCGCCAGATCGCGCAGCTTGAAGCCGAACGCTCCGCCAAGCCGCCGAGCAAGCTCGAGGTGCGGATCGACGTCGCCTCGGCAGCGGCGACCAAGGCGACGCTGCGGGTGACCTATGCCGTACGCAATGCGCGTTGGGTGCCGCTCTATGACGCCCGGCTCGACACCGGAGCGAAGGACCGCAAGCCGCAAGTCGAATTGGTCCGCCGTGCCGAGGTCACGCAATCGACCGGCGAGGACTGGTCCAACGTCACGCTCGGCGTCTCCACGGTTCGCATCGGCCGCGGCGGCAGCGCGCCGGAGCTGAACTCGCTGGTCGCGCAATATCCGCAAGTGCCGAAGCCGATGGCGCTCGGCGCGGCCTCGGATCTGGTGCGGTCCGCGCCAGCGCCGCGTCAGATGCAGTCGCCGGCGATGGCCAAGGTTACGGAGGCGGCCGAACCGCGCGAGCGCGCCGATGAGCAGCAAGCGGTCGCCGAGATCGGCGACTTCCAGGCCACGTTCAGGATCCCCGGCCGCGTCAGCCTCGGCGCCGCCGAGGGCGCCAAGAGCCTGCGCATCGCCGCGATGAGCGTGCCCGCCGATCTGGCGGTCCGCGCGGCACCGGTGATGGATCCCACCGCCTTCCTCGAAGCCAGCTTCAAGCAGACCGATGATGCGACGCTGCTGCCGGGCAAGGTTGCGATCTACCGCGACGGTGTCTTTGTCGGCCGCGGCAAGATCGCTGCGTCGGCCAAGGACGACATTGTGCGGCTCGGTTTCGGTGCCGACGACAAGGTCAAGATCGAGCGCGCCGTGCTCAAGCGCAACGAGGGCTCCGTCGGCCTCCTGGTCACGACGTCGAAGACCGACGAGCGCGCGTTCAAGACCACCATCCGCAACGGACACGACTTCCCGATCAAGGTCGCGATCGAGGATCAGTTGCCGGTCAGCGAGAACGAGGACATCGTCGTCGAGATGCTGCCCTCGACCACGCCGCCGACCGCAAACAACATCCGCGACCGGCGCGGCGTGCAGGAATGGACGTTCGACGCCAAGCCCGGCGAGATCAGGGACATCAACTTCGCCTGGCGTATCCGTTGGCCGAAGGACAAGAGCATGGTGATCGTGCCGGCGGGGTAGAGCACGCCGCGTCCATTTTACCTCGCCCCGCTTGCGGGGAGAGGTCGGCGCGAAGCGCCGGGTGAGGGGGACTCTCCGCAAATCGCACTCTCACCATCCTCGTGGCTAGCCCCTCACCCCAGCCCTCTCCCCGTAAGAACGGGGAGAGGGGGAGGAGAGAGAGCGGACGCTTACTTCGCCTTCAGGAAGTCGGCGACTTCGAGCAGCATGAATTCGTCGTCGTCGGCCTTGTTGGGATCACGGCTGGACGAGAACGGCAGGTTGTTGTCGTTGCCGACGATGATGTGGGTGTCGTCGACGCGATCGACGTTCTCGATGGTGAAGAATGGGAAGGTGTAGACGCCGTCATTCAGCGGTTTGCGCGCCTTCTTGTCGGGATCCCTGATCTTCAACAGGTCGATGTAGCCGATCTTGCGCACGGGCTTGCCGACATTGGCGTCCGAGAGCTCGATCTTGTAGATGCGCTTGAACTTGGCGAGATCAGGAAAGCAGTTCTCGCCGCGGGTGCCTTGCGGGCAGGCCTTGTCGGCGGTGCCTTCGCCGTTGTCGCGCTCGATGATGAGGCCGCTGGTCGGGTCGATCATGTTGAAGTCGCCGATGGCGTTGCCGTTCTGCTCGAACACATACTGCCAGTAGCGGCCGGTGAATTTCTCCGCCGCGACGTCGAATTCGAGGATGCGGGAGGCTTCCTTGCCGTCCACCTTCTCCCAGTCCTTCTTGTCGGCATCCCACAGCGGCCCCTCGAGCAGGCCGTAAAGGAACTTGCCGTCCTTGGACGACGCAAAGCCCTCATAGCCCTTGGAGCGGCGGAGGTTGACGTTGGTATAGGTCGCGCCCGGCGCGCCCGGGGTCGCCACCGCCCAATGATCGGGCGAGCGCACCGGCTTGCCGTCGGCAACCGTCTCGAACACGCCGAGGATCTTGCCGGTCTTGTCGGCCTTCAGGATATAGGGTCCGAACTCGTCGCCGATCCAGAAGACGTCGCCGATGATCTGGAAGCCCTCGGTGTCGAAGTCGGCGCCGGTGAGGTAGCGCTTCTGCGTGTCCTCATGCACGATGCGGAACGGTACCTTCTTGTCGGGGTCGTGCAGGAAGATCGTCTCCTGCCGCTCGATCTTGCCGCTGGCCCAGTCCATCTTGTAGCGGTTCAGGTACAGCATCGAGTCCATCGAGTTGGCGCGCGCGCCCATGCCGTTGTCGGTGATCACCCAGAAGGTGCCGTCGGGCATGGTCTTGATGCCGGAATGGCCTTGCAGCGGCTGGCCCTTGAACGGCAGCGAGACGCCGGTCGGGCGCTCATAGGACTTGCCCATCACGGTGCCGAGCGCGTCGACGCGCTTGCCGGTGGTGTACTTGCCTGAGGTCTTGAGATCGGCGGGCGCGTCGGCCGGCGCGTCGATGAAGGTGGCGGCCGGCATCACCACGTGGCCGGCGAGCTTGGCCGGGAATTCACCTTCGTTCTGCGCGAGCGCCGTGCTCGCGGTGAGAATGATCGTTGCGACGGAGGCAAGAAAAGTCGCGCGCATGTGCGTCTCCTGTTAGCGGACGCACGCCTTATGCTGTCTGCATATTGCAGTATTGTGAAGCCGGGCCAAACGCCGCGGCAGTCCGTTATTCTTTACCTCACGGGGCGATGAGGACACGTCGTCATTAGCAACGGCGAACAAAAAAGATCGCCGCGCGGCCGCACTAGACGCCTTCATAGACCAGTCTGGTGAAGAAACCGGGATCGATGACGAACTGCCCCCATTTCGCGTCGAACGCGGCAGTCGGCTTGGCGGCAACGGCCTCGTCGCGCGTTTTCCCCTGCTTCTTGAGATTGCCGACATTGTCCCGGATAGCGACCAGCATGTCGCGGAATTCCTGCAGCTCGGCCTTGTTGCTGACCGGCTTGCCGTGACCGGGAATGATGATGGTGTCGCTTTTGCTCGCCGCCAGATTGACGTCGGACGCCGAGATCATACCGTCGATGCTGCCGCCGGTCGAATAGTCGATGAAGGGATAGATACCGTTCCAGTAGGTATCGCCCGCATGAAGGATGTTGGCCTCAGTAAACGTAACGGAAACGTCGCCATCGGTATGCGCTGGCCCGTAATATTTCAGGGCGATCGATGCGCCATTGAGCTTGAGGCTATGTACCCCGGCGAAGACCTCAGCGGGGATCGCGCCGGCGGGAGAGGCAAGGAAATTGTAGTCCCAGTCTTCGACCCGCTGAATGCCGGAGAGATGCTTGCGGGTGTTTTCGTGGGCAATGATCTGCGCGCCTGCCGAGTGCAGCCATTCATTGCCGTCGGCATGGTCGAAGTGCCAGTGCGTATTGATCAGATGCGCGACCGGCTCGCTGCCGAGCTCGGCGATCGCCTTGCTCAGCCGGGGGCGCGAGACGCCGATTCCGGCATCGACCAGAAGCTTGCCGTCAGGTCCCGTGAGGACGGCAATGTTGCCTCCGGATCCTTCGAGGATACTGACATTGTTGCGCAGCTTGTGGGTCGTGATGGGAGACGTTGCCGCGCTGTCCTTGATCAGGCTGACGAGGCCTCGCGCCTCCGCGAACGCCTGCCTGGGGGTAAGCCAAACGGTCGCGGCAGTGAACGTGCCGCCGACACAACACAGGCAAAAACCGCGTCGGGACAACGAGGGAGGTTTTGGCGATCCCATGCAATCCTCGCTTTCCGGGGGATTGTCGGCGGCGCCGCCGATCGACCCTCCGTCAGCGCGGCAGGATGGGACTAAAGAGGTACGCGGTCTATCAGGATTGCACGATCGGCTGCGATCACGCGCAGTAGCCGGTTACTCCTTGACCGCCCCGGTCAGCGAGGACACGTAGTAATCCACGAACAGCGAGTAGAAGATCGCAACCGGCAGCGAGCCGAGCAGCGATCCCGCCATCAGCGCGCCCCACTGGTAGACGTCACCGGTGACGAGCTCGGTCAGGATCGCGACCGGCACGGTCTTGTTCGCGCCGCTCTGGATGAAGGCGAGTGCGTAGATGAACTCGTTCCAGGACAGCGTGAAGGAGAAGATGCCGGCCGAGATCAGCCCTGGCACTGCCAGCGGCAGCGTGATCCGCCGCAGGATCTGTAGCCGCGTCGCGCCGTCGACCAGCGCGCATTCCTCGAGCTCGTAGGGAATCGACTTGAAATAGCCGATCAGCAGCCAGGTGCAGAACGGCACCAGGAAGGTCGGATAAACCAGGATCAGCGCCATCGGACTGTCGAACAGACCGAATTGCACCACGACGGTGGCGAGCGGAATGAACAGGATCGAGGGCGGCACCAGATAGGCAAGGTAAATGCCGAGGCCGACATAGGGGCTGCCGCGGAAGCGCAGGCGCTCGATGGCATAGGCGGCGAGCGTAGAGGCGAGCAGCGACAGCGTCGTCGATCCGATCGCCACCAGCATGGTCGTCCACAGCCAGCGCGGATAGGCTGTGTCGAACAGCAGGTGCTTGACGTGCGTCAGCGTCGGCGAGGAGATCCAGAACGGATTGTGCTCCCTAAAGTTCATCAGCTCCGCGTTCGGCTTGAACGAGGTGATCGCCATCCAGTAGAACGGAAACAGCAGGATGATCACGAAGCAGGCGAGCGGCAGGTAGATCATCATCAGCCGCCGCAGCCCGGAATCCCAGGCCATGGTGTCGGGGGCCGCCCTCGCGACGGCGGAGGCTTGCGCGACGGTATCACTCATTGCTCTCTCCCTGCTGCCATTTGCGGCGCGCCAGGCCGAAATAGGAGAACACTGTCGCGAACACCAGGAACGGGATCATCGACACCGCGATCGCGGCACCTTCGCCGAGCTCGCCGCCGGCGATGCCGCGCTGGAAGGCGAGCGTGGCGAGCAGGTGGGTCGAGTTTACGGGCCCGCCGCGAGTGATGGCGTAGACCAGCTGGAAGTCGGTGAAGGTGAAGATGATCGAGAAGGTCATGACGATGGCGAGGATCGGCATCATCATCGGGAACGTGATGTAGCGGAAGCGCTGCCAGGCGCTGGCACCGTCGAGCATCGCGGCCTCGTAGAGCGAGGGCGATATGGTCTGCAGGCCCGCCAGCAGCGAGATCGCGACGAAGGGAATGCCGCGCCAGATGTTGGCGGCGATCAGCGAGAGGCGCGCCGGCCAGGGCGAGCCGAGGAAGTCGATATTGGTCTCGCGCCAATGCAGCACGTCGACCAGCAAATAGGAGATGATCGAGAACTGCGGATCGTAGATCCACCAGAACGCCAGCGCCGAGAGCACTGTCGGCACGATCCAGGGCAGCAGCACGATGGCGCGCAAGAGGCTCTTGAACGGAAAATGGTTGTTCAGCAGCAGCGCGAGCCAGAAGCCGAGCGCAAATTTTCCGAAGGTCGCGATCGCCGTGTAGACCACGCTGTAGAACACCGCGTTCCACCACAGGGGATCGGTGAGCAGGTACTGGAAATTCTCGAAGCCTACGAAGACGCCGCTTCGGCCGATCGTGGTGTCGGTGAAGGCGAGCCAGATGCCAAGGCCGAGCGGATAGGTCAGGAACACCGCAAGCAGCCCGATCGCGGGTGCGAGGCACATCACGATCAGGAACGGCTTGTAGTCGAACAGGCGAGCCAGCCAGGATGGCTGCCGCTGCGCCAGTGCGGAGGAGGAAAGTGTCGTCACGGACATCGGATCGGCGTCCCGTTTCAGGCTGTCACCACACCCGTCATTGCGAGCGAAGCGAAGCAATCCAGGCTGTCTCCGTTACAGTCTGGATTGCTCGTCGCTTCAGTGCGGAATTGCTTTGCAATTTTGTCACGAGCTCCTCGCAATGACGGTCGCTTGTCGTCGGCCCTTATTTCTGCCGTCGGAAGTACCGCTTGCAGCGCTGTTCGGCTTCTGCAGCCGCGGCCTCCGGCGTGGCCGCGCCGGTCGCAACGGATGCGAACATCTGGATCAGCACGTAGTCGGCGCTGACGGCACCGGTCGCCGTCGAGATCGGGCCCGCATAGCCGTCGTAATAGGTGCTGTTCATTGTGTCCTTGAACAGCTTCACCTTGGGGTCTTGCGACCACACGGCGGCCTCGGCATAGGCGGCCAGCGGCTGGGACCAGTAGCCGGAGTTGGCGTTGAGCCACGGCTCGTACTGGTCCTTTTCCAGCATGTATTGCAGGAAGGCCTTTGCGGCGTTGGGGTATTGGCTGTGCTTGAACACCATGGCGTTCAGCGTCAGGCCCGCCATCGGAGAGACCTTGGCCAGGCCCTTCGGCAGCAACTGATGCTCGCTGTCGTCGGCGATCGCCTTGGTTGCCGGATCGTTCTTCAGCGAGAAGTAGAGTGAGACGCCGTTGGCGGTCAGCGCGATCTCCTGCGAGGAATAGGCGCGGTTGTTGCTGACGTCATTCCACGCCGTCGTGCCAGGGATGAAGGTCGGGTAGAGCTGCTTGACCCAGTTCAGCGCGGCGATCGTCTCCTTGCTGTTGATGGTGACGTTGCCTTCTTCATCGAGCAGGGCCGCATTGTGAGACCACAGCGCCCAGCTCGCGAAGCCGTTGCCGTCGCCCTTGGCGTTGCCGAGCGCGAAGCCGGCCGGCTTGCCGGCCTTGTGAAGCTTCTGGCACAGGTCGAGGAAACCGGCGTGGTCTTCCGGCGCCTTGTCGAAGCCGACCGATTGCAGGATCGATTTGCGGTAGATCAGGGGACCTGCGGTGGCGCCGAACGGCAGTCCGATCCAGGTGTCGCTCTTGTTCTTCTTGCCGTAGCGCTGCGCGAGCGGCAGCCAGCCGCCATAACGCTTGCCGACATAGTCGGCCACGTCGGTCAGCTCGATCAGCTTGTCGATGTAGATGTGCGGAGCATCGGAGAAGCCGATGATGATGTCGGGGCCGGCGCCGGAATTGGCGGTCACCGCGGTCTGCTGGTTGATGTCCTCCCAGCCGACGAAATCGACCTTGACCTCGACGCCGGTCTCCTTTGTGAACTTGGCCGCATTGGCGCGGAACACGTCTTCGTCGGCCTGGACGAAGCGTACCGGCCGCAGCATGCGCAAGCTCGCGCCTTTCTCGATCGGCAGTTTCGGGGCGGGGACGTCCGCGGCCTTGATCGCGGATTGGGCGTTCGCCGGAGCACCGGTTGCTGCGATTGCCGCAGCGGACAGGCCCAGCACCAAGGCATCACGACGTGTGATGTCGTTCCTCATCAGTTCCTCCCTATGATGTCTCCCTTCCCGGCGTTGATCGCCGGTGAAGGGCCGTTCCGGTTTCCGGCGCGTTTTTCGCGCCGACCGCCTAGCTGTTCGGGCCGCGATCCATGCTGACAGGCTGCCAGCGGCGGAGCGCGGTGTTCTGAAGCACCGACGGATTGACACAGCTTACCGGCCACATGCCCTGAAGCACCAGTGACAATTCGTAGCCCACGCGACGCTTGCGCGCTTCGTCGAACCGTGCCGAGGCCGAGGCGACATGGGCGGTCAGAGTCACGTTCTCCATGCCGAGGATGGGATTGTTGTGCGAGGGCGGTTCCTTCTCCAGCACGTCGAGGGCGGCATGGGCGATCCAGCCCTCCTGCAGCGCCTTGATCAAGCTCTCCTCATCCACCGTGGCGCCGCGGCCCGTATTGATGAAGACCGAACCCTTCTTCATCTGCCGGAAGTGCTTCTCGGTCAGCATGTGATGCACCTCGGGCCGGGCCGGCGCGTGCATCGAGACGAAGTCCGATTGCGACAACACTTCGTTCAGCGTCGCCGGGATGACGCCGTGGTCGTACATCAGCGTTTCCTGGATGAAGGGATCGTAGGCCATCATGCGCAGGCCGAACGGCGCGGCGCGCTTCGCAACCGCACGCGCGACGCGGCCGAACGAGATGAAGCCGAGCGTCTGGCCCATCAGCCGCGGAATCTTCGACAGCGCCGGCCGGCCCTCAGCCCAGCGTCCGCTGCGCACCATCTTGTCCTGCTCGACCAGGCGGCGGAAGCCGGCGAGCAGCAGCATCATGGCGTGGTCGGCGACCTCCTCGATGAAGGTGTCGGGGATGTTGGTGACGGGAATGCCGCGGGCGGTTGCGGCCTTCACGTCGACGCTGTCCACGCCGACCGAGCCGAGCGTGATCACCTTGCAGTTCTCCAGCGCATCGATGATCGACTTGGTGATCGGGATGCCCTTGGCATAGATGGCGTCGGCGGACTTTGCGGCGGCGATGAACCCGGCCTCGTCGGCCGGCGCCTCGATGATCTCGGCGTCGATCGGATCGAGCGCCTCGCGCTCATAGGAATAGTCGCTGCCTGCGACCGTGAAGCTCGCGCCCTTCGGCGTCACCACCCTGTATTTCGGCATTTTCTGCTCCCGATTTGGTCTGTCGGTTCTTGTTGTGACCCAGCCCTTATGGGCAGGCCTTTGCGTCTTTTACGCGAAATCGATGCGATCGCGTACAATTCCCGGTTGTCCGGTTTTCCGCCCGCGCTCCGGGCTTCTACGGAGCTGCCCGTAACAGGTTGATAAGGGGTCGCGCACTAGAAGTTGATTCAATTTGTATCGATTCGCTTGCGTGCCTGTATCCCGTTATTGTCGGAGCCATCCCGTGAAGTTGAGCAATCTGAAGATCGCCCCCAAGCTTGGCATCCTTGTCGGCGTCACCTTGTTCGGCCTGTGCATCTCCGGTGTTCTCGCCGGCTATCTGATGAAGCGCGAGATGGTGAATGCGCGCATCGAACAGGCCAGGTCGATCGTCGAGATGGGGCGCAACTACGCCGCCGCCCTGCAGAAGCGCGTCGATGCCGGGGAGTTGACGAAGGACGCCGCCCTGGCCGACCTTCGCCGCTACGGCAACGCGATGACCTACGACAACGGCGCGGGCTACCTGTTCGCCACGTCCTATGACGGCATCACCCAGCTCGCGCCCGATCCGAAGCAGATCGGCACCAACCGCATGGAGGTCGTGACCAACGGCCGCAAGCTGTCCTGGGAGTTGATGAACGGCGTAAAGGCCAGCGGCTCGATCCTGCTGTACTATGAGTATGCCAAGCCCGGCCAGGATGGGCTGATCCGCAAGATCGGCTACGCCGTGGCCGTCCCCGGCTTCGACATGTTTCTCGGCACGGGTGCTTATCTCGACGATATCGACGCCAAGATGGGACCGGTCTACTGGCTGCTCGGCCTGGCCATGCTTGGTATCGTCATTGTCGCCGGAAGCGTCGCCTGGATGCTCGGCCGCAGCATCAGCGGTCCGCTCGCGCTGCTCGGCGCCCGCATGAAGGATCTCGCCGACGGCAAGCTCGAGGGCGACATCCCCGGCGTCGGCCGCGGCGACGAGGTCGGCGCGATGGCTTCGACCGTCCAGATCTTCAAAGACAACGCGGTTCGTATCCGTGACCTCGAGAAGACCGATGCGGAAGCCAAGGAGCGCGCCGCGGCGGAACGTCGCAGCGCCATGGAGGGCATCGCCAACGACTTCGAACGCAGCGTCAACGGCATCGTCCGCTCGGTCTCCTCGGCCGCGGCCGGCATGCAGAGCACGGCGCAGTCCATGACCGCAACCGCGAGCGACGCGTCGTCGCGCGCGGCGACGGTCGGTGCAGCCTCGCAAAAAGCCTCCGGCAATGTCGGCACGGTTGCCGCCGCCGCCGAAGAGCTGTCGAGCTCGGTTGCGGAGATCTCCCGTCAGGTCACGCGCTCGACCGAGGTTGCGAGCAAGGCCGTCAACGACGCCGAGCGCACCAACGCCACTGTTCAGGTGCTCTCCTCCGGCGCCGAGAAGATCGGCGAGGTGGTCAAGCTGATCCATTCGATCGCGGCGCAGACCAACCTGCTGGCGCTCAACGCCACCATTGAAGCTGCGCGCGCCGGCGAATCCGGTCGCGGATTCGCTGTCGTCGCCTCCGAGGTCAAGGCGCTCGCCAACCAGACCGCGAAGGCGACCGAGGAAATCTCCGCCCAGGTGGCGGCGATGCAAACCTCGACCAGCGACGCGGTCGCGGCCATCTCCGGCATCACCCAGACGATCGCCGAGATGAGCGAGATCACCGCCGGCATCTCAGCCTCGATCGAGCAGCAGGGCGAAGCCACTCGCGAGATCGCCCGCAACATCCAGTCGGTCGCCGCCGGCTCGAGCGAGATCAACGCCCATATCGGCAGCGTCACCTCGGCCGCGGAAGCGACCGGTAGCGCGGCCACCGACGTGCTCACCAATGCCCGCGAGCTGGACAACCAGTCCGGCGCACTGCGCAGCGCCGTCGACGGCTTCCTCGCCAAGGTGCGTGCGGCGTAAGCCGCGCACAGGGACGTTACAATCTACGAACTCGTCATGCCCGGGCTTGTCCCGGGCATGTGCGTTTTCGCAGCCACAGGTCTCGTGCCCGGGGCGCAGCGCAGCACGCCAGTGATGCGCTGCTGAACCGGGGCCCATGTTGCAGCGTTCTGGGTCCCGGCTCTGCGTCGCGTCATTTCATGCCGCGCCGCGTCCGGGACACGAGACTGCCTTTACTGCTTCTCGATCCCCGCGTTCTTGATCAGCTTTTCCCACAGCACGAGTTGCTCGTTCACAAACGTGCCGAGCTCCTCCGGCGTGCCGGAGAAGGCGTCCATGCCGAGCGTGGCGAGCTGGGCCTTGATCTCCGGCTTCTCCACGATCTTCCTGATCTCGGCGTTGAGCCGCGTCACGATCTCCTTCGGCATGCCGGCCGGCCCGAAATAGCCCTGCCACGACGAGATGTCGAAGTCCGGCACGCCGGCCTCCTGCATCGAGGGCAGGTTCGGCACCAGCGGCGAGCGCTCCTTGGTGGTGACCGCGAGCGCGCGCAGCGCGTTGCCGTTGACATGCGGCAGGCCGGTCAGGATGTCCACGAACATCATCGAGACGCGGCCGCCCATGACGTCGTTGAGCGCCGGCGGCGAGCTTTTGTAGGGCACGTGCAGCAGGTCGAGCCCGGCATTGCGCCCAAAGGTGGCGCCCGACACGATCGCCGAGGACGAGCCCGAGGCGTAGCTCAGCTTGCCCGGATTGGCCTTGCCATAGGCGACGAGCTCGCCGACGGTCTTGGCCGGCACGTCGGGATGAACGACCAGCATGAAGGGCAGGTCGCCGGTACGCGCGACCGGGGTGAAATCCTTGACCGGATCGTAGGTCAGGCTCTTGAGCAGATAGGGATTGGCCGAATGCGTGGTGTTTGTTGTCACCAGCAGCGTGTAGCCGTCGGGTGCCGAGCGCGCGACATAAGTCGCGGCGATCATGCCGTTGGCGCCGGCCTTGTTCTCGATCACGATGCCGACGCCAAGCGCCTGCGACAGATGCTGCGAGATCAGGCGGGTGGTGGTGTCGGTGCCGCTGCCGGCTGCGAACGGGAGCACCAGCGTGATGTTGCGGCTGGGATAGGTGTCGGCCTGTGCGGCGGACGCGGCGGCGAGACAAAGCGCGGCTGTGCGGATGGCGCGCAGGTTTCGAATCAACGCTGACAGCATGTTTGGACGTTCCCTCTTTTTCGTTGGTGGGGAACCTAGCTGCTCCTCGTTGGAATCGGAAGGCGTGAGTTTGTCGCCCAGGTCTCGTGCCGCGGGCGCAGCGCAGCACCACAAGCGCGTTTACGCGCGTCTTCGGCGCGCTATGGTGATGCGCTGCTGAACCGGGCCCATGCTGCGGCAATCTGGGTCCCGGCTCTGCGTCGCGTCATTGCATGCCGCGCCGCGTCCGGGACACGAGATCCGGTGCAACGTTAACTCTCCGGAATTATTTTACCGCCGAGCCCTGCCTCGAGGCGATCACGACACCGGCGAGCACCAGCGCGTAGCCGATCAGATGAAACGGCTGGAGCTTTTCGCCGAGCAGCACGATCGCCATTGCCGAACCGAACACCGGGACCAGATGGAAGAACGGCGCTGCCCGGTTCGGCCCGATCAGCGCTACGCCGCGATTGAAGAAGAGATAGGCGAGCGTCGAGGGGAAGATCAGGATGTAGCCGAGCGTTGCCAGCGTCACCGTGTCGAATTGCAGGACGCTGCCGCTCCAGGCCTCCCAGACTGCCATGGGCAGCAGCATCGTCGCGCCGCAGCAGGTCGTGAAGGAGAGAAAGGAGAGCTGATGAACCTTCGGCCGGCGCGGGATGAAGGCGGAGTAGATTCCGAACGCCACCAGCGAGGACGCGAACATGATGTCGCCCCTGTTGAAGCTGATGCTCGCGAGCGCGGCCAGATCGCCCCGCAGAATGATGATCAGCACGCCCGCGAGCGAGATCGCAATGCCGGCGAGCTGCGCGCCGGTCAGGCGCACGCCGAACAGCACCAGTGACCACAGCGCCACGAACAGCGGTCCGGCGGACTGGATCAGCAGCGCGTTCAGCGCCTCCGTGTATTGCATGGCCCAGTACGAGATCGCGTTGTTGAAGGCAAAGCCCACCAGCGACAGGAACAGCATCAAGGGCAGGCTCTTGCGCAAGGCGGGCCAGTCGCGCTTCAGATGCGGCCACGAGAACGGCAGCAGGATCAGGAACACGCCGAACCAGCGGATCGTGGTCACCGTCAGCGGCGGCACATGCGCGCCGACATGGCGTGCGAGCACGATGTTGCCGGCCCAGAACAGCGAGCTCAGGCTCAACAGCAGATAAGGCTGGTTATTGAGCCAACTGGCCGGATTAGAGGCTGATGGCGCGGGCGAGGCAATCGTCATTGGCGTCACATATGACCTTGCGCCGGATTCCAGTCGTGACACAAGTCACGCCGCCGCAATGCTACAATGCAGGCATGACCCGAGGAGGCGCTTTTGGCGGTTAATATGTTGAACATCGAGGGCCTGGAGCAGCTCGATCCGAAGGCACCGGTGGTGATGCTGAACCTGATGCGCTTCCACGCGCGCTCGCGCGACGGCGACGGGTCCGGCTGGGACGCTTATCTCCGTTACAGCGCGATCACGGTGCCCATGATCAGGGCACGCGGCGGCACGCTGCTCTGGACCGGCGAGGCCAAGACGGTCGCGCTCGGCCCGCACGATGGCAACGACTGGGATTTTTTTGGCGCTGGTCTACTATCCCACGGTCGCGGCCTTCCTCGACATGATGACGTCGGAAGCCTACGAGACACAGGCCGATCCACATCGCGTCAACGGCTGCGCCGAGCATGTGATCATCGCGACGAGCGAGGCCTACAGCAAGTTCAAGACGAAGTAGCGCGCGCTCTGTCGCGCGGCGCGGTGCCTTTCCCTCTCCCCTTACAAGGGGAGAAGGAAGACCGGCCAGCCCGTTGTAAAGGCTTAAGTCGCCTGCTTCCTTGACGCCACGAACACGCCCGACAGCACCAGCGCGAAGCCGATGAAGTGGAAGGCTTGCGGGTGTTCGCCCAGAAACGCCATCGCCATGATCGAGCCGAACACCGGCACGATGTGGAAGAACGGTGCGGCGCGGTTGGCGCCGATCAGGCGTACGCCGCGATTGAAGCAGAGATAAGCGAGCGTCGACGGAAACACCGCGACATAGAACAGGGTGAGCAGGTTCGGCCCGTCGAGCTTCATCACGGGGCGCGCGGACAGCTCCCAGATCTCCAGCGGGATGAGACAGGCGGCGCCGGCGCCGAAAGTGAAGGCGAGGAACGACAGGCCGTGCATCGGCGGGCGCTTCAGCGTCAGTACCGAATAGAGCGCGAAGATGACAAGCGCGACGATGAAGATCAGGTCGCCCTTGTTGAACTCGATGTTCGACAGCGTGGTGAAATCGCCATGCAGCAGGATCGTCAGCACGCCGCACATCGACAGCAGCACGCCGAACGCCTGCGCCGCGGTGAGCCGGACGCCCAGGATGACCAGCGACCACAGCGCCACGACCAGCGGCGCGGCCGACTGCAGCAGGAGAGTGTTGAGCGCCTGCGTATGCTCCAGCGCCCAATATTGCAGCGTATTGAAGGCGCCGATGCCGGTGATCGAGAGCAGGATCATCAGGCCGAGCTTGCCGCGGATCGCAGGCCAGTCCTGTGCGAGATGTTTCCAGGCGAACGGCAGCACCAGCAGGAAGGCGAAGGTCCAGCGCAGGATCGAGAGCGTGACCGGCGGGATGTGGCCGGCGGCCAGCCGCCCGACAATGGCATTGCCGGCCCAGCACAGCGCGGTGACGCTGAGCAGCACATAAGGCTGGTTGGCGATCCAGCTATGGGCGGATGATTCGGCGCCCCTGGTCTGGCCGGTGGCGGACATTGTGATTGCTGTGGCCCTGCGTCGAGTGCGCCGATGCCCCGGCCCGGTGAGATCCGGGCCGGCTGATAGCCCGGCCTGCCCAAAGACACGGAAATATGCCCGATATCAATGGGGCGAGGCGCATCGCGTCCATGCGCGCGCGATACGGCGGAACCTCAACCCTTGCGCCCCGTGCGGATCGCTAGCGGCTTCAGCAGCTCGGCGCAGGCGAGATAGACGACGACGAGAAGTGCGATGCCGGCCATCATGATCGGCGGCGGGGCGACGAAGCCAAACCAGGCGCCAAGCGGTGTGAACGGCAGGACCATCGCGACGAGCAGGGCGATCAGCGAGGAGGCCGCGAGCACCAGATCGGGCCAATTGCGCCAGGGCCGCTCGTTGGTGCGGATGATGAAGATCACGAAGATCTGCGTGGCCATCGATTCGACGAACCAGGCAGTGCGGAATTCGTCCGGCGAGGCCTTGAACAGGTACAGCAGCGCGCCGAAGGTCAGAAAGTCGAATACGGACGACAGCGGTCCCATGATCGCGGCAAAGCGCACCAGGTGCGACATACTCCACACCTGCGGCTGCGCCGTCGCCTGGGCCGAAACGCGGTCGAAGGGGATGCCGAGCTCGGAGAGATCGTGGAGCAGATTGTTGAGCAGGATCTGCGTCGGAAGCATCGGCAGGAACGGCAGCGCGATCGAGGCGGCCGCCATCGACAGCATGTTGCCGAAGTTCGAGCTCGCGCCCATGCGGACATATTTGAGGATGTTCGCGAAGGTGCGCCGGCCTTCCTCGACGCCGTCGGCGACGACCTCGAGATCCGAGGCCAGCAGGATCATGTCGGCGGCGGCTTGCGCCACGCCGGTCGCGCCGTCGACTGACAGCCCGACATCGGCCACTTTCAAGGCGGGTGCGTCGTTGATGCCGTCGCCGAGGAAGCCGACCACCTCGCCGCCCGCTTGCAGCGCCTTCACGATGCGCGATTTCTGGTCCGGCGCGAGCCGGCCGAACGCATCGACGGAGCGGACCTGCACGGCGAGCGCCTCGTCGCTGAGCCCGGCAATGTCAGCCCCCGACAGCACGCGCTCGGCGTTGAGCCCGACCAGGCCCGCGAGCCGCTTCACCACCACGGGATCGTCGCCCGAGAGGATCTTCAGGCTCACACCGCTCGCCGCGAGCCGGGCGATTGTGGCTGCGGCCGTCGGCTTCGGCGGATCGGCGAAGGCGCAAAAGCCTTCGAAGGCGAGATCGGTCTCGTCGTCCGTCTCGACCTCACGCAGCGGTCCGCGCCACATCCGCGAGGCAATGGCCACAGTGCGCAGGCCTTCGCTGGCGAGCGCATGCACGCGCGCCATCGCCGCGGCGCGCGCGCTCCCGTCCATCGTGCACAATTCGAGCACGGCTTCCGGCGCGCCCTTGACGATCAGCCGCGTGCCTTCGGGGCCGGTCGCGAGCACGGATCCCAGCCGGCGCGAGAAGTCGAATGCCTGTCGCCCGGCCAGCGTCCAGCCTTGGGCGGCGTCCGGCCGGCCCGCAACGAGGGCGGCATCGAGCGAGCCGCGATCGCCGCCGAGCGATGCCGCGATGGCGCCGAGCTGCGCGGCGCGGTCGTCGTCCTTGCCGGCGGCATCGAGGCTCCTGGCGAGCGTGATCTCTGCCGATGTCAGTGTGCCGGTCTTGTCCGTGCACAGCACGGTCATGGCGCCGAGATCGTGGATCGCGGCAAGCCGCTTCACGATCACCTTGCGACCGGCCATGCGCAGCGCGCCCCGCGACAACGTCACCGTGGTGATCATCGGCAGCAGTTCCGGCGTCAGCCCGACAGCGAGCGCGACCGCGAACAGCAGCGAGTCCAGCACCGGGCGGCCGAACACGACACGGACGGTGAGCACGACCAGCACGAGCGCCAGCGTGGCGCGCGCGATCACGAGGCCGAACTCGCGCAGGTTGCGCTCGAAAGGCGAGGGCGCCTGCGCTTCGGCAAGCGCGGAGGCCGCCGCTCCGAACACGGTGTCCCGACCAGTCCTGACGACGAGCGCGATCGCCTCGCCGGTTTGCGCCACCGCGCCGCGGAACAGCGCATTCGAGGTGTCGTCTGGGTCGGTGGCGGCGCCGGCGCGCTTGGGCACCGGATATGGCTCGCCGGTGAGCGCGGCTTCGCCCGCGGTGAAGGCCGTGCTCTCCAGGATCAGCGCGTCCGCCGGAATGATGTCGCCGGAGCGGACGCGCAGGACGTCGCCGGGCACGACCTGATCGACGTCGACCTCGCGGAAGGTGCCGTCGCGCCTGACTTCGGCCTTGAGCGCCACCGAGCGACGGAGGATCTCGGCAGCTCGGACCGCGTGGCCCTCCTGGATGGTGTCGAGCCCGATCGAGAGTGCGAGAATCAGGACAATGATGAGCCCGCCGATCCCGTCGCCGGTCAGCATCGAGATGAAGCCGGCCACCAGCAGGATCAGCGATAGCGGCTGCCGGCGCAGGATCGCGCGCGCCGCGCCCTCGATGCGCGGTGGCGCGTCGCTGTTCGGGCCGAAGCGGGCGAGGCGTTCGGCCGCTTCCGTCGCGGTCAGGCCCTGCAAGGAGCAGCCGAGCTGCGCGCAGAGCGCTTCACTCGACGTACGCCAGAAATGGCTCGCCTGGCTGTTCAATGGCTTGGTCACGGTGTTCCGAAATCGAGGGCGGCTCGGCGGCGGAAGGTAAGCTGCGAAGGTGACAGCCATCCCTTGGCGCAATCGCGGGGCGGAACGGTTGATACGGGTCAATCCGGCCGCCTGCCGACCGCGAATGTTGCAAGATTTTAAGGGTATATCAAAGGCTTGAGCCGGGCCCTGGGCCCCGAAAAAGCCCCCTTCTTGCTTGCCTAGAGAGGCTGCTTCCTTTATCCGGTTGACTGCCTCGCGTGCGAGCGGCCTTGGGCCGCGGATTAGGCTGGGCGCAGACATGATCCCGGAAAAGTGGGCACCGGTTTTCCGCGAGGATCATGCCTCTTAGGGACAGATTGAATAGGGATTACCCGCGAATGGCCAACGTTGTCGTCGTCGGCGCCCAGTGGGGCGACGAAGGGAAGGGCAAGATCGTCGACTGGTTGTCGGAGCAGGCGGACATCGTCGTTCGCTTCCAGGGCGGCCATAACGCTGGCCACACGCTGGTCATCAACGGCAAGACCTACAAGCTCGCGCTGTTGCCGTCCGGCGTGCTGCGCGACCAGAAGCTGTCGGTGATCGGCAACGGCGTGGTGTTCGATCCACAGGCTTTCCTCGACGAGGTCACCAAGCTGCGGGCGCAGGGCGTCGCGGTCTCGCCGGACAATCTGCGCATCGCCGAGAACGTCACCCTGATCCTGCCGCTGCACCGCGAGCTCGACGCGCATCGCGAATCCGCCAGCGCGGCGACCGCGATCGGCACCACCCGCCGCGGCATCGGCCCGGCCTATGAGGACAAGGTCGGCCGCCGCGCCATCCGCCTGATGGACCTCGCCGACCTCGACACGCTCCCGCACAAGATCGACCGGCTCCTTGCTCACCACAACGCATTGCGCCGCGGCCTCAACCTGCCGGAGTTCGACGGCAAGGAGATCCTGAAGGAACTGAGCGCGCTGGCGCCGCAGCTGCTGCCCTATGCCGAGACGGTGTGGCGGCTGCTCGACATCAAGCGGCGCGAGGGCAAGCGCATGCTGTTCGAGGGCGCGCAAGGCGCGCTGCTCGACGTCGATCACGGCACCTATCCTTACGTTACCTCGTCCAACACGGTGGCGGCGCAGGCGGCGACCGGCGCCGGCCTCGGACCGGGCGCGGTCGGGTATGTGCTCGGGCTGTGCAAGGCCTATACGACCCGCGTCGGCCAGGGACCGTTCCCGACCGAGCAGGACAACGACATCGGCCGCAAGATCGGCGAGCGCGGCCGCGAGTTCGGTACCAACACCGGCCGTCCCCGCCGCTGCGGCTGGTTCGACGCCGTGCTGGTCCGCCAGGCGGTCCGGACCTGTGGCATCAACGGCCTGGCGCTGACCAAGCTCGACATCCTCGACGGCTTCGATTCGATCGAGGTCTGCACCGGCTACAAGCTCGACGGCAAGGAGATCGACCATTTCCCGGCCGGCGAGGGCGCCCAGGCCCGGGTCGAGCCGATCTACGAGACCATCGAGGGCTGGAAGGAGCCGACCGCCAATGCGCGGTCCTGGGCCGACCTGCCGGCCCAGGCCATCAAATATGTCCGCCGGATCGAGGAATTAGTAGGGTGCCCGGTCGCACTGCTTTCCACCAGCCCCGAACGCGAGGATACTATCCTGGTGCAAAATCCGTTTGAGGCTTAACGATCTCTTACCGGGACGCGCGTATAGTTGAGTAGAAATGGCTGATTACTACCCGCTGATCGCCCGCGCTATTGCCGCCCTGGACCCCAACGCTCCCGGCGAAAGCCGTCGCGCGCTCTATGAACGGGCGCGCACGGCGTTGATCGCGCAGCTGCGCAGCGTGCAGCCGCCGCTCTCCGAATCCGAGATCACCCGCGAACGGCTGTCGCTGGAAGAGGCCGTCCGTAAGGTCGAATCGGAGGCCGCCCAGCGGGCCCGCGAGGCCTCGCGCCCCGGTGGCGGCGCCCGTAGCAGCGGCAGCGGCGATGCGTTCCGCCGGGCTACCGCCCGTGCCGCCGAGGGC
>NZ_LGHL01000169.1 GCF_001908205.1 Bradyrhizobium sp. NAS80.1
CCCTGCTTGGCGGTGAAGGTTTTTCCCGAGCGACTCACGCCGGCCATCCGATTCAGCTGGTGATCCGTGCCTCAACACGAGGAGGCACGGATGAATGTACGCCATCGGGTCGAATTGAACCAAAGCGAGCGCGCAGAACTCATGCACCTCATGAGCGGTGGCAAGCAGGCGGCGCGCAAGCTCAAGCGAGCCCAGATCCTGCCGGCGGCCGACGCTGGCATCGGCGACGAGGAGATCGCCGCAAGTGTCGGGGTTGGCGGCTCGACGGTCTACCGGACCAAGCGGCGCTTTGTCGAAGGCAACCTGGAGCGAGCGCTGAGCGAAGACGCGCGCCCCGGAGCAGAGCGCAAGCTCACCGGCAAGGAGGAAGCCCTGCTGGTGGCGACCGCCTGCTCGAATCCACCCGCAGGGCGCGCGCGTTGGACGCTGGAGCTGTTGGCCGGTGAGCTGGTCCGGCTCACCGAGCACGCCAGCCTCTCGCGGGAAACCGTGCGCCGGCGTTTGGCCGAAAACGACTTGAAGCCATGGCGCAAGGATATGTGGTGCATTCCCCAAGTCGATGCCGACTACGTCGCCCGCATGGAGGATGTGCTTGATCTCTATGCCGAGGCACCCGACCCGAAGCACCCGGTGGTCTGCTTCGACGAGAGCCCGATCCAACTCATCGGCGAGGTGCGCCAGCCGATCCCCGCCAAGCCGGGCCAGCTCGAGCGCTTCGACTGCGAGTACCGGCGCAACGGCACGGCCAACCTGTTTGTCTTCCTCGATGTGAACCGCCCCTGGCGCAAGGTGAAGGTCACCGAGCGCCGGGCCGCAGAGGACTTCGCCGCCTGCATGCGCGAACTCACCGACCTGCATTATCCTGCAGCGGAGCGCATTCGCGTGGTGCTCGACAACCTGTCGACCCATTCACCCGGCGCGCTGTACCAGACCTTCTCGGCCGACGAAGCACGACGCATACTGCGCCGTTTGGAGTTCCACTACGTCCCCAAGCATGCCAGCTGGCTCAAGGTCGAGATCGAGATCGGCGTCCTGGCCCGCCAATGCCTCGATCGGCGCATCGACAGCTACGCCCGGCTCGTCGCCGAAACCGCGGCCTGGCAGAAGCGGCGCAATGCCGAACGCGCCCGCATCAAATGGATGTTCACAACCGAAAAAGCCCGAGCCAAAATGGGCCGTGCCTACCCCAAACCCGCCGCCAAATTAGGCCGAACTCAAAGAGTCAAAACCTCTGTGACGAGATACTAGGAGCAACGCAAACTTCGAAAGCGGCGGCCATTGTTTTCTCGGATGTATTGTGCAAGGAGGTCAATGGGTTGGCTGGCGAATAGGACACGAGCAACGTCCAGAGCCAGAGGGCGGCATTGACAGCGACGAACAGGGCCTCCCTGTAAACCCTGTCAAAAACACGGTCCAAACAGGTATCAGGCAAACTCAGATCAGCCAAAACAGCCAGGCCGCCAGCCGCGCACGCTGGCCCGTGCCCCGTTTGAATTGAGAATTGCACAACACGATTTATTCGGCGATTATGGGCCCAGCTTGATAGCGATCCAAATCGGCGCACTTCCTTTAGACATCGGTTTCTTGAGCACGCGCCCCACGTTAAACAGCCTAGCGCGACGACATCAAACGGTCTGCGGCAATGGAAGACATGTAGAAGGTTCCAGGCAACGATGTCCTACGAAAATGCTCTCGTCATTGGAGCAACGAGCCTAGTTGGACGGTTTCTCATGGAAGGACTGTCGGCACGAGGGGCAACCGTGTCCGGCCTCTGCAGAAGTCCTCCGGAAAACGGTTCGCAGGGCAAATGGATTGCTGCTGATCTTCAAAACCTTGACGGACTTCGCGACAAGATTCCGCCGATCACAACGATCTATTCCACCGGACCGCTGCATCTATTCGCGGCATCCCTCGACGTTCTTGTCGCGAATGACGTTACCCGCATCGTGGCATTTTCATCGACCAGTGCCAGTAGCAAACAGCAATCCAAGGTCGAGCACGAGCGGACCGCCGCGCGGCAATTCATCGAGGGGGAGCAGCGGCTCATCGAATTCTGCGAGCAACGCGACATCGCTTGGACGATCTTGCGACCCACACTCATCTATGTCGAAGGCCTCGATAAAAATGTCACGCGAATAGCCCATTTCATTCAGCGCTTCCACTTCTTTCCCCTTGCCGGAAAGGGGAATGGATTGCGACAGCCGGTCCATGGCAATGATCTCGCCGAAGCGGCAGCGAAGGTGAGTCGCACCCCGGAGACGGCGCGAAAGATATACAACGTTCCGGGCGGGGAGACGCTCAGCTATGCCGAGATGGTGGGGCGCGTATTTGACGGCGTGGGCCTGCCCCGCCGGGCCATTTCCGTGCCGATTCCGGTCTGGAAGCTAGCGTTTTCAACTGCGGCACTTTTCCTCCCCGGCGCGACGTCGGCGATGGGAAGCCGGATGTCGGAGGATCTAGCATTCGACTCAAGCGACGCTGCACGAGATTTCGGTTGGCATCCTCGCGATTTTCATCCAACCTTCATCAACCAGAGCTTAGAAATATGATCAGTGCGAGATTACGCTGAGCATCTTCGCCTACGTCGGGCCGAACGGTTTCTTTGATCCATCCGACTTTATTCAAGCTCTGACACAAGTAGCCATTCGTTGGTTAACGGACGGATGTTTGGTCGTCTACGGCCTCCACCTGCCGCACGGCGGGCCGACGCGGTATCCGATGGTTTACGACCTTACCGTCGGAGCCAACGCTTACAATGTGGCTCTCCATCGGCCTGATATCGAAGAAGACCTGGATGAGGGCTCATTCCGGAAGAGCAGCATGAGATCCGAAAAAGTCGGCGATCCGACAGCGGTTGTTTTGAGGCTACTTGTGACTTTCTAAATTGGATGAGGCCGTGGACTTGCTAAAGCGCATCACCTTTGAGGATTGACCAACCAATTCGATCATTCGTTTGTTATGGGATCCGTACTGTCACTAGAGAGCACCAGGCCATGCGCAAATCTGCCGCTGCGAGAGGCGCCCACGCCGAGCATCTTCTGAAGACGGTAAGACAGACTAGCGACGCCTTGTCGGTTATTTTTCCTTGTGGCCTTTGCCAGCCTTGCATTACTCTTCGCCGAAGCGGAAATTCGAGTTCGGCTCCCCGGTAGTGGTGATGCACTAGTTTGGTCATCATAGGGTTGAAATAAAAGCTGACGAGTAAGCAAGACCTAGACCGTGCGCGTTCTCATCCTCAACGCCGACTATCCGCGTTTCCTCGCCTGGCTGTACCGTCGCGCCCCCGATCTTGCCGGCGCGCCTTACGCGGCGCAAATGGCCGCGCGCAATGCCAGTCTATTCGGTGTTGCCGATTTCTACTCGCGCAATTTCGAGAAACTCGGGCACACGGCGGCCAACATCCACGTCAACAACGCCTGGCTGCAGACGGCCTGGGCGCGCGAGCACGGCCTCGATGTGACGCCACCGCCCCCCGCCCGGCGCGACCGTGCGCGACACGGTTCCCGGATGGCTGCAACGCACTGTCGCGCCATTCAAGCCGGTTCTGAGGCCGCTTGCGCGCAAGATCGGATTGAGCCCACGCCTCGACACCCAGTCGGAGCAGATCCTGCTGGCCCAGATCGAGGAATTAAAGCCGGACCTCGTACTGAACCAGGATCTCTTCCACGTCGACGCGCGCTTGGCGCGCCGTATCAAGCAGATCGGCCGCCCCATCCTGCTCGGCCAGGTCGGCATCCTGCCGTCGCGCGGCCAGGACTGGTCGGCCTACGATCTCCTGATCTCGCAGATATCGGCCGTGGTCGATTCCTTCCGGGCCCAGGGCGCGCGCTCCGAGATGATCCACCTGGCATTTGAGCCAGAGGTCCTCGACATCCTTCCGCCCGCGCCGCCGCGCAACATCGACGTGTCGTTCGTTGGCGCGATCTCGGCCGATCACCAGCAGCGGGTGGCGCAGCTCGAGGCGGTCGCCCGCCGTTACGATCTGAAGCTGTTCGGCAGCGGCCTACATACGCTGCCCGCCTCCTCGCCGCTGCACCGCTGCTATCAGGGCGAGGTCTGGGGCGTGGAGATGTACCAGGCGCTTCGGGCCTCGCGCGTAACGCTCAACTCGCATATCGACCAAGCCGGCCGCGAGGCCGGCAACGCGCGCCTGTTCGAGGCGACCGGCGTCGGGACCTTCCTCCTGACCGACTTCAAGGACAATCTTCACACCCTATTCGACGAAGGCCGCGAGGTCGCTGCCTGGCGCTCTGTCGACGACTGCCTTTCGATGATCGATCGTTATCTGGCAAACGATGACGACCGCGACGCGATCGCCGCGGCAGGCCAGGCGCGGACGCTTTCGACCCACACGTTCAGGCAGCGGATCGACGACATCCTTCGCCTTACGGGTTGAAACCGGCGCGTCGCGGCGCGAGCCCTCCGCCCTTGACGGTGCGGGCCAAAATAGCCAATGTGACGCACATAGGGACGCTATGTCACTATAATTCCAGCGTTTTTGTTGAGGGCCCGGATGGAACACGTCGAACATGTCAGATTCGGCGAGCAGCTCTACGCGATCATCGTTCGCGCCTCGTTCCGCGAGCCGGGCATCACCTTCTTCTCCTCGCCCGAACTCTCGCAGCAGCTCGCCTTCATGAGCCATCCGCAGGGCAAGAGCATTGCCCCCCATCGTCATAACAAGGTGACGCGGGAGGTCCATTTTACGCAGGAAGTCCTTCTCATCCAGAAGGGCAAGCTGCAGGTCGATTTCTACACCGAGGCCGAGGAATATCTGGAGAGCCGCATGCTTGGCGCCGGCGACATCATCCTGCTCAGCAGCGGCGCGCACGGCTTCCACGTCATCGAGCCGATCGAGATGTTCGAGATCAAGCAAGGCCCGTATGCCGGTGAGAACGACAAGACACGTTTTCCCGAGGTACCGGCGTCCGAGATACGGGTCAAAGGTCCTGCGCTGTGAGTCCTGCCTTCGTTCCAGTCAACACGCCGCTCCTCGACGGTAAAGAGACCGAATACCTCGCTGAGTGCATCCGCACCGGATGGATCTCGTCGGAAGGCCCGTTCATCAAGCGCTTCGAGGAAGCGATGGCGAGCGCCGCCGGACGGCGACACGGCGTTGCCGTCACCAATGGCTCCGTCGCGCTCGACATCGCCGTCCATGCACTGGGTCTCGAGCCGGGTGACGAGGTCATCATCCCGACCTTCACCATCATCAGTTGCGCAGCGGCCGTGGTGAGGGCGGGCCTCATTCCCGTTGCGGTGGATTGCGATCCCACAACCTGGAACATGACGATCGAAGGCGTCGAGGCAGCGATCACGCCGCGCACGCGCGCCATCATGCTGGTCCACATCTACGGCCTGCCGGTCGATCTCGACCCGATCCTCGAGCTTGCGCGCAAGCGCGGCTTCAAGGTGATCGAAGACGCCGCCGAAATGCACGGCCAGACCTATCGCGGCGCGCCCTGCGGCAGCTTTGGCGACGTCTCGACCTTCAGCTTCTATCCCAACAAGCACGTCACGACCGGCGAAGGTGGCATGATCCTCACGGACGACGATGCGCTTGCCGATCGCCTCGCCAGCCTTCGCAACCTTTGCTTCCAGCCGCAGCAGCGCTTCATCCATGAGGAGCTGGGCTGGAACGCGCGCATGACCAACCTTCAGGCCGCGCTCGGCGTCGCCCAGGTCGAGCGCCTGCCGCAGACCGTCGAGACCAAGCGTCGCATCGGCCGCCTCTACGACAGCCACCTCGAGAACGTCGACCGCGTCCGCCGCCCCGTTCCCCGCACCAACTATGCCGACAACATCTACTGGGTCTATGGCGTCGTCCTGAACGACGACGTCCCCTTCGATGCCAAGGAGGCGATGCGACGTCTGGCTGAGAAGGGCATCGGCACGCGGCCGTTCTTCTGGTGCATGCACGAGCAACCGGTGCTGCGGCGCATGGGCTTCATGTTGAACGAACAGCATCCGATCGCGGAGCGCATTGCCCGCCGCGGCTTCTATCTGCCGAGCGGGCTGGCGCTGACCGACGACGAGATCGCCCGGTCCGCTCAGGCGCTCAGGGAGATCCTGGCGTGAGCGTGTTTGCGGACTACGCGCCCTGGTACGACCTCCTCTACCGGGACAAGGATTACGCCGCGGAGGTCGACTTCGTCGAAGGCCGTTTGCGCGACCACGGCATCCCGTCGGGCAAACTTCTCGATCTCGGCTGCGGCACGGGCGTGCATGCGATCGAATTCGCGCGCCGCGGCTGGGAAGTCGCCGGAGTCGATCTCAGCGCCGACATGATAGCCAGGGCGAGCGCGCGCGCCGCGCAGGCCGGTCTGAAGATTCCCTTCCGGCAGGGTGACGCCTGCGAAGCCGGTCCGGAGCGCGACTGTGACGCGGTCGTGTCGCTGTTTCACGTCGCAAGCTATCAGAACGACCATAAGCAGCTGGAGGCACTTTTCCGCACCGCTTGCGCGGCGTTGAAGCCCGGCGGAGTGTTCTTCTTCGACTACTGGTACGGCGGCGCCGTGCTGGCCCAAGGCGTGGAGACGCGCGTCAAGGTCATCGAGCAGGCACCGCTGCGTCTGACCCGGATCGCGCAATCGGAGCATGACGAGCCGAAAGCGACGGTGCTCGTGAACTACACCCTGTTCTGCGAAGACACCGATAGCTCGACGATCCGGCGCGTCGACGAGACCCATCGCATGCGCTACTGGTTCCCCTTCGAGGTTGAAGCCTCGCTCAGACTTTGTGGGTTCGAGCCGGCCGACAGCCATGCCTGGCTCTCCGACGCCGCGCCGAACGCGAAGGACTGGGCCGCCTATTCGATCGCGAGAAAGGCCGCGCGGCCGTGAAACGCTATCACGTCGGCATTTTCCTCGAGCTGCCGCTCGACGTGGGCGGAGGTTTTCAGCAGTCGCTCACCGACATTCTGTGGATGCGCGACTGGGCAAAGACCGCCGATCTGGACGTTACCGTATTCACGACGCTGCCCGACAACGTCGCAATCCTTGCCGATCTCGGCATCAACAGCGTGTATCTCAAGCTCGGCTGGCTCGACCGCCTGTTCCTGTTCCTCAAATATCTGGGACCATTCGATCTGCTGCAATACGCCATGCGCGTCTGCGCACCGTTCGAGAAAAAGCTGAGCAGCGCCGGCGTCGACATCGTCTACTTCACCACCACGTCAAACTGGAACCTTGCGCTCTACAAGCTGCCGTTCATCATCACGATTTTCGACGGCTGCTTTCGCGACAGCCCTGAGTTCGACGAGGTGCGCGAGTTTGCCCAGTTCGAGCGGCGCGACATCGTGTGGCGCAGCGCCGTCACCAAGGCCGCGGTGGTCATCACCAACGCCGACGAACTGATCGACATGCTGTGCCGGCGCTACGCCATGGAACGCGACCACGCCGTCTGCATCCCGTTCTCCCCGTCGCTCTATGTGTCGCGATCAGGCACGACCGGCGAGGCCGACGACGCCGCGATCCTCAAAAAATACGGCCTCGAGCCCGGCTATCTGTTCTATCCGGCGCAATTCTGGTCGCACAAGAACCACGCGACGATTCTGCTCGCGATGCGCCTGCTCAGGGACCAGGGTGAGCGGCACACGCTGGTGCTGTGCGGCTCCGATCCCGGCGCGCGCGCCGCGTTCGAGGCGCTGGTCGCGCAGCATGGCCTCGGCGATTCCGTTCGCATGCTCGGCTTCGTTCCCTCCGTCGAGCTTGGCGCCCTCTATCGCGGCGCCAACGCACTTGTCATGGCCACCTATTTCGGCCCGACTAATCTGCCGCCGTTGGAGGCGTGGGCGGTGGGCACGGCAGTGATCTATCCGGAAGCCTTCAAGGCTCAGGCGGGCGATGCCGCTATCCTGTTCGACTACGACGATCCCGCATCGCTCGCCAAGGCCATCGTCAAGGTCGGCTCGGCCGAAGAGCGCGCCCGGCTCGCCATCGCGGGCAAGGAAAGACTTGCCTATTTCGCCGGGCGGATCGACGAGGGGCACCAGCAGCTCGCCCGGCACCTGATTCGGCTGCGATATCGCCGCTACCCTCAGATCTACTGACGTCCGCGGCAATGACGGAGCCGGAAGGGCCGCCGGCCGAATGCCCTAAAGCATGATCCGGAAAAGTGCGCAGCGGTTTTCCGGAAAGATCATGCTCGAACAACAACCTAAAGCGCGATGACGATTCATCCCAATCTCATCGCGCTTTAGTTCGGCACAGCCGCCAGCACCCGCTTGCGTACCCGCCCCATCAGGAGCGGGCTCGCCGCGACGGCAACGACCGCAAGCCAGATCGCGCACTCCGCCAGGAAGCGGAGCAGCCCCGTTCCCGGCACCATGGCGCGGATCCCCAATCCGAGCCCCCATCCGCCGAGAATGATCGTGACCATGACCGCGATCAGGACCAGCATGTGGCGGAGCGGATGGGCGAGCGTCTGGCGTATGATGACGAGCGTCAGGATTCCGAACTGGGTCAAGAGGTCGCTCGCCACGATCGCGATTGCGGCACCGAGCGGACCGAGCCGGGGGATCAGCAGGGCCGAGAGGATCAGGAAGGCGATCAGTTGCACTCCCTTGGTCCGGACCAGGAGATCACCCCGGTTGCTGTGATTGGCGAAGACGAATGCCATCAGCGAGGGCGCGACGACGGCGGAGCCTATCAGCAGCGTGACGGTGAGCGCGGCATCGTTCGGAATGCTGCCATGCGTCCACAGCGCGAAGAAGTCCGGCCAGAACGGCAACAGTCCGCCGACGATCAGGCTGGCCACGGCGGTGACGAACAGCGATCCATAGGCATAGAGCCCGCGCAGCCGCACCGTGTCGCCGATCGCATAATCGTGGCCGAGCTCCGCGCCGATCGGCAACGTGATCTGGCCGCAGATGCCTCGCAGGAAGCTGGAGATCACGCGGATCAGGCCCCATTGCGCCACCGCCACACGATCGGCGATCATCGCGCTGACCAGCAGCATCGGCGCGTTGACAAGCGCGAGCTCGGTCAGATTGGCAATGGCGAACGGAAGCGCAAGGCCGAACTGCCCAGCGCTCCATCGCCAGGACGGGGATGTGGTCGAGCGGCCGCGCTGCAGGAACGGCAACTGGCGTGGCGCGTCGTAGACGGTCAGGAACAGCGCGAACAGGATCTGCGCCGCGATGTAGGCGATCGCAACCGCGAGCAGGCTGCCGAACCAGGCAACTGCGATGAGCTGCCCGATCTGGCCGAGCAGCAGCGCGACATTTTGCGACCAGACGGCGCGACTGTATTTGCCGCGCACCCGATAGAGGCCGGAGACGAGATTGGCCGGCAGGGCGAGCAGCGGGCCTACGGTCATCACGAGCATCGCGGTGTCGAAAGTTGGCGTCGCGTGAAATCCGAGAACTGAAGCGGGCGGAAACAGCTCGGTGCCCGCGGTCAGCAACACGCCGAGTACGACGACGATCCCCAGATAGATCCGCCTCATGCGTGCGTAAAAGCTCGCCGTGCGTCCGTCGCAATCGACGCAGGACTTGAAGGCAAGAAAGCGGTTGATGGTACGAAGCTGCAGGCCGGCATCGGCGACGACGACGAGGCCTCCGGCCGCATAGAGCGCGAGCCAAGCCGCAAGCCTGTCACTGCTCCAGAAATGCAGGAACGCGGGAATGAGGAGAAGCTGTTGGGTCAGGGCGAGCAGCATCTGGACCAGGTTCGCCGACCAGCCGTGGATGAGCCGGCGTAGACGGCCAGTCACGTTCATGAGATTCCCACGCTGCAATGTCCGTGATGAGGAGCACAGCTCAACCGCTTAACCCAGACGGCGCCAATTGACCACCGTGACGAAACGGACGTCGTTCCGCTCGCCCTGCCGCACCATAAGGCCGTCCACTGGCTTCAGTGGAGAGTGAAATGTCCGGGGTGCTCGCGGGGCCGGATCATCTGCCCATGGGAGAACAGCCTGTCATGGTCGGGAAAGCCAATGCGGACGACGGCGGCAAGGAAAGCGGTAAGGCGGCACACGCCCCCTCCATGCCAATGGCCCGCGATCCTTCCGCCGCGGTGGCGGAGGAGTACGAAGCCGCCCGCCGGAAGGGAACGCTGGAGGCGTTCGAGCTCTTCATTGCGCGCCACGGCGATGACGCGCTGGCCGAGCAGGCCCGCGCCGAGCTGAAGCGCCTGTCGCGCTGACCCGGTTTGCGCAGTGCAGCAATCCCGTCAGGCCCTGCACTTCGACAGGCGTCATCCGCGCCGGCCCAGACCTGCCCCATGGTGTCTTGCCGCATGATCTTTCGGCACTATGGTAGGCCGGCAATCTGCCCCGGAGCCCATCACGATGCCCTTCCCGCATGCCTCGGAAGCCCTGTCCCGCTTCACCGTGCTCGATCTGACCCGGGTCCGGTCCGGGCCGACCTGCGTGCGGCAGCTCGCGGATTGGGGCGCCAATGTCGTCAAGATCGACGCGCTGACCGAGGATGCCGGGGGCGAGCAGCCGGGCGGGCCGCGGCGGGGGTCGGACTTCCAGAATTTGCACCGCAACAAGCGCGCGATGACACTGAACCTGAAGGATGAGCGCGGGCTTGCCGTGTTCAAGCGCCTCGCCGCCAGGGCCGACGTCGTGGTCGAGAATTTCCGGCCCGACGTGAAGAAGAAGCTCGGCATCGACTATGAGAGCCTGCGCGAGATCAACCCGCGCATCGTCTATGGCAGCATCTCCGGCTTCGGCCAGGACGGCCCCTATCACAAGCGGCCGGGCTTCGATCAGATCGCGCAAGGGATGGGCGGGCTGATGTCGATCACCGGCGCGCCGGGCGAAGGCCCGATGCGGGTCGGCATCCCCGTCGCCGACCTCACCGCGGGCCTGTTCTGCGCCATGGGCATCCTCACCGCGCTGCTCGAGCGCGAAGTCTCCGGCAAAGGCCAGTGGGTGCAGACCTCGCTGCTCCAGGCGCAAATCTTCATGCTCGACTTCCAGGCCGCGCGCTGGCTGATGGAGAAGGAGGTCGCCAAGCAGGCCGGCAACAACCACCCGACCAGCATTCCGACCGGCGTGTTCAGGACCTCGGACGGCTACATCAACATCGCCACGACCGGCGGGCGGATCTGGGAGCGGTGCGCGCAGGCGATTGGCGCGCCTGAACTCTACAGCCATCCAGATTATGCGACCGCGCCTTCCCGCTCCAAGAACCGCGACGCGCTCAACGCCGAGATCGAGAAGCGCACCGTGACGAAGTCGACCGAGACCTGGGTCCGTGAACTCAACGAGGCCGGCGTGCCCTGCGGGCCGATCTACGCCATCGACCAGATGTTCGAGGACGCTCAGGTCAAGCATCTCGGCATCGCGCAAGACGTGCCGAACGACGAAGACCGCCATATCCGCTTAGTCGGCCAGCCCGTGACGCTGTCGCGTACGCCCAGCAAGATGGTGGCGCGGCCGCCTGAATTCGGCGAGCAGACGCAGGAGGTCCTGAAGGAGTTCGGTTTCGGCGCCGACGAGATTACCGGCCTCAGGAACGCCAAGGTGGTGTGAGCGCTTCGCTCAACGTCTCCAACGAAAAGCCCGGCTCAAGGCCGGGCTCTGCTCCTTCCTAGCTAGCCGGGCTCACGCTGTGGCTCGCAAGCCACGGCGCTTCAAGGAAGCCCACCCGTCTTCCGCGGTCTCCGCAAATTCGACGAGGCCGAGATCGGACGCGGAAATCATCCCCTCCTCCACAAGAGCCTCGAAGTTGATGATCCTGCGCCAGTAGCTCTCGCCGAAGAGCACGATCGGTGTCGGCGGCGCCTTCTGGGTTTGCTGCAATGTCATTACCTCGAACATCTCGTCCAGGGTCCCGAATCCGCCGGGGAAAATGGCCAGGGCGTTTGCGCGCATGGCCAGATGCATCTTGCGCATTGCGAAGTAGTGAAAGCGGAAGCTAAGCTCCGGCGTAATATAGGGGTTGGGCGCCTGTTCGTGCGGCAGAGTAATGTTGAAGCCAATCGTTGGTGCACCGACGTCCGACGCGCCCCGGTTGGCCGCCTCCATGATACCGGGACCTCCGCCGGTCGCGATGACATTGTCGCGCCATCTATTCTTTGGATCGAAAGCGCCGCCGCGCTCAGAAGCGATACGACCAAATTCCCGCGCGATCCGGTAAAATTCCGATTGCTGCTGCAACTTTTCCGCCCGCGCCTTTTCGGCGTCGGTGTGCGCCGCTTCACGCGCCGCCGCGGCCTTCTCCGGCGACGGCACACGCGCACTGCCGAAGACGATGATGGTCGAACGAATCCCCCAATCCCGCAGGGCGAGCTCGGCCTTGGCATATTCCAGGGCGAAGCGGATCGATCGCATCTCATCGCGAAGCAGAAACTCGGTATCTTCAACGGCAAGGAGGGTGCTGCGCGAACCATGAGGCGTAGTCTGGTCGTTCATATCGGTATTGTCCTTCGGCCTATCCTGGACACGGAACGCTGCCGTCGGTTATTCCGGCGGCGTCATCTTCATCGAATTTATCAGAAGATGGCTCCGCGCGCGTTGCCCGGTGCTAGCAATTTCTACGGCTGATCAGGCCCAGGCTCTTGGTTGCGGTACCCTCCTGGAGGGTACCGCGTCTCCTGGCCGAGGCGATGGTGCGTTTAGTCTAGCGCGGCACAGGCCTGGCTCGCTGTGTCCATCCGACGCGGGCGAGCAAACCGTCGATGACAGGCCAAAACAGCAGCGCGATCGCCAGCGTGGTGATCGAGCCGACCAAACCGTTCGACCAGAGCACCTTGAGGTCGCCGCCAGAGCCGATCATCGACAGGCGGAAGGCATCCTCGGCGCGGCTGCCGAGCACGAGCGCCAGGGTGAACGGCGCCAGCGGAATGCCGATCTTCTTGAAGACGTAGCCGACGACACCGAAACCCAGCATCAGCCAGATGTCGAACATCGCGTTCTGGATGGCATAGGCGCCGATCGCGCAGGACACCACGATCATCGGCGCCACCGCGGCGAACGGCACACGCAGGATCGAGGCGAAGATCGGCACCGTCGTCAGCACCAGCACAAGGCCGACGACGTTGCCGAGATACATCGAGGCGATCAGGCCCCAGACGAAATCCTTGTGTTCGACGAACAGCAGCGGGCCCGGATTGAGCCCCCACACCATTAGGCCACCGAGCAGGATCGCCGCGGTGCCGGAGCCTGGAATGCCGAGCGCCAGCATCGGCAGTAGCGCCGAGGTGCCGGAAGCATGCGCCGCCGTCTCCGGCGCGAACACGCCCTCGATGCGGCCCTTGCCAAAGCTCTCGGGATCCCTGGCGAAGCGCTTGGCGAGATTGTAGCCCATGAAGGACGCCGCGATCGCGCCGCCCGGGGTGATGCCGAGCCAGCAGCCGATGAAGGAGGAGCGCAGCAGCGTCACCCAGTATTTCGGCAGGTCCTTCCAGACGCTCAGCACGACGCGCAGCGAAATGCTCGCCGCGTGGCCGCGCAGCGCCAGCCGCTCCTCCATCGTCAGCAGGATCTCGCTGATGCCAAACAGGCCGATGACGGCGACAAGGAAGTTGATGCCGCGGAGCAGCTCGGCCGACCCGAAGGTCATGCGCAACTGGCCCGATACGGTATCCATGCCGACGCCCGCGAGCAGGAGCCCCAGCGACATCGAGATGACGGTCTTGTGCTTGGGCTCGCGGCCGAGGCCGACGAAGGAGCAGAATGTCAGGAGATAAACCGCGAAGAACTCGGGCGGGCCGAACTTCAATGCAAAGGACGAAATCATCGGCGCAAGGAAGGTGATCAGGAGCACCGCGACCAGCGAGCCAATGAAGGAGGACGTGAACGCCGCGGTCAGCGCCTCCGCCGCCCTGCCCTGCTGCGCCATCGGATAGCCGTCGAAAGTGGTCGCGACCGACCAGGCTTCGCCGGGAATGTTGAACAGGATCGAGGTGATTGCGCCGCCGAACAGCGCGCCCCAGTAGATGCAGGACAGCATCACGATTGCCGAGGTCGGATCCATCGTGAAAGTGAGCGGCAACAGGATCGCCACACCGTTGGGGCCGCCGAGCCCGGGCAGCACGCCGACGAAGATGCCGAGCACCAGCCCGACCATCATCAGCACGAGCGTCTTCCACGTCAGCAGAACGGCGAAGCCGTGAAGCAGGAGACCAAAAGCTTCCATCGCGAAACCGCCTAGTAGCCGAAAGCCGCTTCCAGCGGCCCCTTCGGCATGATGACGTCAAAGGCGACGTCGAATGTAACGAACATGATCGCCGTGAACAGGAAGGCGGTGAGCAGCGACTTCCACAGCGCGATCTTGCCGACGAGGCGCATGAAGCCTGCGATCAGCAGGAAGCTCGCGACATAGAGGCCGAGGAACTGCGTCACCAGGCAGAACAGCAGCGTCGGCACGAACACCGCCATCACGCGGCGCGCTTGCGCGCGCGTGACGAAGGTCTGAGCTGCCTCGCGATGAGTGATGAGCGCCGCAACCAGACCGTAGAGGCTGCCGCCGCCAAGGATGACAGAGAGGTAGAACGGGAAATAGCCAGGCTCAGGCCCGGTCGAATCCCAGGACGCGCCGGTGCGCCAGTTATCGTAGCCGAGCATGACGGCAAGTGCGAACAGCAGCAGGCAGACGATGATCTCGATCGTGCCGGAGCTGACGACGGCGGGCGAGTCGTCTTCGGGAGCGGTCGGATCGTCGACGACGATTTCAAGATCGGTTTGGGACATGGTTAGGGACGAACCGCGTTCAATTCCCCCTCTCCCCGCTTGCGGGGAGAGGGGTTGGGGTGAGGGGGAGTCTCCGCGAGGGAGGTGGCAGGTGGACTCGTGGAGAGTCCCCCTCACCCGGATCGCATCTAGCGATGCGATCCGGCCTCTCCCCGCAAGCGGGGAGAGGTGAGGAAACTACGCCCCAATCCTTCGCAGTGCCTCGGCGACCGTCACGATCGGCATGTTGCGCTTCCCGGCGGCCTCCAGCGCGTGGCGCAGCAGGTTCGGGGTACAGCCGTAGGGGCTCGGCGCATCGACGACGTCATGGCCGTAGAAGATCAGCCAGCCGCCGCTCGCGACCGCCTCGTCGAAGTAACGATCCACACCTGCCGTGTCGATGTCGCGGTCAACAAGGGGCGATGCGCGCAGCAGCTGGAGATCGATGACGTCGCGATTGACGCCGGGAAGGATGCCGCGCGCCGAGCGGAAGGTCCTGGCGAGCTGCGGCTTGCGCCGGACCGAGGCGAGGCCGTACGGATAGGCAAAGTTCTCGAGCGTGATCGAGGAATCGATATCGCGGAAATGATTGCGGTTCCGTTCGATCTCGCGGGCCATGGCCGCTTCGTCGAGATTGGGCGCGCTCTGGTGCGAGAAGGTGTGGCAGCCAATCTCGTGGCCGGCGCGGTGAAGCCGCACGATGGCGTCGTTCGACAGGCCGTGCCAATGGTCCGATGGACGGTCGATCAGACTGCCGGCGATGTAATACGTGCCGCGGCCGCCATGCTTCTCGATAAGCTCGGCGCCCTGGCCGGCCGCGCTATCAGGAGCGTCGTCGAAGGTGAAGCTCACCATCGGCGCATGCGCAGGCAGGCGGTGCGGCGCGGCGTGGAAATGCCGGGCCAGCCGATTGCTCACGCGTCCCTGGAGTGCCGACCACACGACCGCATTTCCTGTTTGCCCCGCCCCTTCACTCAAGCATTCGTGTGTTGCCCGAGGCAAGCATCACACTTCGTTAGTCCTAACATGAGAGCTACGCACCTTGGTTGAGCGCGCAAGGACCGAGGCGTCGGCTTCCGCGCCAAGATATTGCAGCCAGTTGCTGAACAGCGCCGCGGCGGCGCTGCCGGCCGCGATATCGGCGCGCAAATTCAGCGAGGGAAGGTCGTTGGTGATCGCCGGATGCCGCTCGTGCTTTGCCCGTCTTTCGAATCGCGCGAGCTTTTCTTCCGTCGCCGCGTCAAAATAACTCACGGGCACCGCGGGATAGCTCTCCCGCTCGCGCGCGAGATAGCGACCAATGTCGCGCAGATATTCGCGCTGGAGCGACAGCGCATCGTACTCGGGGTGGCCCTGGAAGAACACGAAGCGGCTGGCATATTGCCGGACGAAGATATCGACGCCGGCCAGGGCCGAGCGTGTCAGCACCTGATAGCCGGACTGCGTGAGGTCAGCCTCGGTGATCTCATTCAGGCGCGAATGCGAGACCTTGAGCGGCGCTGGCGCGGCGCCCGTTAGCGAATCGCTCGCAACGGCGTCGCAGTCGAAGACACCGTGGCACTTGGCCGGAAGCCGCCGCCGTTCGATGCGGTCGAGATGCAGCACCGCAGCGTGCGCGGCGAGGCACGACCAGATCGTCGAACGTGTGTTGACCCTGGCCCAGTCGATGAGCTCGGTGAGATCGCGCCAGTACGGTTCCTGGTCGAGATCGGGTGCAAGCGGCTCGGCGCCGGTCACGATCAACCCGTCGAACTTGTGGCGCCTGAGCTCGGTGAGTTCCGAATATTCACTCTCGACATGCCACTTCGCTTCGGGCGAGCGCTTCACCGATGGCAGCGAGAAGCAGTGGAAGCGGATGCGGCGCGGTCCCGCGGCGGCCTGGAGCAGCTTCATGAACTGCCGCTCGGTGGCCTTCAGCGCCGGATCAGGCATGTTGTTGATCAGCCCGATGGTCAGTTCGGGCCCGGTGTGATCGCGCGCGAGATCGCTATCGGCCGGCACCAGCGCCGGGCTCGATATACCTTGATCCCTGTCGATCAAGATGCTCATCGGCCCTGATGCCTACTCCGCGGCCTGCAGGCGCGACGGACAAGCCTTGTCCAGTGCCTGGTCGATATCCTCGATGATATCGGCGGAATGCTCGATGCCGATCGAGAGGCGGATCGTCTCCGGCAGCACGCCGGCGACACGCTGCTGCTCTGCGGACATCTGACGGTGCGTGGTCGAGGCCGGATGGCAGGCCAGTGACTTGGCATCGCCGATATTGACGAGGCGGGTGATCAGCTTGAGCGCATCGTAGAAGGTCTTGCCGGCTTCCATGCCGCCCTTGATACCGAAGGTGAACAGCGAGGAGGCGTTACCGTCCAGATATTTCTGCACCAGCGGATAGTATGGGCTGTCCGGGAAACCGGTGTAGTTGACCCAGGCGACGCGCGGATCCTTGCGGAGGAATTCGGCGACCTTTCGGGCGTTCTCGACGTGACGCTCCATGCGCAGCGCCACGGTCTCGATGCCCTGGAGCAGCAGGAAGGCGTTGAACGGCGACAGCACCGAACCCATCGTCCGCTGATAGACGCTGCGCGCGCGCTCGATATAGGCGGTCCTGCCGAAGCGTTCGGCATAGACGAGGCCGTGATACGAGGTGTCGGGCTTGTTGTAGGCCGGGAAGCGGTCAGCGTGCTTGGCCCACGGAAAGTTTCCGGAATCGACGATGGTGCCGCCGAGCGTGGTGCCGTGGCCACCCAGAAACTTGGTCAGCGAGTGCACGGCGATATCGGCGCCGTAGTCGAACGGCTTGAGCAGGATCGGGGTCGCGACCGTGTTGTCGACGATCAGCGGCACGCCATGCGCATGCGCGATCTTGGCCAGCGCCTCGATATCGCAGACATTGCCGGCGGGATTGCCGATGGTCTCGGCGAACACGGCGCGGGTGTTCTCGTCGATCAGCCTCTCGATCGCCTCGGGCTTGTCGCTCTCGGCAAAGCGGCCCGTGATGCCCTGCCGCGGCAGGATGTGCGAGAGCAGCGTGTGCGTGGTGCCGTAGAGCTGCGGCACGGAAACGATGTTGCCGCCGTGGTCAGCGACGTTAACGAAGGCGAAATGCAGCGCTGCCTGGCCGGTCGCGACCGCAAGCGCGCCGACACCGCCCTCGAGCTGGCTGATGCGCTTCTCCAGCACGGCGCTGGTCGGATTGGCGATACGGCTGTAGCGAAACCCTTCGGCCTCGAGATTGAAGAGCGCCGCACCGTGATCGGCGCAGTCGAAAGCGTAGGCCGCAGTCTGGTAGATCGGCACGGCAACCGCGTGCGTGGTGGCTTCGGGTTCGTAGCCGGCGTGAATAGCCATCGTCTCGTTGCGCATCGTGCCACCTCCGCGTGGAGCGGGCCGCACTTATTGGCCTGTATGAGGCATGTGCGTTGTCCGCCGTCCTCGTGTTAGAGGCGGGTGGTAAAGCGGACCATAATTCGCATAGAGATCGAGGAAGTAACCCTAATGCTTGCTGGCGAATTGGCTAAGTTTTGAGTCAATTTGGATTAATGAACGCTCGCGGGCTTCGCGCATGACGCGCGAAACCCGCGAGCAGATTCAGGCCATCGTCTCCCAGAGACGATGGGTGAGCACGCCGGCGCGCTTCTCGATGGCGGCCGCCGCATCGAGCGCGAGATCTTCGCGATAGCGCCCGGCGATGAGCTGCACGCCGATCGGCTTGCCGTCATGCAGCGCCACCGGCACCACCGCGCCTGGCAGGCCCAGCACGTTGATCGCGGAGATGAAGCGGATCTCGCCCCAGAAGATTTCGCGGGCGCGCTCGGCGCTCACGGTGTCCTCACGCGGTCCCGGCGTCGGCTTCACCGTGGTCGGCGCCAGGACGACCGGATATTCCTCGAAGAATAATTGCCAGGCGCGGATATGGCCGTTGCGCGCGGCGGTCGCCTGCATCCAGGCCTTGAGATCGAGCACGCTGGCCTTGGTCTTCATGCCGCCCCAGGCCTTATGAAAGTCCTCGGACGCGACCTTGAGCATGCCGGCCTCCTGCATCACCACGGTCTCGTTGGTGATGATGTCACACCAGGTCTGCCAGACGCCGTTGATGTCGGGGACATCGACCTCGCTGACCCGATAGCCGGCGCGCTCCAGATGATCGGCGGCCTGACGCAGGGCCGCCGCTACGTGCGGATCGACGTCCATGTCATCAGGAATTTTTGCCAGCGCGACCTTGATCGGGCCCTTCGGCTTCGGTCCGACCAGCGGCGCCGGCACCCACCAGGGATCGCGCGGATCGCGCTGGCTCATCACCTCCAGCGCGAGGCGAACGTCGGCGACGTGGCGGGCGAGCGGCCCCTGCGCCGACATCAGATGCGCCAGCATCGGCCGCTCCGCGGTTGCGCTTCCGTTGAAGGCTGGGATGCGGCCCTGCGTCGGCTTGATGGTGGCAATGCCGTTGCAATGCGCCGGCCAGCGCAGCGAGCCGCCGATGTCGTTGCCATGGGCGATGGTGCCGATGCCGGCCGCAACCGCCGAACCCGCACCGCCCGAGGAGCCGCCGCAGGTGATGTTCGGATTCCATGGATTCAGCGTCAGCCCGTGCAGGGGATTGTCAGTGAAGCCGCGGAAGGAGAATTCCGGCGTGTTGGTGAGCCCGATGACGATCGCGCCGGCCTTCTTCAGGTTGCGGACAACAGGCGAATCCGACGGCGCGACGAGGTCCTTGTTGGCGGGAACGCCGTTGAAATTCGGCCGGCCTTCGTAATCGACGTTTTCCTTGATGGTCACAGGTACGCCGTGCAGGAGGCCCAGCTCGCCGCCCTTGGCGCGCAGCTTGTCGGCCGCATGCGCAGCAGCAAGCGCCTCTTCCGAGAGATCGACGACGACCGCATTGAGCCTCGGATTGACCGCGCGCATCCGCTCGAGATGCGCCTCGACGGTCTCGACCGCGGAGATTGCGCCGGAGCGGATTGCGGCCGCGGTCTCGACCGCCGACCATTGCCAGGCCGGCCCCTTGGGGCGGCGTGCCGAGGCTGATTTGCGCGGTGCGGCTTTCTTGACCGTCTGCTTGGCCGCCTTCTTGGCCGTCCTCGCGACGGCACCCCTGCCGGCCGGGGTCTTCTTGCTGGATGTCTTCGCTACTTTCTTCGAAGGACTTTTTTTTCTTGGTCGCTGTCTTCTTCGCCACGTCGCATCTCCTGAATTTGCACAGCGGAGGTTACGGAGGGCAATGAGGCGTGTACAGCGGCGTTTTCTGCATGGCGCGTTGGCGTGAAGGACCGACGCGACCGATTGTCAGTGATCGTTGCGACTCACACCAACGGTGGATTCAGCCGCGAAAAGCCCTCCTGGATGCGATAAGGATAATAGGGGTAAGGCGGCATCACGGCGCTGATCTCGTCCAGACGCTTGATCTGCGTGGGGCTCAGCGACCAGCCGACCGCACCGAGATTGTCGCGCAGCTGCGCCTCGTCGCGAGCACCGATGATCACGGAGGACACTGTCGGGCGCGCCAGCAGCCAGGCGATCGCGACCTGCGGCACGGTGCGGCCGGTCTCCGCGGCGATCGCATCCAGCACATCGACAATGGCATAGAGGCGCTCGTCGTCCACCGGCGGGCCGAACTGCGCGGTCGCGTGCAGGCGGCTGTTGTGCGGCAGCGGCTGACCGCGCCGGATCTTGCCGGTGAGCCGGCCCCAGCCGAGCGGGCTCCACACCAGCGCGCCGACGCCCTGATCGCGCGCCAGCGGCATCAGCTCCGACTCATAGTCGCGGCCGAGCAGCGAGTAGTAGACCTGATGCGCGACATAGCGCGGCCAGCCGTGCCGGTCGGCGACGGCGAGCGACTTCATCAGCTGCCAGCCCGCGAAGTTGGAGACGCCGACATAACGCAGCTTGCCGGCGCGGACGAGCGTATCGAGCGTCGACAGCACCTCCTCGATCGGCGTGAAGGCATCGAAAGCGTGAAGCTGCAATAGGTCGATATGGTCGGTGCCAAGCCGCCGTAGCGCGGATTCGACCGAGGCGATCAAGCGGTACCGCGATGAACCGGCATCGAGCGGACCGTCGCCCATTGGCAGGCTCATCTTGGTGGAAATCAGCACCTTGTCGCGCCGGCCCGTGATCGCCGCGCCAAGAATCTCCTCGGACGCACCGTTCGAATAGACGTCAGCACTGTCAAACAGGTTGATGCCGGCGTCGAGGCAGATGTCGACCAGCCTGCGCGCCTCCTCGGTGCCGCTGCGGCCCCAGGCCGAGAACAGCGGGCCCTGCCCGCCGAACGTGCCGGTGCCGAAGCTGAGGACGGGAACCTTGAGTCCGGAGGCGCCGAGATTGCGGTATTCCATGATCGTACTCCTATTCTGCCGGGCACGCCGCCACGGCGTCCTGCGTGCGGTCGAGTTGCAGGCTCCACAGCGCTAGCACGAGACCCACCGCCGTGATGCCGGCGGCGACCAGCGGCAACGCAGAGAGGCCGAGCCCGCGATCGATGGTGAGACCGCCGGCCCAGGCACCGAGGGCGTTGCCGAGATTGAAGGCGGCGATGTTGAGGCTCGATGCGAGCGTGCGGCCGCTAGGGCCGGCCGCTTCCAGCACGCGAAGCTGGAGCGGCGCGACCGTCGCGAAGGCGGCGATGCCGAGCAGCAGGATCAGCGCGATGGCAGCGATCTTGACCGACAGCATGACGGCAAGGCCGAGCAGCGCGATGGCGAGCGCGGCGAGCGTGCCTATCAGCGCGCGCGCAAGGCCGCGGTCGGCGAGCTTGCCGCCGGCGACATTGCCGATCGCCAGCCCAACGCCGAACACCAGCAGGATCGGCGAGACCGCCGCTTCCGAGAAGCCGGTGAACCGCGTCAGGATCGGCTGGATATAGGTGAAGACCACGAACAGGCCGGCGAAGCCAAACACGGTCATGGCGAGGCCGAGCAGCACCTGCGGACGGCCAAGCACCGCCACTTCCTCGGCGAGCGAGATCGGCTTGTCGCCATTGCCGACATGGCCAGGCACGAGCGTCGCCACCACCGCAAAGGCAATGACGCCGATCACCGTCACCGCCCAGAACGCCGCGCGCCAGCCGAGCATCAGGCCGAACCAGGCGCCGAACGGCACACCTAGGAGCGTTGCGACCGTCAGTCCAATGAACATGGTGGCAATCGCCGACGCCCGCTTGTCTTCGGCGACCAGGCTGGTCGCCACCACCGAACCGACGCCAAAGAAGGTGCCATGGGCGAGCGAGGTCAGCACCCGTGCGGCCATCAGCAATTCGTAGTTGGGAGCGAGCGCACACGCCGCATTGCCGAGCGTAAAGATCGCCATCAGCGCGAGCAGCACGGTTTTCCGCGGCATCCGCCGCGTCGCCAGGGTCAGGACCGGCGCGCCGACGAAGACGCCGAGCGCATAGCCGGAGATGAGCAGACCCGCGACCGGCACCGAGACGTGCATGTCGGCAGCGACCTGGAGCAACAGGCCCATGATGATGAATTCGGTGGTGCCGATGCCGAAGGCACCAGCGGTGAGCGCGAGGACGGCGGGAGGCATGCGAGGCTCCGATGCGAGGAACGAGCCACGCAGATAGCCGCACGCCGGCAAAACGATTAGGATGTCCGCAATCCAATCATTTGTGACGTGAATTCAACATGGCCCATTTCGACACCAACCGCTCCGCCGAGATGGAGGTTTTCGCCCGCGTCGTCGACCTCGGCGGATTCACCCCGGCCGCGCGAAAACTGCGCCTGACCCCGTCGGGCGTCAGCAAGCTGATCTCGCGGCTGGAGGCGCGGCTCGGCTCGCGGCTGATCAACCGCACCACGCGCAAGCTCACGCTGACGGAGGAAGGCCAGGCCTTCTATCAGCGCGCCGTGCGCATCCTCACCGAGATGGAGGAGGCCGAACGGGAGGCGGCATCCGGCGCCACGCCGCGCGGCCGCCTCACGGTCAATAGCAACATCCCCTTCGGCATGCTGCACGTGATGCCGCTGATCCCGCGCTTCCTCGAACAGCATCCCGACGTGACGCTCGATCTCGTGTTGACCGACACGCTGGTCGACCTGATGCAAGAGCGTGCCGATGTCGCCATCCGCGTCGGCCCCTTGCGCGCCTCCCGTCTCGTCGCGCGAAAACTCGGCACCAGTCGCATGGTCGTGGTCGGCGCGCCGAATTATCTCTCACGCTACGGCACGCCAAAGACGCCGGCGGATCTCGCCGATCATCGCGGCATCGGCTGGACCTTTCCGCGCTCGATCCGCGGCTGGCCGTTCAAGCGCGGCGACCACACCGAGGAGGCCGTGCCGCTGCCGGCCGCGCGCGTC
>NZ_LGHL01000017.1 GCF_001908205.1 Bradyrhizobium sp. NAS80.1
AGCGTTTTCGAGCGAAGTGGATACCGGTTCGCGTAAAGAAAACGCGTCAAAACAAGAATCTAGAGCCCCGTTCCGATTCCATCGGAACGGAAATGGCTCTAGCTCCGCAGGGCTCAGGCCGCCGGCGTCACGCTCTGCATGCGATGGAAGCGCAGCACCTGCTGCGCGGTCGCGCTGCGCAGGGCCTCGTAGGTGTCGCGCAGCGTTAGCATGTCCATTTGCGAGCCGCCGGAGAGCTTTTCGCGCATGGCGATGATCGCGCGCACGCTTGACCACTGCATGCCCGCGACCTTGGCGAGGATCATCACGCCCTCGTTGCGGCTCTCGATCATCACGTTCTCGGCGGTCTCGACCGGGACACCCGCCAGCGCCGCGAGCCCCGCATTGGTCTCGTCGAACTTGCCCTGCTCGGCGAAGGCGGTGACCTGGAGCTCGTTGAGACGGCCGTCCTCGTGCAGCGACTTGACCAGCGCGCGCGCCATCTCGGTCTGCCTGGTCGTGGCGGCCGCGCGGACTCGCCGGGCCGCTTCCTGGACCACGCTCGACACTTCGTCCGCGAGTTCCGGATGCGCGGCCTCTAACTTCCTGCGCACGCTCAGGGACGCCTTCGCCACCAGCTTCAGGTAATGATGGCGCGGCAGGTCGGGCCGCAGGCCGATGCAGGTGGCGAGGTCGTCGTCGCGTTCGGCGCGCGTGACGAGGTCGGTGAGACTTCCCTCGGAGAGCTGCGCGCCCGGATTGGTGACAGTCGATTGCACCACGTCTTCGTTGCCGCGCATCACCAGCACATCGGTCAGCGCTTCCGACAGCACCCGCCGCAGCGAGATCGCCTTCAGATGCGCCTGGCCCCGGCTGCGCGCGATCTCGATCAGGGTTGCCTCGTCCAGCCGCTCCGATTTCGACAGCACGGGGCCTGCGACCTCGATGACCTCGTCGAGCGCGAGCGTTCGGATGATCTTGGGCGGTGCGGCCGCGATCGGTGCGAGGCGGTCGGCGAGCTGGGCCTTGGCCGACGTCTCGATCTGGTCGATCAGGCACTGGAAAACGTCGTCGTATACCTGCGTGTGTTCGTCGGAATAATCCACCGCGTTGTTGACGAAGAGGTCGGTGACGCGGCGCAGCGTCTCGACCCGGCGTGCAACGGTGCCGTGCGACAGCGCCGTCTGCAGTTCCTCGAGCAGGTTCTCGGATGGTTTATCGGATCTGGATATCATTGCCCTGTCCTGGAGCGTTTGATCCGGCGACGCATTCTCGCGCGCCGGGAGAAAATGGATTGGTCAGCTCGTCGTAATTCGATTGCGCCCATGCGCCTTGGCGGAATAGAGCGCGCCGTCGGCGCGCGCGATCTTGGCGTCGAGCAACCGCATGATGCAGCGGCGGTTGCAGGAGCCGGCGAGCTCGTCGAGCTCGGCCAGCTCTTCAATGCGTTGATAGGCGGCCTTCAGCTCGGGGACGAGATCCGCGGCCTCAACGGCACTCCTCTCCGGTAAGGACGTCGCGGCCGTGCTCATGGTCCTGCCACTGGTGGATGTCAGCCCAGAAATCTACGCGGCAAGCCTTTAGGTTTGGTATCCTTTGAAACCGAATCCGAACCGTGCAGCGCAGAACAGAACCAGGGGATATCGGCCGGCGGGGGAATTTTGCTGGTGATTAGGCATCGCTTGCGATGCCGTCGAGCCAAAGCAGGGCTTCGTGAGACATACGTCGTGCAGGGCTGCTATGGAACCGAACTTGGTCGGCCCGCCCGGGCCGGGCGGGCATTCCTCAGGAAAGTATTTCAGTATTATGTTACCGATCTGGATCGAGGCGGCCAACCACCGCGGGTGGGACGAGAAAAATACGCGTATGTGGGGTAGATCACACTGGCCCCCGTACGATTGCGGTAGCTTGAACAATTTTGCACCTCCCGTCGAACCGTCGGCTGCATCGACCCGACCAACTTTGCGAGACGGGCTTTGAGCGTGACACAGGCGGCTTCGGACGAGATCCTGATCGCCAGGATCGCTCAAGGTGACCGGCTCGCCATGCAGGTGCTGTACGGGCGGCACCATGTGAGGGTGTATCGGTTCGGACTCAGGCTCGTGCGGGACGAGCAGGCGGCGGAAGACCTCATCAGCGAGGTGTTTCTCGACGTCTGGCGTCAAGCCGGCAAGTTCGAGGGCCGATCCGCCGTTTCCACCTGGCTGCTGGCAATCACCCGATTCAAGGCCCTGTCTGCGCTCCGACGCAGGAAGGATTTTGAGTTGGACGAAGACGCCGCGAACGCGATCGAGGACCAGTCCGACGATCCGGAAACGGTGGTGCAGAAAAAGGATACCAGTGAAGCGTTGCGGGAGTGTCTGACGGGCCTCTCGCCGGAACACCGGGAGATCGTCGATCTCGTCTACTACCACGAGAAGTCCGTGGAAGAGGTGGCCGAAATCGTCGGGATACCGGAGAACACCGTGAAGACGCGCTTGTTCTATGCGCGCAAGAAACTGGCCGAACTGCTGAAGGCAGCCGGCGTTGAGCGAGGCTGGCCATGATGGCTTTGAGCAAGAAGATGCTGGAGCACGAGCCCAGTGAAATTGAAATGCTGTTGCCGTGGCACGCCGCCGGCACGCTGAACGCGCGCGACGCCCGCCGCGTCGAGGAGGCGCTGGCGCGTGATCCGGAGCTTGCGAAGCAATATGCCGCGATCCGCGGCGAGTACGAAGAGACCATCCATCTGAACGAGAGCCTGGGTGCTCCCTCGGCGCGCGCGATGCAGAAGCTGTTCGCCGCGATCGATGCGGAGCCCGCGCAAGCGGCCCGTTCGCTGCCGCTCTCGGCGCGCATCACGACCTTCTTCTCGAGCCTGTCCCCGCGCACGCTCGCCTGGTCGGCGAGCCTCGGCGCCATCGCGCTGCTGCTGCAGGCCGGCATCATCGGCATCGTGCTGATGAAGACCCAGACCGCGACCTTCGAGACTGCCTCGCTCTCGATTGGCGCGCCGGTCACGCGCGAGCTCGGCGCTGCCGCACCGGCGCGCGCGCTGGTGCGCTTCACGCCCGAGGCGCGCGTCGCCGACATCACCGCGCTGCTCGATAGCTACCAGGCTTCGATCATCGGTGATGCCAAGGGCGGCATGTTCCGCCTCCAGTTCGACAAGGCGATGAGCCAGGACGAGCTCGCCTCGCTGCTCGGCAAGATGGAGCGCGAGAAGTTCGTCAGTCTCGCCGTCGCGGCGCCGTAAACGCGCCGCTGAACCGATGACGCGTAAGTCCGAGAATGGGGTAAGAGCGGGGGCCTACGCTTCCTCGGTCGGAGCCGCACTCCTGCTTGCCGCCTGCCTCGGCGTCGAGGTCGCCCATGCGCAGGCGATCATGCGCACGCCCACGATCAGCGTCCCCTCGCGCACGCCGACCATCTCTCCGAGCATCGCGGCGCGCGTCAGCCCCGGTGTTACCGCGCGGGCAGTTAGCGTTGGCCGTGGCCCGCGAGCGATCACCACCGCACGGATCTCGGCGCGGACAGTGCCGAAGCCGGTGCTGCCTTATGCGCGCTACTCGCCGAACCTCTATCCGGCCTGCACTGCGCCCTATCGCGACGCCGACGGGGAATGCCTGGCGCAGCCGAACGCTGATGGCAACGGTGCCGGCAAGTCGGGCAAGAAGAGCGCGAACAAGGGCCGCGGCGACAGCACGCCGGTCGCCGCAAATCTGCGCACCTTCGCCAACGAATTCGTCGCCGAGATCGACAGTGCGCTGTCGGCGACCGAAGCCGACGAGCTTGCGCGCCGCCACGGCTTGACGCGCGTCTCCTCCGAGAATTTCCCGCTGATCGGGGCCACGATCGGCCTGTTCCGCATCACCGACGGCCGCCCGTTCGAGACGGTGCGGCGCGAATTCGCTGCCGACGGCGGCGTGCGCTCGGTTCAGCCGAACTTCCGCTATGTGCTCCAGGACCAGAAATCGTCCGTGCCGACCGAGGGCGATCCCGCGCAATACGTGCTGGCGAAGCTCCGCCTGCCGCAAGCGCACACGCTGGCGCATGGCGCCAACGTCACGGTTGCCGTGATCGATTCCGGCATCGACGCCAGGCATCCCGAGCTCGCCAATTCCATCGCCGACAATTTCGATGCGCTTGGCAGCACTGACGGCCCGCACGTCCACGGCACCGGCATCGCTGGCGCCATCGTGGCGCATGCCCGGCTGATGGGCAGCGCGCCGGAAGCGCGCATCATTGCCATCCGCGCCTTCGGCGGCACCACCGGCGGGGCCCAGAGTTCGTCTTACATCATCCTGCGCTCCCTGAACTATGCCGCCGAGCATGGCGCGCAGATCGTCAATATGAGCTTTGCCGGTCCGAAGGATGCCGTGATCGAGCGCGCCATCGCGGCGACCGCGGCACGCGGGCTGGTGCTGATCGCCGCCGCCGGCAACGCAGGTGCGAAATCACCGCCGCTTTATCCCGCCGCCAATCCCAACGTGATCGCGGTCAGCGCGACCGATCAGCAGGACAAGCTCTTCTCCGCGTCCAACCGCGGCAACTACATCGCGCTGGCGGCGCCCGGCGTCGACATCTTCCTGCCGGCCCCGGACGGCAAGTACCAGATAACCTCGGGCACCTCGTTCTCGGCCGCCTATGTCTCCGGCGTCGCGGCGCTGCTGCTTGAGCGCAACTACGCCTTGAAGCCGGAAGCGCTGCGCATGACGCTGGCGAAGACCGCGCGCGACCTCGGCTCACCCGGGCGTGATGATCTCTTTGGCGACGGCGAGGCCGATGCGTTTGCGGCGGTCATGGCTGTTCCCGCCGACAGTGCGACGCCGGTTGCGGCCGCGTCCGGTACAACAAAACGTGAAGACGCCGAGAAGCGTCGCGACGAGCCCGGCATCCGCGCCATCGAGCAACCCTCGCTGTCGAGCGCTGACGATAAATCCGCGATTTCTCAGGCGGATAGGCCGGCCTCGCGATAGCGGCTGCGACAAAGATGCACGCCGGCCAAAGGTTAAAAAATCGAACGCCGCATTGAACGTTCAGCGCCCTGCCACGACCAAAATATGTGGGAGCGGTCATCCCTCCCCATAAGTCATATCAGGCGCGAGCGCCCATCCACCCCAAGCGCCCATATGGCTCGACCCGTCCGGTTGTCCCCCCGGACGGGTCTTTTCTTTTGGGCAGTCTGTTTTTCTTGAAGTCTCGGCTCGCTCAGCTTCCGGTTGAAAGATCGCGCTTGCGTTCATCACCCCTAGTCGACTCGACGTGGCACAAGTCGGTCATGCTTGTGCGAAGCTTGACTCGTAAGCATCTGAAAACTCCGCATGACTACGGAATTTTCTGACGGGGGCCGTGTCGTTGCTGGACAAGTCAAAACTTTTCCACAAAATATTCACGTCGCGTCTAAATTGATTCGTGTGCGTTGCGTCGCGTCCGTGTTTTTCTCCTGACGGGCTGTTTCATGACACATCGCCAAGAGGCCTTTCGCGACGTGGCTGGTTGCCGCGAGATTGCGGCACGCTGGTGCGCTCTCGCCGAGCAGCGGCTGGAACATCTCTCCGAAATGTTCGAGACTGGGCGCTGGCGCCGCTATCACTCCGAGATCGCATTCCTCGAAAATATTCAGGAAGCCAAGCGGGCCGTCCAGACCTGGCGCGCACTCGCGACCGGTGCGGATGTTGCCGCGGCAGCCGCAAGTGTCACACCCGCATTCGGCTGGTCGCCGGCGACGATGCCCCGCGTGTTTCCGCGCGAGCAGGTCCAGACCGTGCAGCCGAAGGCCGTCCGCATCGCCCCCGAGACCGCTGTGCCGGTCAGGCTCAATCCCAAGCCGTACGTACTCGCCGAAATCACCGAAGCCCCAATCGCACCGCTGGCCGCTCCTGTCGCGAAGGCGTCGCCTAAGGCGTCTGCTGCCGCGGCAGCGTTCAAGGCGCCCGCTGCGAGGGCACCGCTGGCCGCGCCTGCCGCGATGGCACCGCTCACTGCGACTGCGGCGATGACACCGCCCAAGGCGCCTGCTGCCTTGGCACCCTTCAAGGCGCCCACTGCGAGGGCACCGCTGGCCGCTCCTGCCGCGACGGCACCGCTCACCGCGCCTGTTGCGATGACACCGCCCAAGGCGCCTGCTGCCGTGGCACCGCTCAAGGCGCCCGCTACGAGGGCGCCGCTCACCGCGCCCGCCGCGAGAGCACCGCTGACCACGCCAGCCGCAATGGCAGCGCTCCTGCCTCAGTTCGCCCCGCCCGCCGCCGAAATCGTCGCGGCCCCCGAGCGCGTCGTCGAATTCACCTTCAGCCTCGACGGCCTCCAAGCGAAGTACCCGCTGCTGAGGAACGCGTTCTAACGTTTGGAAGCGGGAGGCGAGGGGCCGCAACTACCGCCGCACCGCATTTCCGCCGACCAGCACCTGCGCAAAGCGCTGGGCGCCGTCCGCCGACAGATCCGCCGTTACCGCCCGTGCGTGATCGAGTCCGACCACGGCGCCGCGCGGGGTCTCCGAGATCATGTTGTTGTTGACGAGCGCAGTGCCGGCGCCCGGCACGACTGAGACGCCGACGCCGGCTAGCGCCTTGCGGATCACGTTGCCCGTAATCGCGACGTCACGCAGATATTTGCCCCAGCCGGCGACGATGCCGTAGGACGGCGCGTTCTCGATCACGTTGCCGGTCACGGAGGAATCCGCCTCGACGTAGATGCCGACGCCGGCATCGTCGTCGGGCGCGGTGCCGATCGGTCGTTTCGGGATCAGGTTGCGGATGATGTTGCCCTGGACCACCGCGATACGGCCGCCCTCGTTGAAATTGCAGACGGAGACGCCGACGGCGGCGCCATCGACCGTGTTGTTGGCGATCACTGCGGCCTCGAACGAAAACTCCGAATAGAGCGCGACCTCGCGCACGTCGCTGACGCTGTTGCCGGTGATGTGGATGTTCGAGGCCGAGTTGCCGCGCACCGCGGAATAGTCGCAATTCCTGATGCGGTTGCCGCGCACGATGACATTGCTGGCGCGGAAGGCGTTGATGGCGTTGCCGTACTGGCCGGAGCCGCCGGGGCCGGCCTTGATGTTCTCGATGCGGTTGTCGGCGACCAGCGTGCCGTCGTCGCCGATCGCGGCGCGCAGGATCTCGATGCCGTTGTCATTCGTGCCGGTGATGGTGTTGCGCGAGACGCTGAGCCCCCTGGCGTCGAACGAGACCACCGCCGTCACCGCGATGTCAGTGAAGATGTTGCCGGCGATGTCGCCTGACACCTGCTCGAGCCAGATGCCACTGCCGCCGGAGCCCGTGATCTCGCAATCGGTGATGCGGACGTCGCGCCCGCCGAGGACGTGGATCAATCCGCGCCGCGTCGGCAGTGGAACGCCGCCGCCGTCGAAGGTGATGCCGGTGAGGCCGATCGCATCCGAGCCGTCGCTCTGGATCGCCGAGGCCCCGCCGGTGAAGACGAATTTCGTTGCGCCGCGTACGCCGATCAGTTGTGCTCCCTTCGGCAGCCGCAACAGCCCGCTGCCGTAGACTCCAGGCGGCAGGGCCAGCGGCATTTGCGCGCGCGCGGCCTCATCGATCGCGCGCTGGATCGCACGCGTCTGGTCCTCGCTGCTGCCGGGCCGCACGCCGTATTGGGTCGCATCGCGGCCAAGCAGGGATGTCAGTGGCGCCGCGCGTGCGGCGTCGGCGGGCATGGCCAGCGCGCCGGCGATGCCGGCGGTCGAAGCTCCGATGAGATGACGGCGATTGAGGTCCATGACGCGTCCTTCGGCGGACGCGGGAGGTGTCCGCGATGGACTACGTAGCGCAAAAATGCGGCAGGGCGGTCGGCGGTGGCAGGATTGTTCGCGGTAGGGTTAAATGTTTACGCAAAGGAAGCGCGCGCCGTCCGCGCCAGCGCCACCATCTCCATCAGCATCGCCTCGCTCGCATCCACCAGGTCCTCCAGCGTGATGCGCGGGGCACCCTTGCGTCGCACCGCGCCGCTGCGCGCGAGCAGGGGGATGTGGATGAACGCCGCAAGCTGCGGCCCGCCGGCCTTCACGTTCTCGATCGCGCGCCAGCTCAGATAGTTGCAGAGATAGGCGCCGGCATCACGAGAGGGCCGGGCATCGATGCCGGTGAGACGCGCGGCACGCAGCAGCCTTGCCGTGTGCGGACCGAACGTCATCGCGTCCGCATTGGCGGTGATGCCGCGCTTGCTCGAGCGGGTGTTGGCAGCGTCAGGCCACAGCATGGTGACGGCGTTGCGCGCGCGGGTCTCGATACGCAGGTAAGGCGTACGTGCGGCGAGGCCGAACATCAGCAGCGCATGTGGCTTCACCTTTGCGAGCACTTCCGGCAATTGCCGGTCGACCGCGGCATAGGTGACCGGGAAGATGTGGCTCGACATCTCGACATCATCGAGCGCCGGACGGCGCAGCTGCGTCAGCCGCGCGACCAGCGGCTGGGTCGGATTATAGGGCGCGCCGGGAAACGATCCGAAGCCGGTGAGGAGGATGCGGAGCTTGTCGCTCATTGCAGCAGCACCAAAATCTGCTCGGCGGCGAGCGCTGGTGTGAGATGGCCTTCGGCCACCTCGGCCTCGATCTTCCGGACCTTGGTCCGCACCGATGCCTCGCTGCGCAGCCGCGCCAGCATGCGCTGCTCCAGCATCGACCACATCCATTTCACCTGCTGCTCGCGCCGGCGCGCGGCGAAATCGCCGGATGCCTTCATCGCCTTGCGGTGATCAAGGACCTTTTGCCAGATCTTTGCGATGCCGTCGCCGGTCAGTGCCGAATAGGTCTCGACCGGCGGATGCCAATGCTCGGAGCGCGGTGCCAGGATGTGCAGCGCGCCGCGATAGTCGGCGGCGGTGATGTTGGCGCGCTTGAGATTGTCGCCGTCGGACTTGTTGATCGCGATCATGTCGGCGAGCTCGACCAGGCCCTTCTTGATGCCCTGGAGCTCGTCGCCGCCGCCCGGCAGCATCAGGGCGAGAAAGAAATCGGTCATGTCGCACACGGCGGTCTCGGACTGGCCGATGCCGACGGTCTCCACCAGAACGACGTCGAAGCCGGCCGCCTCGCACAAGAGCATGGCCTCGCGCGTTTTCGCGGCCACGCCGCCGAGCGTGCCCGAGGACGGCGAGGGGCGGATGAAGGCGTCGGCGGATGCCGACAGCCGCGCCATCCGAGTCTTGTCGCCAAGGATCGAGCCGCCGCTGCGCGCCGAGGACGGATCGACCGCGAGCACCGCGACTTTGTTGCCCTGTTCGATCAGATATGTCCCGAGCGCATCGATGGTGGTGGATTTGCCGACGCCGGGCGAGCCGGTGATGCCGACGCGAACCGCCGTGCCTGTGTAGGGCAGCAGCATCTGCACCAGCTCGCGCGCCAGCGCCTGATGGTCGCCGCGCCGGCTCTCAATGAGTGTAATGGTCCGCGCCAGCGCCGCGCGACTGCCAGCGCGCAAGTCACGGGCGAGGGATGTGATGTCCAGCGAAGCTTTCTTCTCAACCATGCCCTGCTTTACAACGCCCCGGCGGGGCAGGCGAGGGCCGCTCGCCTGGAATCACCGGGATGTTGCCGCCGCGGTCTGGACCGGTTTCACCTTGCGCCAGATCCATACCATTACGGGCCAGAGCAGGGCGCCGATTGCCATGGCGGCGAGGATTGCCGCGACCGGGCGCTCGAAGAACGGCAGGATGCTGCCGTCCGACTTGATCAGCGAGGTGACGAAAGCTTGCTCGACCATGGTGCCCATGACGATGCCCAGCACCATCGCGGCCACCGGATAGCCGTTCGCTTCCATCACATAGCCGATGATGCCGAAGGCCGCGACGGTGACGACGCCGAACATGTTGTTGCCGATCGCGAACGAGCCGACCGCGCAGCACAGCATGATGATCGGCATCACGGTGGAACGCGGCGCCAGCAGGATGTAGGCGGCGACGCGAATCATGGCGATGCCGAGCGGGATCATCAGAATGTTCGCGATGATGAACATCAGATAGATCGCATACATGCTCGACGCCTTCTCGGTGAACAGCGTCGGGCCGGGGTTGAGGCCCTTCATGTAGAGCACGCCGATGGCGATCGCGGCGATGGTGTCGCCGGGGATGCCGAACAGCAGCGAGGGCACCCAGCCCGAGGCGATGCTGGCGTTGTTGCTGGCGCCGGCCTCGACCAGGCCCTCGACATGGCCGGTGCCGAATTTCTCCGGCTCCTTGGAGAATCGTTTCGACATTGCGTAGGAGACCCAGGCAGCCATGTCGGCGCCGGCGCCGGGCAGCACGCCGATGATGATGCCGACGATATTTCCGCGCGTCATCTGCCAGTGGTATTTCCTCGTCAGCTTCCACTGGCCGGCCATGATGCTTCCGAACTTGCGCCGCGGCAGCGGCGGCGGCTCGGGCGTCAGCATCGCGCGCATCACCTGGGCCACCGCGAACACGCCGACCAGCGCCGGGATCGGCTCGATGCCGCCGAACAGGTCGGTGATGCCGAAGGTGAAGCGCGGCACGCCGCCGGGGTTCTCGATGCCGATGCAGGAGACCAGCAGGCCGATGAACATGCCCGCGATTGCCTTCACCGGCGAGGAGCGGGCCACCAGCGTCGCGCACATCAGGCCCAGCAGCGCCAGCCAGAAATATTCGAAGGTCGAGAATGACAGCGCGATCTCGGCGAGCGGCGGCGCCAGGATCATCAGCGACAGAACGCCGGCGATGCCGCCGACGGCAGAGAACCACACGCCGGCACCTAACGCGAGCTCGGCCTGGCCCTTGCGGGTCATGGCATAGGCCTCGTCGGCATAGGCTGCCGAAGCGGGCGTGCCGGGGATGCGCAGCAGCGCGCCGGGGATGTCGCCGGAGAAGATCGCCATCGAGGAGGCCGCGACGATGGTCGCGATCGCCGCGATCGGCGAGAGGTAGAAGGTGACGGGCACGAGCAGGGCGGTCGCCATCGTCGCCGACAGTCCCGGCAGCGAGCCGATGACGAGCCCGTACACGGAGGCTGCGCACATCGCGATGATGACCTCCCAGGTGGAGATCAGCGCGAAGGCATCAATCAGGGTTTTCAGCATGGATCACCAGGGCGTCGGCAGCAGGCCGGCAGGAAGCGGCACGCGCAGGAGCTTGCCGAAGATGAGGTGGATGGCGAAGGGCGAGAGTGCGGCGAGCGGCAGCGCGAGCTTCCACTTCGCGCCAAGCGCGGTGGTGGTGATGTAGACCATGATCGCCGCGGTGATGATGAAGCCGAGCCGGTCGGCGGCGAAGACGTAGAACAGCAGGAGCGCCGGCGGGAGCAAGGCGCGAAGGCCGTAGAGTTTGCCCGGCGGGGGTGGCGCAGCTGCTGCCTGGCCGTCCTCGAGCGGGATCAGCTCTTCCTCCTCCTCGAAGGAATGGCCGATGCCGAACACGATCGCGAGCCCGCAGAGCGCGAGCCCCGTGCCGATCACGAGCGGAAACACGTTGGGGCCGACCGGCTGGCCCGGCACCGGCGGCAAGATCCAGCCGCCATAGGCGGCCGCAACGCCGAGCACGACGAGAAACGATCCCGTGACGGAGTCGGGAAGGCGCATGGAAGAAGTCCTATGAACGGTGTTCTCCCTCTCCCCGCGCGCGGGGAGGAGGGTCGGGGTGGAGGGGGGCTCTCCGCGGGGAAGGTGAGAATTGGCTTCGCGGAGACTCCCCCTCACCCGGATCGCATCTGCGATGCGATCCGACCTCTCCCCGCAAGCGGGGAGAGGTGAGGAAGTCCGCGATCCAGTCACTCCAACCACTTTCATCTCACGCGAGAGCAGCGCCGGATCACGTCTTGGTCAAGCCGGCAGCCTTCATCGCGGTGCCCATCTGGGCGTCGCCCTTGTCCATGAAGCTGCCGAACTGGCCGCCATCGCCCCACACCGTGCCGAAGCCGCGATTGGCCATGAAATCCTTGAACTCGGCGGAGTCGTAGGCCTTCTTCAACGCCGCGGTGAGCTTTGCGGCGATTTCGGGCGGCAGGTTCTTCGGCGCGCCGATGCCGCGCCAGGCGCCGGTCGCATAGTCGACGCCCATCGACTCCTTCAGCGTCGGCACATCGGGGAAGATCGGGTTGCGTGCAGGCGCCATGATCGCGAGGCTTTTGGCCTTGCCGGCTTCGATGATCGCGCGCGCCTCCGGTACTGAGCAGGTGGTGAGGTCGAGGCCGCCGGCGGCGAGATCCTGCATCGCAGGTGCTGCGCCATTCGACGGCACCCAGGCCACCTGGTTCGCGGGCAGGCCCATCGCCTGCATCCAGCCGACCAGCGCGAGATGCCAGATGCCGCCCTGGCCGGTGCCCGAAGCCTTGAACTTGCCGGGAGGCGCAGCCTTGATCGCCTCCGCGAGGTCCTTCACCGTTTTGTAGGACGAAGAGGAGGAGACCTGAATGCCCGGCGGGTCCTCGTTCATCAGCGCCAGCGGGGTGTAGCTTTTCGGCGTCAGGTCGGTGAGGCCTTGCCAGTGCATCATCGAGATTTCGACCGTGAGCATGCCGATCGTGTAGCCGTCCGGCTGTGCGGTCGCGATCGCGGTATGGCCGACGACACCGGAGCCGCCGGTGCGGTTGACCACGTTGAAGGGCTGGCCGAGGTCCTTTTCCAGAAGTGCTGCGACGATGCGCGCGGTGGCGTCGGTGCCGCCGCCCGCGCCCCAGGGCACGATCACGGTGACCGGCCGCGCCGGATAGGCTTGCGCAATTGCGGGCTTGAAGCCGAATGCGGCGGATGCCGCAACTGCGGCGCTCGATGCCGCAAAGCTGCGGCGCGTAATCTTTGACATCAATGCCTCCCAGCCGCGCCCGTGATGTCGGGCGCTTCTTGTCAATGGCGGCATTCTAGTCGGCTTTGCTGCGCCGCTGCAAGGTAGCGCTACCAATGCGCTGTGAGCAACGCGTTGCGCTGCTCAGAACAACATCATTGCGACTCGTCTGCGTCGCCCTTCGGCCGCGCGCCGCCGAAGATGCGTGCACCTTCGGCGGTGAGATAGGGCTTCAGCGCGTCCCACGGCACGAATGCGACATATTCGCCCTCGGCATAGGGGCCGACCGCGTAGGGCGGGTAATGGAAGGTGAGGCCGGAGCTCTTGCCGGCTTCGGTTGAGGGCGCGAGCGTCACCGCGCCGATCTTGAGCAGGCTCGGCTCTACGCTCTTGAACCACTCCTCGGTCGCGGTCTCACTGGTATCGCGCTTCTTCTTCTCGCTCCTGAGCGAGCCGATCACGGCCTTCACCATCGCCTTCATGGTCGGGCCGTTGTCGGCGGTTTCGGTGAAGAACGGACGGATCGAGATGCGCTTGCCGTCTGTCTTGTCCCAGAGGATCGTGTTCACGTCCGAGTTCGGATGGGCGCCATGGGTATCCATGTAGTCGTTGCGCATGACGCTGACATAGCGATCGGCAACCACCGAGCGGATGGAATATTTGCGCTCGAAATCCCAGCCGCCGTCCTTGAAGAATTGCGGGTCCTGCTTGCGCGAGGCGGCGGCTTCCGCAGCGTTCTTGTCGAGCCACTTCCTGCCTTCGGCGAGGCAATCGGCCGCCAGCGCCGTATCGGCCTTGAGCTTGTCGTCGAGGAAGATTCGCGCCTCGATGCTCTTGTTCTTGACGACGGCGTCGGGCTTGGAGTCGGCGGAATGGGAGGGAGAGAGACCAATCGTACTCAGCAACAGCGCGACGCTTAGTTTCAAGACGAGCTTCAAGGCTTCGGCTCCTCAGCGATTGTTCGAATGAAGGTCAGAGATATGGCGCGATATGCACGGCAAGTGTCGGGCGCACGTCAAAATACTTCGAGAATGTCGTCTTCGATGCGCTGCGCAAAGTGGGGCGAGATGGTGCTTCGGACGGTTGCCTGAGCCTGCAATCCGGTCGCCTCCTCGATGATGTGCTCGACATCGATCAGGTTGAGCAGCGAAAAAGAGGTCTCCGGCTCGATCTCGACCAGGACATCGATGTCGCTGTCCGGGCGATAATCGTCGCGGGCCTGCGAGCCGAAGATGGCAAGCTTCGACACGCCCTTGCCTTTGATGGCATCGGCGTTCTCGCGTATCGCCGCGATGATTTCGTCGCGCGTCATGACACAACCTGGCCGGTTACACGGCCAGTCTATCATCTACTCCGCCGCCTCGCTATGCCCGAGCCGGGCATTCAGCTTGCGGATCAGCTCCTCGGCCGCATCCGCGATCACGGTGCCGGGCGGGAAGATCGCCTCGGCGCCGGCTGCGTAGAGCGCGTCATAATCCTGCGGCGGCACCACGCCGCCGACGATGATCATGATGTCGTCGCGGCCCTGCTTCTTCAGCGCGGCTTTCAGTTCAGGCACTGCGGTGAGATGGGCGGCGGCGAGCGAGGAGACGCCGAGGATGTGCACGTCGTTCTCGACCGCCTGGCGGGCGGCTTCGTCGGCGGTGGCAAACAGCGGCCCGATATCGACGTCGAAACCGATATCGGCAAACGCCGAGGCGATCACCTTCTGGCCGCGGTCGTGGCCGTCCTGGCCGATCTTGGCGACCAGGATGCGCGGCCGGCGGCCTTCAGCCTCCTCGAAGGCGTCGATCAGCGCCTGAACCTTCTCGACCTGGTTACCCATGCTGGACGCCTCCCGCTTGTAGACGCCGGTGATGGACTTGATCTCAGCGCGGTGCCGGCCAAACACCTTTTCCATCGCATCCGAAATTTCGCCGACGGTCGCCTTGGCCCGCGCCGCGTCGATCGCGAGTGCGAGCAGATTGCCGTTGCCTTCGCTGGCCGAGCGCGTCAGCGCCGCGAGCGCGGCATCGACGTCCTTCTGGTTGCGCTCGGACTTCAGCCGCGTCAGCTTGTCGATCTGGAGCCGGCGGACGTTGGTGTTGTCGACCTTGAGGATGTCGATGGGAGTTTCGTCTGATGGCTTGTACTTGTTGACGCCGATCACCGCCTGCTTGCCGGCATCGATACGGGCCTGGGTCTTGGCCGAGGCCTCCTCGATGCGCAGCTTGGGCACGCCGGCCTCGATGGCCTTGGCCATGCCGCCGAGCTCCTCGACCTCCTGGATGTGGCTCCAGGCCTTGGCCGCGAGATCGCGCGTCAGCCGCTCGACATAATAGGAGCCGCCCCAGGGATCGATGATGCGGGTGGTGCCGCTCTCCTGCTGCAGGAATAGCTGCGTATTGCGGGCGATGCGCGCCGAGAAATCGGTCGGCAGTGCCAGCGCCTCGTCGAGCGCGTTGGTGTGCAGCGACTGGGTGTGGCCTTGCGTCGCCGCCATCGCCTCGACCGTCGTGCGCATCACGTTGTTGAAGACGTCCTGCGCGGTCAGCGACCAGCCCGACGTCTGGGAATGCGTGCGAAGCGAGAGCGAGCGGGGATCCTTCGGATTGAAGGGCTTCAAGAGCTTCGCCCAGAGCAGGCGCGCGGCGCGCAGCTTGGCGACTTCCATGAAGAAGTTCATGCCGATCGCCCAGAAGAACGACAGGCGCGGCGCGAAGCGGTCGACGTCGAGACCGGCGGCGAGACCGGCGCGTAAGTATTCGACGCCGTCGGCGAGCGTATAGGCGAGCTCGAGGTCCTGCGTCGCGCCGGCCTCCTGCATGTGATAGCCGGAGATCGAGATCGAATTGTATTTCGGCATCTTCTGCGAGGTGTAGGCGAAGATGTCCGAGATGATCCGCATCGAGGGCGCAGGCGGATAGATATAGGTGTTGCGCACCATGAACTCTTTCAGAATGTCGTTCTGAATGGTGCCCGAGAGTTTTTCCGGCGCCACGCCCTGTTCGCCTGCGGCGGCGACGTAGAGCGCGAGGATCGGCAGCACCGCGCCGTTCATGGTCATGGACACGCTCATCTGGTCGAGCGGAATCCCCGCGAACAGCGTGCGCATGTCGTAGATGGAATCGATCGCAACGCCGGCCATGCCGACGTCACCGCCGACGCGCGGATGATCACTGTCATAGCCGCGATGGGTGGCGAGATCGAAGGCGACCGAAAGGCCTTTCTGTCCGGCCGCGAGGTTGCGGCGGTAAAACGCGTTGGAATCCTCCGCCGTGGAGAAACCGGCATATTGCCTGACGGTCCAGGGCTGGTTGACATACATGGTCGGATAGGGGCCGCGCAGGTAAGGCGCGATGCCCGGATAGGTATCGAGGAAATCGAGCCCTGCGAGATCGGCCTCGCCATAGGCAGGCTTCACCAGAATGCCCTCGGGCGTCAGCCACGGCTCGGCGCTGCCGGCCGGCGCGGCGGTAGTTGTCCTCTCGAAGGCGACATCGGCGAAATTGGGAATGCGGCTCATGGTTTCAACCATATCAATAGGCGCTCAATCATGGTCCGGGTGCTGGTGGCTGACGATGGTCGCCATCTTCTCCGGTCCGTAATTCTGCTGCGTGGTCTGGCTCGGCAGGTTGGAGATTCCGACAACCCAGCCAAGGCGGGACTCGGTTCCGTATTGTCGGGTCGGCACCACGCGGTCGGGGCGGTCGAAGGCGCCGGTCATGATCTCGATCCGGTCGCCGTCGATGCGGCCGAAACTCAGTGGCGTGCCGCAAGCGGCGCAATAGCCGCGATCGGCGATCGAGGAGGAGCGGAAGAACGACGGCTGCCCCTTGGTCCAGGCGAAATCCGTCCGGTTGATGTCGGCAAAGGAAGCGAACGGAGCGCCGCTCGCCTTCTGGCACATCCGGCAGTGGCAGATCGAGACCCGGTTTGGTGTCGCCGTCACGGCAAAGCGCACCGCGCCGCATTGGCAGCCGCCGGTCAGAACGGTTTTGCTTGCGTCGGTCATGCCTGCTCCATCCGTCGATAGGCGTCCTGCAGTGTGGCTAGCGCATCGCCCCCGGCGAAGACGAAGCCCGTGACGCCGGCCGCACGGAGTGCCGTCTCGCCATCAGTCGGACGGCCTGCCAGATAGATATGTCGCGCGCCGGCCGTTTGCAGGGCCTTCGCTGCGGCTTCGGCGTGTTCCGCATAGACCTTGTCGCTGGAACAGAGGCAGGCGAGCTCGGCGCCGGAGGCCGTGAAGGCGGCAGCTAGCTTGGCCGGATCGGCAAAGCCTTCGCTGTCGACGGCCTCGATGCCGCCGGCCTCGAAGAAGCTCTTGGCGAAGGTCGCGCGCGCCGTGAAATCGGCGGGCGTGCCGAGATTGGCCAGGAACACTTTTGGCCGTGCGCCGCGCGCCTTCAGCGCCGCGTCGGATTTGTCGCGCAGTGCTTCGAACGGTTCCGCCAGCCGGATTGGCGGCAGCGCATCGAACTTGTACTTCTGCTCGCCGTATGGTGCCAGCGCGACCGGCGTCGCCTTCAGCACCGCCGTTTCGCGCTCATGAAGATTTGGAAACTCGCTCGCACCGGTCAGCACGTCGCGGCGCTTTGCGATGTTCGCGTCACGCGCTTTTCGCGCGGCTGCGACCTTGCTCTGGAACACGCCCTGCTGAAGCGCGGCAAAGGCGCCGCCGGCTTTCTCGCTCTCCCGGAACAACGTCCAGGCCGCGTCGCAGAGCTGCGCCGTCAGCGTCTCGATGCCGCCGGAGCCAGCCGCGGGATCGCTGACCTTGGCGAGGTTGCTTTCTTCCAGCAGCAGAAGCTGCGTGTTGCGCGCCACGCGCCGCGCGAATGGATCGGGCAGCCCGAGCGCCAGCGTATGTGGAAGCACCGTGACCGAGTTGGCACCGGCCAGGCCCGCAGCAAACGTGGCGATGGTCGCGCGCAGCATGTTCACATAGGGGTCGCGCTGCGTCAGCATGCGCCAGGCGGTATCGGCGGCGATGAGCAGCGGCTTCGGCGTCAGTCCGCACGCCGCCTCAACGCGCGCCCAGAGCAGCCGCAACGCGCGGAACTTTGCCATGGTCAAGAATTGATCGGCATCGGCGGCAAGCCGCGCATAGACCATGCCCTGCGCCTGCTCCAGCGGAACGCCGGCGCCTTCGATCGCGCGCAAATAGGCGATCCCGCAGGCGAGCACGAAGGCGAGCTCCTGCACCTCGGAGCCACCCGCATCATGGATCACGCGTCCGTCGGCGGACGCGAACGGCCCCCTGAAGCCGAGCGCAGCGAGACCCTTGATCCCGCCGGTGACGGCCGGAACGATCTCTTGCCAAGTATAAGGGCTATGGCCCCACACCGCGCAGGCCGCGAGCGGATCGAGTCCGAAGCGAATGTCGCAGGCGGCGGGATCGAGGCCCTTGCTCTTCACATGTTCCGCGACATGGATCGCAGCCATCCGCGATTGCGGACCGATCTGGAGTTCGATGCCGATGCCGGCATCGAGATGGATGTCCTTCAAGACTTTCGCGACCGCATCGGCCGTCGGTTCCAGGCCGAAGCCGTAAGCGCCATTGCCGCCGGCGAACACCAGCGCGAGCCCCGTCGCGCCGTTCTCGAGATCGGTCAGCGCCTGCGCATTTGCCGCAGTTGCATCGGGATGGTCGATCCGCTGCATGATCTGCCACGGCGCCGCGGCCGGCCGTCCCACCACAGGCGCAACGCCCTTGGCGCGCGGATAGAGCGGATCGATCTTCAGGCCGTCATAGGTCTTGCCGACCAGCTTCTCGAACGGCGCGCCCTTCAACACGCCGTCAACCAGCTTGCGCCAGTCTTCGGCGGTCGCCTTGGGAAAGTCGGCCGCCAGCGGCAGGTCGTCAGTCACGGAGGTCATGCGGCGAGGGGCTCCCAAAATCTTCGTTATTCGGCGGCGAAATTGCCACGGCCGGCCGTTCCTGCAAACGGTAGTTTTTGGTTAACCGGTATCCGGAAGCCGCTCAATGCCTTGCGTCGAGACGCTGGCGAGCCAGTCACGCACACGAATGCCGCTGATCACGCGGTCGGGCGCGATTTCGGCGAGAGGCACCAGCACGAAGGCGCGTTCGAACAGGCGCGGATGCGGCAGCGTCAGATCTGGCTTCTGCAGGCTGACATCGTCATAGGCGATCATGTCGAGATCGAGCGTACGCGGGCCCCAGCGCCGTTCCTTGTCCCGCGTGCGACCGAATTTCTGCTCGACCTTCTGCATCACGAACAGCAGCGCATGCGGATCGAGGCCGGTCTCGATCTCGATGCAGGCGTTGATGAAGGGGGCCTGGTCCTCGTCGCCCCAGGGCGGCGTCGCATAATCAGACGAGCGCGCGATCAGCACGCCTTGCGCCATGCCGCAGAGGTGGGCGATCGCCTTCCGGAATGTCGCGCGGACATCGCCGACATTGCCGCCGAGTGCGATCAGCACGTTTCCCATGTCACGGATGCCGCGAGCGCGTCAGCATGATGCCGACGTCGTCGAAGATCGCGGCGATCGGCGCATGCGGCTTGTGCACGGTGATCTTCACCGCGCGGATGCGCGGGAAGTGCGACAGGATGGCGTCAGCGACCGCGCCGGCCGCGCGCTCCAGCAGCTTGTAATTGGTGTTCTTGAACGCGGCCGTCGTGGTCGCCACGACTTCGGCATAGGACACCGTATCGGCGAGGCGGTCGGAGCGCGAAGGCTCTGACAGGTCGGTATAGAGTTCGAGATCGATGACAAAACGCTGGCCGACTTCGGTTTCGTGATCCATCACGCCGTGGCGAGCGTGGATCGACAGGCCGGTGACGAAGATCGTATCGGTCATTGCTTGCTTTCGATAGCGTGCGCGACCCGCAGGGCCTGCAGGGTTTCGGCGACGTCATGGGTACGGATGATCTTCGCGCCACGCTGCGCAGCGATGAGATGCGCGGCGATCGAGCCGGCGAGCCGCTCCTTCGGCTCCGACGGTGAGACCGAGGCGATGAAGCGCTTGCGCGAGGCGCCGACCAGGATAGGCAGGCCGAACATTTCGAATTCATGCAGCCGTGCCAGCGCGGCCATGCTCTGCTCGGCGGTCTTGCCGAAGCCGATGCCGGGGTCGAGCACGATCTTGTCCCGTGCGATGCCGGCCTGTGTCGCAATGTCGAGCGAGCGCTGGAAGAATGCCTTCATGTCCGCGATGATGTCGATGGCGGGATCGGCGCTGTCGCGGTTGTGCATGACGATGACGGGGACGCCTTTGGCAGCGACCAGCGGCGCCATGGCGGCGTCGCGCTGCAGGCCCCAGACGTCGTTGGCGATCGCAACGCCCTGGTCGAGCGCGAAAGCTACGACTTCAGCCTTCATGCTGTCGATCGACACCGGCGTGCCGAGCGCCACCACGCCGGCCAGCACCGGCCTCAAGCGGGTGAGCTCGTCGTCAGCCGTGACCGGCCGGGCGCCTGTGTAGGGGCGGGTGGATTCGGCGCCGATATCGATGATGTCGACACCGGCCGAAATCATCGCCCGGGCCCGCTCAAGCGCGTGATCGGGCGAGATGAACTCGCCGCCGTCGGAAAATGAATCCGGCGTCACGTTGAGCACGCCCATCACCGCTGGAATCGGCCGTTCCAGCAGCGCCCGCAGTACGTTAGGCCCGGCCGAGCCGGCCGGCGGGACGGATGGGGAGGGCGAGGCATTCATGCGGCCCGCTTTGCGCGGTCGGGGAGGGGGAGTCAAGACGGAAGGGGGGCGGTCCCGCTATTCCGATTTGTCCCGGCATTGTCAGCTACGGACTCTGGATGGATGCTGGAAGCGCGTGCTGCAGACGCGGCCCTAATACGTGATCTTCGGCGGCAACTTCTTCGCCTTGGCGATGATGTCGCCGACCGACTTCTCCGACGGCAGGATTCGCACGAGCTTCTTCTTCTCGTTGGCGTCCCGCATGCTCTGGGCGAGCCTCGCCGGATTCCGATAGGCGAGTTCGCGCACGGTGGCGACGCCGGCGGCGCGGACCAGGCCAACCTTGGCCCTGCCCATGCCGGGAATGCGCATGTAGTCGGAGACGTTGGCCCATTCCAGCAACTGCTGCTCGCTGATGCCAGTCTTGGCGGAGAGCGCCTTGCGGCCCTTGACGGTGCTGGCCGCTTCGAGCAGCGCATCGGTGGTGCGGATACCCTGCGCCTTCAACTTGTTGGCGGCAAAGGCCGGCAGGCCCTCAATCTCGGAGATCGGATATGTCATGATACTCGATATGAAATGCGTGGCTCTCAGGCGAACTGGCTGAGGCCCGGTGTCCCCGCGATGATCTTGCCCATCTGATCCGCTCCGATTTTGTCTCGGCCGTAGCGGAAAAGTTCACGGGCGACGTTCTGAATCTCGGACATGCCAAGTCCCAGGCCCATCAGGCGCGTGCCGACCGCCATCAGGCCGCCACCCATGAGCCGCGACAGTCCGCCGCCGCTCCTGGACGCCTCGATCGCTGCTTCTGCACCTGGAATCTGATCGATCAGAGCCTGGACACTGTCGGAAGGCCCCTCGTTGCGGAGGAAGCCCAGGATAATGCCGACGGTCTTTTCAGCCACAGCACTATCTATGCTGGCGTTTGTTGCCAGCCGTCCGATCAACTCATCCATATGGCCTGCCCCTCAGCCGGTTCACATGCCGGAGTATTCTTTTCGAGAATGATCTTGAGCCGGTGTGATGTGAAATACAAGTGATGAACGCACTCAAGGTTCCGATTCACGCTCGAACGCTTGAAAAGTGTTGCAGCGAAGCAAGAGCGGAGATGGAATCCGCGAAAAATTGCCGCGGTGCGAACGCGTAGTTCCTACTTTCGGCTGATCTCATGCGCTTCGTCTCCGACAATGTCGCATGTCCAAGGCGCGTTGAACGGTTTCAATCGGCGCACGACATGCGTTAAACTGCCGAATTGGTGCATTTGGGTTTCAATACCCGAAACACGGCAGAGAAATCAGAGAGAACGATGACCGCACAGGACAGCAAGCTCGGCGACACCGACGACAAGATATTCGTCGGCAAGGGAGACGAGCAAGCATGGCTGACACTGGCGCTCGCCAATCGCCACGGCCTCGTCACGGGTGCAACCGGGACCGGCAAGACGGTGTCGCTGCAAGTCATGGCGGAAGGATTTGCACGCGCCGGTGTTCCGGTGTTCGCTGCCGACATCAAGGGCGACCTCTCCGGCATCTCCGAGGTCGGCGAAGCCAAGGATTTCATCGTCAAGCGCGCCACGGAGATGGGGCTGACGTTCCAGCCCGACCAGTTCTCGACGGTGTTCTGGGATGTCTTTGGCGAGCAGGGCCATCCGGTGCGCGCGACCGTCACCGAAATGGGGCCGCTTCTGCTTGCGCGAATGCTTGACCTGAACGACGTGCAAGAGGGCGTGCTCAACGTCGCCTTCCGCGTTGCCGACGACAACGGGCTGGCCCTGATCGATATGAAGGATCTGCGCGCGCTGCTCGATGCCATCGTGCCGGATGCCGGCAAGAAGGGGGCAGATGCCGAGGAAAGTCCGCTTGCCGATCTCAAGAAGGAGGCGCAGGGCTTCGGCAACGTCACCAAGGCCACCGTCGGCACCATCCAGCGCCAGCTCCTGGTGCTGGAGAACCAGGGCGGCACTAAATTCTTTGGCGAGCCGGCGCTGACGCTGAGGGACTTCATGAAGACCGACCGCGACGGCCGCGGCATGGTCAACATCCTCGTCGCCGACAAGCTGCTCCAGAGTCCACGGCTTTATGCGACATTCCTGCTGTGGATGCTGTCAGAACTGTTCGAGGAGCTGCCCGAGGCGGGCGACCTGCCCAAACCGAAGCTCGTGTTCTTCTTCGACGAGGCGCATCTGTTGTTCAACGACGCGCCGAAGGCGCTGATGGACAAGATCGAGCAGGTGGTGCGACTGATCCGCTCCAAGGGCGTTGGCGTCTATTTCGTGACGCAAAACCCGATCGACGTGCCCGACCGCGTGCTCGGGCAGTTGGGTAACCGCGTGCAGCACGCGCTGCGCGCCTTCACCCCGCGCGACCAGAAGGCGGTCGCCGCCGCAGCCCAGACCTTCCGCCCCAACCCGAAGCTCGATACCGCCAAGGTGATCATGGAGCTTGGCAAGGGCGAGGCGCTGGTGTCCTTCCTCGAAGGCAACGGCACGCCGGCGATGGTTGAGCGGGTGATGATCCGGCCGCCATCGGCTCGCATCGGACCGATCACGCCGGAAGAGCGCAAGGCGATCATGGATGCAAGCCCGGTGAAGGGCAAATACGACACCGCTATCGATTCCGAGTCCGCCTACGAGATCCTTCAGAAGCGCATTGCCGGCACCGCGGCGACGGCGGATGATTCGGCTGGCGCAAGCGGCGGCGGCATCCTCGGCCAGATCGGCTCGATCGTCGGCACTATCTTCGGCACCAACGTCAAGCGCGGCCGGCTGTCGACGGGCCAGGTCATCGCGCGCAGCGTGACGCGATCGGTGACCAACGAGGTGATTGGGGGGATGGCGGCCAATGTCGGCAAGTCGGTCGGCGGCCAGCTCGGCGGCTCGATTGGCCGCACCCTGGTCCGCGGCGCGCTCGGCGGGTTGCTGCGTCGGTAGGCAGATTGCCCGGTTTGAGGCAATTCGTCTGCCGGACGGACTGATCTCTCCCCGCATGGGAACGTCACAAATTCAGGTGAGGGGCTCTCCAAGCCCCCGCCGGTCTGCTACGTCCTGTTTCGCTGCCGCACAGGATCGCACCGTGACCTCGACCGACCCGATCGCCAAACCTGATGCGCCGAGACGCCTGTCGCTGCGTGCGCCGCTCGACCTGCTTTTCCTGCTCTGCTGCTTCATCCTGACGGCGGACGTTCTCGGTCCCGAGATCTTCGGCCACGGCAAGACCAAGGACTATGCGCTGTGGTACTGGGCCGGGCAGCAGGTGCTCCACGGCGGGCCGCTCTATCCCAGCGATCTCAATCAACAGTTCGAGTTCATCTATCCCCCGCTGCCGGCGCTCCTGCTGGCGATCCCGAGCGGGTTCGGCAAGATCGCGCTCTACACCCTCCTGTCGCTCCTGAACGTGGTGGCGTGGTGGTACACGGGGACGCTCTCCAATGTCATGACGGGGGCGGAACGAAAACTCGGTCCGTGGCTGGAGGCGCTGCCGGCCTTTGTCACGGTGACCTTCGTTTTCGACATGTTCGACCTCGGCCAGCCCAACCTCGTCCTGCTGGCGATGATGCTCTGGGGCTTCTGGTGCTTGCAGCATGAGCGGTCGTGGCTCGCGGGCTTCATGTTCGCGCTCGCTGCCGCCATCAAGGTGTTTCCGATCGCAGTGCTGCCCTATCTGGTCTGGCGGCGGAAATGGGCGGCCGCCGTCAGCATGATCGCCTTCACCGGCATCCTTCTCTATGTCGTGCCGGCGCCGATCCGCGGCTTCGAGCGCAACGCGGCCGAGATCGTGACCTGGTATCAGGGCATGGTCGGGTCGAGCTCGGAAAAGGGCTTTGGCCAGCGCGACGAGCAGAACTGGTCGTGGGTCAACCAGTCCCTCATTGCGGTGACGCACCGCCTGGTCCGGCCGATCAACTACAATCAGGAAGATCCCAACAAGCCGCCGCGCACGATGAATGTCATCGATGTCGACTACAGGACGGCGAACTGGATCGTGCTTGCACTGTCGGCGTTGCTCGGCCTCGGCTTCATCGCGGTCATGCCACAGCAAGCGCGGCGAACGGCGCGCTCGGATGCTGAGGAGCTCGGCATCCTGTTCTGCCTGATGACGGTGGCATCGCCCCTGGCGCGGCAATACTACTTCATGTGGCTGTTTTTCCCGATGGCGGTGCTGATGCATCGTGCCGCCTTCGACGAGCGAGCGAATGTGCGGCTGGGAACCTGGCTCGCGCTGGGCGCTGCCGGCTTCCTCATGCTGCTGGCGCTGCCGTGGTTTCCCAATGTCCTCCAGGCCTGGGGCAACAACCTCGTCGCGACCGGTGTCCTCGCCGGTGCGCTCGCATGGCACATTCGGCATCCGCCGCTTGCGGCTGGCTCCGGCGCAGCAGTGGGGCTAAAAGCCAAGACAACCTAAGAAGACATCCTGAGCCGCCGATTTCTTCAGACTCGAAAGTAGGAAATACGACCATGGCCAATGCGCAGCTTCAATCCGTGCTCGACCACATCGACAAGGACTTCGACAACTGCCTTGAGCGTCTGTTCTCGCTGTTGCGGATCAAGTCGATCTCCGCGGATCCAGCCTTCGCCGGGGATTGCAAGGCGGCGGCCGAGCATCTCGCCAGGGATATCGCGAGCCTCGGTGTCGCGACCGAAGTGAGGCCCACCGCCGGCCATCCGGCCATCGTCGGCAAGAGCAAAGCGGGCGGACGGCCGCACGTGCTGTTCTACGGGCATTATGACGTGCAGCCGGTCGATCCGCTTGATCTCTGGCACCGTCCGCCGTTCGAGCCTGTTGTCACCGACCACGCCGACGGCCGCAAGATCATCGTCGCGCGCGGCGCCGAGGACGACAAGGGCCAGGTGATGACCTTCGTCGAGGCCTGCCGCGCCTGGAAGAAGGTGACGGGCTCGCTGCCGATCGACATCACTTTCCTGATCGAAGGCGAGGAGGAGGTCGGCTCCAAAAACTTCGTCCCCTTCATCGAGGCCAACAAGGATGAGTTCAAGGCGGACTACGTGCTGGTCTGCGACACCGGCATGTGGGATCGCAACACGCCGGCGATCACGACCTCGCTGCGCGGCCTGCTTTACGAAGAGCTGAAGATCACCGCCGCCAATCGCGATTTGCATTCCGGCGTGTTCGGCGGCAGCGCGATGAACCCGATCCGGGTGCTGACGAAAATTCTCGGCGGCCTGTTCGACGACGACAACCGCATCACCATCCCCGGCTTCTATGACGGGGTGAAGGATCTGCCGCCTGATATCCTGGAGCAGTGGAAGAAGCTCAATCTCACGCCGGAGATGTTCCTCAAGCCGATCGGCCTGTCGATTCCCGCGGGCGAGAAGGGGCGGCTCCTGATCGAGCAGGCCTCCTCGCGCCCGACATGCGATGTCAACGGCATCTGGGGCGGCTATATCGGCGAGGGCTCCAAGACGGTGATCCCGTCGCATGCATCGGCAAAGGTGTCGTTCCGTCTGGTCGAGGGGCAGGACCCCGCCAGGATCCGCAAGGCCTTCCGCGACTACGTGACGGCGCGGCTTCCGGGCGACTGCAAGGTCGAGTTCGGCGACCATTCCGCAGCGCCCGCCGTCGCGCTCGACTGGAATATGAAGCCGCTTGCAGCGGCCAGCAAGGCGCTGGCCGACGAATGGGGCAAGGAGACGGTGCTGATGGGATCGGGCGCCTCGATCCCGATCGTCGCTGATTTCAAGCGTACGCTTGGCCTGGACTCGCTGCTCGTCGGCTTCGGCCTGGATGACGACAACATCCATTCGCCGAACGAGAAGTACGACCTCCGAAGCTTCCAGAAGGGCATCCGCTCCTGGGCCCGCATCCTCGCCGCGCTGGCGGAGGTGAAGTGACCGCGTAGCGGTCATTCCGGGGCGCCTCGAAGAGGCGAACCCGGAATCTGGAGGTTGTTGCGAGATTCTTAGGTGCGCAATTGCGCACCTAAGTTCGCGCTCTCGCGCGCCCCGGAATGACGGGCGCAACGGCCGCACCAAATAAAAACGCCGCCCGGAATTGGGCGGCGTTTCATTGCAAAACGTGCAGAGGTAGTTGACCTCTACCTTACACCAAATCCCGAAACTCTCAAGACCGGTAGCCGGGATTGACCCGGTCGAGCTTGCGCAGCAGCGGCGGCCACACCAGGTTGGTCGCGCGAAGCTCAGCGCGGTCGCGGTTGGAGAGCAACTCGGTGTTCTTGTCGATCGCCACGTCGTCCACCGGATAGACCGGCGTTCCCAGCGCGCGCGTGCGCACCTGCATCGAGCAGGCGCGCTCGAGGTGATACATGCGCTCGAAGGCGGAGGCGACCGAGCGGCCGACGGTCAGCGTGCCGTGGTTGCGCAGGAGCATGTGGTTGTGGTCGCCGAGATCCTTCTGGAGCCGCGGGCGTTCGTCGTGGTCGAGTGCGATGCCTTCATAGTCGTGATAGGCGAGGTCGTGGGTGACGAGCTGGGCGGTCTGGTTCAGCGGCAAGAGGCCCTCGGCGCTGCTCGACACCGCGGTGCCATCGAGGGTGTGGAGATGCAGCACGCAGATCGCGTCCGCGCGCACCTCATGGATCGCCGAATGGATGGTGAAGCCGGCGGGGTTGATGCTGTATTCGCTCTCGGAGAGCTGGTTGCCGTGCAGGTCGACCTTGACGAGGCTCGACGCAGTGATCTCATCGAACATTAGCCCGTAGGGGTTGATGAGGAAGTGATGCTCGGGGCCGGGCACGCGCGCGGAGATGTGAGTGTCGACCAGGTCATCCCAGCCGTACAGCGCGACGAGGCGATAACAGGCGGCGAGATTGACCCGCTGCTGCCACTCGGCCTCCGTCATGTTCGACGGCACTTCCCTCCGGCGCGCTTCCGCTGGCGACATGGCAATTTCTCCGAACGTTGTTGCGGGGAGGGAGCCTATTCTCGGTGTTGGCCGACAGCAAGGCGCGCAAAGCGCTGCTGTTCAGCGTAGCCGGCATGGATCCTATCGGGCAGCGCTTCGCGCCGACCTGTTGGCTCTATCCGGGCTACGGCAGCCGGGATGACGTTCCGGCTGAGAATGCAGCCGATCCGACAAGAATATTACGGCGCCGGGATCGAGAGCAGGCTCGAAATGCTGCGGCCGCGGATGTCGTAGACCCGGGCGAACACCACGTCGTCGCGCTTGATCTCGACCAGGACAGGCGCGGTCAGGCCCTTGCAATAGAACTCGCCGAGCGTCATGGCGAAATCGGCCGCATGGGAATCCCAGCCGATGGTGAAGTCGGGCCCGAGTGCGACCTGCGCCGGGCGCTGCGGGCCGCACACCGCAACCTTCCACTTGCGATTGGCCGGCGGTGCTTCCTGGCGCTCGACGAGCTGCTCGCGCAGCTCGTCGGACGCCTGCTTCAGCGCGAGTCCCCAATAGTCCAGCATGAAGCGGTCGTCGGCGCCGCGCACGGTGCCGGCGATGTAGTTGAAGTGGGTGTATTGATAGGGATGTAGCCGGATCATCTCGGCGAGCGGCAGTGCAAGGCCGAAGCAGAAGGCTGCGAGCACCGCCGGCTGCCAGCTGCGGTGATTGGCGCGCAGGCGCTCCATGGTCCAGGCGAAGGCGACACCGCCGAGCACCGCCATCGGCGGGATCACGAAAACGAAGTGGCGGATGCCGTTGTAGAGCGCCGGCCGCTTCACCATCGCGACCGCCAGCGGCAGGGTCGCGGCGAGCGTCAGCATCAGCAGGATGGTCTTACGGCGGGCCGGAACCTCGCGGCGCGGCAGCATGGCAAAGGTGCTGAACATGGCGCCGATCATCAGCACCAGCATCACCTCGGGAAGCTGAAGCGCAAACAGCGTCGGCAGATAGGACCAGGGCATGTCGGGCACGGACACGATCGCGCCGTCGAACATCTCCTTCCAGGGCTTCTCGAAGAAATGCGAGAAGTAGGTCAGCGCCTCGAAGGGATTGCCGGGCTCCATGATCGACCACGGCCAGATCAGGCCCATCACGAGGTAGCCGAACACGAGGCCGGGCAGCAGCACATAGACGACATGGGCAAAGCGGCGGACCGACTCGCGCAGGCCCTCGCTGCGCAGTTCCTCCAGGAACAGCGGGATGAAGCCGATCATGGCGTAGACCAGCGCAAGGCCGCCGAGAATACGCGAGCCGATCGAGAGGCCCGCACCTAAGCCGACGATCAGGATCGTGCGCGGCGACGGCTGCGGATATTCCTCGGCGAGGCGGACCAGGCCGAGCATCAGGATGACCATCGCCACCGCGAAGGGCGCATCCTTCGGGTTCATGAACATGTGGCCGTAGAATATCGGGCAGAGCGCGAGCAGCAGCAGTGTCGCAAGGCCTGCGAGCGGGCCGCCGATGCGGCGGCCGAGCCGCCACGTCACCGCAAGTCCGATCACGCCGACGATCGCGCCGACCAGACGGCGCGTCTCGAACAGCTCGAGTGGGATGATTTTGTGGAGGAGGGCGGCGACCATGTCGAAACCGCCGCCGTACATATAGAGGTTGGCGAAGGAGAGCGCCGCGGTGTCCTTGAAGCCGGAACCGAACATGCGCAGCAACAGATCGGCATATTCAGCGTGGGTGTAGTCGTCCCACCCGAGTCCGTAGTCGCGGAAGGTCAAGCCGGCAAGGACGGCGACCGCAGCCAGCACCAGCATTGCGAGGTCGTCGCAAGTCCGCTCAATCGAGCGCCGCGCCGGCGTGTCGATCGCCGAGGTCGTGATGGATGTCATGGCTATTGGTGACCCGGAATCCCCTCTTGGCCCTGCTGGTGCGCGTGGGCCTGCTCCCCCGGATCCCTATAGCGCAGTTCCATTACCAAGTAATTGGGCATTATGGCTAAATTCCTGATGCGACGCAGCAATTCCAGAACTTGAGAGCACGCTAGAAGTACCAATCCGCAGCTGAAGGGAATGTGAATAAGTCCCTGATTTCCTTCTCTTTAGGAACGCTGCCCACAATTGGGCGTTGGCGTGGAACGCAGTATGACGGTATCGTGGCGTGACGGGTGTCGCGTGTGGATTCGCGGCCGGGGGTGAGTTCGATGACCTTGGCATTGTTGATCGCGGGGATTTTCGCCGTTGTGGCGGGCGTCCTTACGATCTTGTTTGGCTTTACCGTCAGGGAGGCCAGCCTCGGCAGCACCCTCATAATCTCCGGCACGATCGGCGTCTGCTCCGGAATGTTACTCGCCGGTCTGTACGTTGTGGCGACGGAGCTGAGGGGCATGGCCCGCCGGCTGGCCGGATCGGTCGCGCCGTCCGAGGTTCGGGTCAGGCCCGTGCTGCCGGGCCTTGAGATGCCTGGAGCCGCTGTGCCCGAGCCGATGCCTGCTCCAGCGGCGAGAATCGAACCGGCGCCACCACCACCGGCGGCGGGCGCGCTGCCATGGCAGAGCGAAGCAGCCGCGCGCGAGCGTCCGCGCGTCGAGGCGTCGCCGGAGCCGGAAGTTCCAACGCCGCCTGCGGCTCCGGAAGCACCGCGCCGTCGCAACCTGCTGTTCACCTCGACGTCCCGGAAGGAGCGAGAGCGCGCCGAGGCGAAGGCCGCCGAGGGCTCGCCGCAGCCGCCGTATGAAGAGCCCGCAGCGCCTGGCGCCCCGGAAACTCCGCCGGCGAGCTTTGAAGATGCCTGGCCAAAGCCGGACCGTATGCGCCCACCGGAACCGCCGGCCGCATCGCGCCGTCCGCCGCCGCGCTCGCCATCGACCTTTGCGGAGGCCGCTCCGCCGCCGTCCGCACCCGAGCCGCCGCCTGCGGCCGAGCAGGCGCCCGTGACTGTGCTCAAGTCCGGCATTGTCGACGGCATGGCCTATTCGCTCTATTCCGACGGCTCGATCGAAGCGCAGATGCCGGAGGGCATGATGCGCTTTGCCTCGATCGACGAGTTGCGCGCCCATCTGGACCAGCGATCCTGAGACGTGCCGGGCACCAGAGCGTTTTCGAGCGAAGTGGATACCGGTTCGCGTCAGGAAAACGCGTCAAAACAAGAATCTAGAGCCCCGTTCCGATTCCATCGGAACGGAAATGGCTCCGGTAAAGCGCCGCCGTTCTTGTCTCGAGATCAGTAATCAGTTCATATTCGTCAGTCGTCTTACTTAAGTCGAACGTATTGTTGAGATGGATACTTCGGCGTCGTCTCTGAGACGCAAGATTGAGGAAAGGTCGGGCCCATGTCGGATGCCGGGGCTAAGAATTTCATCGAGCTGACGGCGAGTATTGTCTCGGCCTATGTCGGCAACAATCCGACCCCGGCCGCCGAGATTCCGAATCTGATCAGCCAGGTGCACGGCGCGCTGGTGCGGGTCTCGTCAGGCCGTAACGAGACGGCGCCGCTCGAGCCCGCAAAGCCGGCGGTGTCGCTGAAGAAGTCGATCGCGCCGGACTATCTCGTTTGTCTGGAAGACGGCAAACGCTTCAAGTCGCTGAAGCGCCATCTGCGCACCCAGTACAACATGACGCCGGAACAGTATCGCGAGAAATGGGGACTGCCGGCTGACTATCCGATGGTCGCGCCGAACTATGCGGTCGCGCGCTCGCAACTGGCGAAGCAGATGGGTCTGGGACAGCAGCAGCGGAAGCGGAAGTAAATTCCTACAAGGCGTCCGCCAGCGCCTCTTTTGCGTCGGTCTTGATACGCTCGACCATCGACCGCAGGCCGTTGGAGCGCTGCGGCGTCAAATGATCGCGGAAGCCGAATTCGTCGAATACCGCGATCGCGTCGGTCGCAAGAATCTCCTGCGGCGTGCGGCCCGAATAGAGCGAGAGCACAATGGCGACCAGCCCGCGCACGATATGCGCGTCGCTGTCGCCGCGATATTTCAGGATCGGCGCGCCGTTGCCGCGATCGACCAGCTTCTGGAGCCAGACCTGGCTGACACAGCCCTGCACCTTGTTGGCGGCGGAGTGTTCCGCCTCGGGCATCGGTTCCAGGGTGCGGCCAAGCTCGATGACGTACCGGTAGCGGTCGTCCCACTCGTCCAGAACCTCGAAATTGTCCCTGATTTCGTCGATCGTCGTCATGCTGGCCCGTGTTCCCGTTCAGCCCAATATAGGGACGCGAAGCCGTGAAATCGATAGGGTTTGGGGGCTAATTCGCAGCCTGCGGCCCGCGCCATTCAAGGGCGAGGTCGTCCTGGGTCAGGGTGTCGTGCGGCGCTTCACTCGATGCCGCATCGCCTTCGCCGGCCAGCGCAATCGAGCCGGTGTGGTCGGGAGCCTTCTTCTCATTCTTCTCATTCTTGTCGTTGGTGATCGGCTCTTTCTTGTCGTTGATGATCTGGTAGATCTTGCGCGCGCCGTCCTGCGCCCGCTGGCCGATGATCGTCGCAGCCTGTCCGCCGACCTCGCAGGCCGCCGGCTGGCGTTTGCAGAACTGGCTCATGTCGGAGACGGCCGCGGTCGCAGCCTGCACCGCGTCGGCGGCGCCGATCTGCGGCAGCTTCTCCGATTCGGGCGTCTTGTCCCGCGGCAGGAGCACCAGCACCAGCCCGAGCCAGAATGTGATGCGAAGCAGAAAGCGCATCTTGCGACCTGTAGGTTAGATCCCGCCGCGGCGACCCCCGCAGGCGTCGGACCTAGCAACTCTCGATAAATCGCAAGTGATTGCCTTGAGCTTAATTTGCGGAAAATTTGCGCAAAAATCTTCGCGAGCCGCGGTCTCGTAAATTTTTGGTTGACGCTCCGCGCCCGCGACTCCGCCACCCGCATATCCACCAATTCGAAACCATGAGGGACACGGCGAAACCCTGTGTTCACCATCCCGACGGAAGACGTCGCCAAATCGTCTAAAATGCCACGCGATGACACGGTGTCGGGCGGCGGACCGCGCCGCCTTAGCACTCGTTTAAGATCGCTCTGACACGGTGGCTCAACGACAAGGAGGCGTTCCGGCGCGTCTTTTGACGTATGAGCCGAAGCGCGAGACCCGTGACAGTTTTGAGTATCATCCGCGATTGTCTCGATGCGCTGCTGCATCCCTCCGCGCGTTACGATGCGCTGACGCGAGCGCGCCATCGTGCCTTCATGGCGCCGCGGCTGCTCGGCAGCCTGGCTGCCTTCGCCGCATTTCCCGTCTATCTCGCCATGCGCGGCGCGCCGAGCGCGATCGAGGTCGCCGCCTTCGCGTGGCTGATCGCGCCGATTCTCTTGTCCTGGTTCCTGTCGCGCACCGGCCGCTATGAAGGCGCGCATGTGCTGTCGTCGCTGGCGCTCGCCGGCCTGGTCATGGCGATCGCGGGTACGACCGGCGGTATCGAATCATTCGCCGCGATCTGGCTGGTCGTGGTTCCCCTCGAGGCCGCGCTGTCGGCCTCGCGCCGGGTCGCAGCCTTCGCCTCCGTGCTTGCGCTCTCTTGCGCCGGGATCCTGATCCTCATCAGCCAGCTCGGCTGGCTGCCGTCCGCAGACACCAGCGCCGCAGAACGCGGCGTGCTGATGGCGTTCGGCGTCGCCTCGGCGACGCTCTATGCCACGGGTCTTGCCTTCGGCGCGGAGTCGCTCGCGCGCACCAGTGTCGCGCTGCTGTCGCGCGAGGAGGAGCGCTACCGCCTCCTGGCGCGCAACATGAGCGACGTGATCTCGCGGCATCAGCGCAACGGCGCGGTGCAGTTCATCTCGCCGGCGGTGGAAGCCATGCTCGGCATGCCTGTCGCGCAACTGCTCGGCCATGGCCTGTTCGACCGCGTCCATGTCGCCGATCGCCCGGCCTATCTCACCGCTTTGTCGGATGCCGCGCGCGGCGAGGTGCGTAGCGTCGAATTCCGGTTGCGCCGCGAGCCGATCGGTTCGGAGCGCGACCAGGTCAATTTCATTTGGGTCGAAATGCGATGCCGGCCGCTCGACCGGGATCTGGGACGAGACGTTACCGAGGAGGCGGAAGTCGTCGGCGTGATGCGCGACATCACCGACCGCAAGCTTGGAGAACAGGCGCTCGATCAGGCCCGCAGCGCAGCCGAGACGGCCGATGCCGCCAAGACGCGCTTCCTCGCCACCATGAGCCATGAGCTGCGCACGCCGCTCAACGCCATCATCGGCTTCTCCGAGATGATCGCGCAGGAGCAGACCCTGATGCTGGGTGCAGCCCAGCGCAAGGAATACGCCCAACTCATCAATGATTCCGGCCAGCATCTGTTGTCGGTCGTCAACGGCATCCTCGATATGTCCAAGATGGAATCGGGCAATTTCGAGATTGCGTCGGAGCCGTTCGCGCCGCGCGCCTCGCTGCTGCATTGCTGCAATCTGCTTGCGCTGAAGGCGCGGGAGAACGGCATCGATCTGATCACCGACGCGCCGCAGGACTTGCCGATGATGACCGGCGATCCGCGCGCCTTCAAGCAGATCGTGCTCAATCTCGTCGCCAACGCCATCAAGTTCACTGAGCGCGGCGGCCAGGTCACCGTCGCGGCCGCGGTGTCGGGCTCGCAGCTCACGCTGTGCATCAGCGACACCGGCGTCGGCATCGCGCCGGACGATCTCAAGCGCGTCGGCGCGCCGTTCTTCCAGGCAGGCAAGACCTATCAGCGCCGTCACGAAGGCACGGGCCTCGGACTTTCGATCGTGAAGAGTCTCGTGGCATTGCATCTCGGCGAATTGACGGTACAAAGCAGGCTCGGCGAGGGCACTGCCGTCACCGTCAAGCTGCCGCTCGCCTACGCGCCGCAGCAGGCCAGGACGCCCGACAAAAAGCTGTCCGAGAACAAGATCGCGACCTTGGTGCCGGTGCTGCGCCAGGAACTGCAAAACCAACTGCAAGACCAACTTAAAGACCAACATCACGATCAACTCGACGAGCTTCAGGACCAACCCGCTCTGGTGAAGAAAAGTGCCTAAGAAGTCTGCAAAGGATGGAGCCGCTCCGCGCCGCCGTGGCGCCAAGGCCGTTGTCGTCGACATCGAGACCGAGCGCAATCTCGTGATGCGCGTTCTCTTGCACAGCCCCAAGGATACGCTGGCCGGCCTCGTCGCGGTCGCCGCCATCAGCGCCATCGTTGCAAATGCGCTGTTCCTCCAGACCGGCCGGCACCCGGCGCCGATGTTCGGTACCGTGATCAATCTTCCAGCACCATCCGCGCTGTCGAACCCGATGCCGCGTCCGCGTCCCGTCGGCGCCGACACGTCGCCGCTCGAGCCGAAGGCGACTGAGTTTCGTGCCGAGCCGAAGCCCGCCGAGAGGCCGCCGGAGAAGCCGGTCGAGGCGCCCGCATCGACGCCGCGCTCAAGCGATCCTCTGACCAATCTGGTCAAGGCAACGGCTTCGACGCCGCCCTCCGCCGCCATCGCGCGTCCGCCAGCACCTGTTCCGGTGCAGCAGAGCCCGGCCGCGCGGCGTATCGCCGGCGTGCAGCGCGCGCTGTCCGAATATGGCTACGGGAATTTGAAGGTCACGGGCGCGATGAGCGGCGAGACTCAGGCCGCGATCCAGAAGTTTGAGCGCGAGCACAAGATGCAGGTCACCGGGCTGGTGTCCGATCGCCTGCTGCGCGAACTCGGGGCCGCGATCGGCCATCCGGTCGAATAGTTGTCACGCTTGCGCGGAGGCTGGTGCTCAACCCGGCACTGGCCTATCGTGCGTTTCATGCGTTTGAAATCAAACATCTGGGTCTCAGCCTATCTGCGCCGGTGCCACACCGAGGGCGTGTTCGGCGCGGTGCGCCGTCGCGGCGCCGAGGAGGCGGGCGCGGTGTTCGTGAAGGTATCGCTGCTCGACGGTAACGCGATGCTCTACGTGCCGGCGCCGCAGACCGTCTACGAAGACGGCCGACCGATCGATCGCTTCTTCGTGCCGGCCGCCCCGCAGCCGATGCCGGAGCAGGCCGTCGAGGAGCGGCTGACCAAGGAGATCCGCTTCGATCCGGATGCCTGGATCGTTGAGACCGAAGACCGCGCGGGGCGGCACTTCCTCGAGCTGGCGCGGGTTTGAGCACCGAAGCATTTTCCTGCCTGATCGGATCGAGCGGGAATCTCAATGTGGCGCAATCGTGATGAAGCTGCCGACGCGCGTGCGGCAAATTCGCATACAATTGAAACCAGACGGAATCTCTCGCGTGATTCAGCCGTCAGATTTGAACACTGGCGCGAGTACCAACAGACACAATAATCCGGTATACTCACCAAGCCGAAATCTTCAACTTGGTTCGAGAGAACGCCGCCATGGCCAACGCAACGCGAAGCACGCCCGGCAAAACGTTCAAGGTGGAAAACGACACCACCGGTGCATTTTGGCACAATAGCGCTCACAACACGCTGCCGCCTCCCGACATGATGGGCGCTTACATGCGCAATCGTCCGGTTCCGGCCCATCCCGTGAAGGGTTGCAAGGCCTGGATCATCGGCAGTGGCATCGCGGGCCTCGCGGCTGCGTTCTACATGATCCGCGATGCCGGCATGGCCGGTGAGGACATCACCATCCTGGATGCGTTGCATGTCGAGGGCGGGTCGCTCGACGGCGCGGGCGATCCCGAGAACGGCTACATCATTCGCGGCGGCCGCGAAATGAACTGGAACTACGACAACCTGTGGGACATGTTCCAGGATGTGCAGGCGCTCGAACTGCCCGCAGGTTACAGCGTCCTCGATGAATATCGTCTCGTCAACGACAACGATCCAAACTTCTCCAAATCGCGGCTGATGCACAAGCGGGGTCAGATCCGTGATTTTTCGACGCTCGGGCTTTCAAAGCCGCAACAGTGGGAATTGATCAGGCTGCTGCTGAAACGCAAGGAGGACCTCGACGACGTCACCATCGAGCAATATTTCAGCGCGGGCTTCCTCGAGACCAATTTCTGGTATCTCTGGCGATCAATGTTCGCATTCGAGAACTGGCAGAGCCTCCTGGAAATGAAGCTCTACATGCATCGCTTTCTCGACGCGATCGACGGGTTGACGGACCTGTCTGCCCTCGTTTTCCCGAAGTACAATCAGTACGACAGTTTTGTTCGCCCACTTGCGAAACATCTGCGCGAGCGGGACGTAAAGCTGCAATTCGACACGCGTGTCTACGATCTCGACATGAACGTCGAAGGCGATACGCGCACCGTGACTGCAATCAGGGCGAAGGTGGGTGGCGTGGATGCGACCATTGCCGTCGGTCCGCAGGACAGGGTCTACGCACTGACAGGGTCGATGACCGAGGGCACCGCCTACGGCGACATGGACCATGCCCCGGTGCTGAAACGCGGCAAGCACGAACCGGGCGACGACAGCGACTGGGCGCTGTGGAAGAACCTTGCAAAAAAGTCTCCGGTCTTCGGCAAGCCTGAGAAATTTTACGGCAATGTCGATCGCTCGATGTGGGAATCGGTGACGCTGACCTGCAAGCCGTCGCCCTTCGTCGAAAAGCTGAAAGAGCTTTCGGTCAACGATCCCTATTCGGGCAAGACTGTGACTGGCGGCGTCATCACCTTCACCGACTCGAACTGGGTGATGAGCTTCACCTGTAATCGTCAACCGCACTTCCCGACCCAGCCCAACGACGTTCTGGTGGTCTGGGTTTATGCCCTGCTCATGGACAAGGAGGGCAACTTCGTGAAAAAGCCGATGCCCGCCTGCACCGGGCGCGAGATCCTTGCCGAGCTCTGCTATCATCTCGGCATCGAGGGGCAACTTGACGATGTGGTGGCGAATACGAAGGTGAGGCTCGCTCTGATGCCTTACATCACCGCGATGTTCATGCCGCGCGCGGCGGGCGATCGGCCGCACGTTGTCCCCGCCGGCTGCACCAATCTCGGCCTGATGGGTCAATTCGTGGAAACGTCGAACGACGTCATCTTCACGATGGATAGTTCGATTCGTACGGCGCGCGTAGCGGTGTACACGTTGATGAACCTGCCGAAGCAGGTTCCGGACGTCAGCCCGACGCAATACGATGTTCGCAACATCCTGAAGGCCGCCCGCGCGCTGAACAATGGCGAGCCTTTCCCGGGCGAACGCTTGCTGCACCGGCTATTGGACAAAACCTATTATGCTCACATCCTGCCGCCGCTACCCGAGCCCGAGGGCGCCAGGCGCGAGATGGCCGAGGGCGAGCTGACAGGATTTTTTGGCAAAGGCAATCAATTGCTCGACGCCGTCTCGAGTTGGCTCGAGCGGATCCGTGAAAACGTCACCGCACGCAAGACCTAGAGCTTGCCTTGGTCGCGGCGCCGGTCGCGGCAACAGCTAATCGTTGAACACCCTGGGAGCGTCTGATACGTTTCCTCCATGATGACCATCCTCAATATCGATTCGATCTTTTTCCTGAACCGCTGATGCGGCGCGCACCAAGCGGGTAAGCTACGGCAAGTGGCGTTTTGCCACTCCTTCCAGGATCAGAACCGGCCAATAGTCCTGCTGCGAGCGGGAGATGGTCTGGCCAAGCGATACGAGGATTTCCCATGTCTGCTGATGCACAGCCGCGCGCGCTTTCGCGTGCGCAGATCGAACGCTTCGTCCGTGATGGCTTCGTCAGAGTTGAGCGAGCTTTTTCTCCTGAACTCGCGGCGGCGGGCCGCGCCATTCTCTGGCGCAACTTGCCTTGCAAGCCTGACGATCCTGCCTCATGGACGCATCCTGTTGTCCGGCTCGGCGAATATCATGACGAGCCGTTCGAACGGGCAGTCAACAGCCCTGTTCTCCACGTAGCTTTTGACCAACTTGTCGGAACAGGGCGCTGGTGGCCACGCCGGAGTCTCGGGACTTTTCCGGTGCGCTTTCCTCATTCCGATGATCCTCGGGATACAGGATGGCACGTCGATGTAAGCTTTCCTGGGCCAACGAGTAGTTGGGAGGAGAGAAAAGACTTCTCGGATTGGCGCGCCAACCTCACGTCGCACGGGCGCGCGCTCCTGATGCTGTTTCTCTTCTCTGACGTTGGAGAGAACGACGCACCAACGCGTATCAAGGTTGGATCCCATCGGGATGTCGCAAGATTGCTCCATCCGGCCGGCGACGATGGGCTGTCTCATCACGAGTTGGGTAAATTCGGTGCGGAATTGCAGAGCCTGGAAGCACTGGCGACGGGGTGTGCGGGCGATGTCTATCTCTGCCATCCATTCCTCGTGCATGCGGCGCAGATGCATCGGGGCAGAGAGCCGCGTTTCCTGGCCCAGCCGCCGCTCCATCCAAGAGAGGCATTCCGGCTAGATCGCGCGGACGAAGCATATTCGCCGGTCGAGATGGCGATCAGGCGGGCACTGCAGGAGGGCTGAAGCAGCGGTGGGGCAACCAGCTGCGTTGCCCCTTCGTCGCTCCCCGATTTTGCGGTTGCTCAGCCTAGCGATCTGATGATCCGCCGGAGCCTGTCCGCACCGCAGGCGCAGAGCCAGGCTGCACGCCCGGCCGCGTCTGGCTTGCGCCAGCGCGCGCGCGCTGGCGTTCGCTGTCATGTAGCGACGACTGGTATTTTGCGCGCGTGACTGCGAGCGTGGAGTCGCGCCAGGCCGCCAGCATCACCAGCGCGGAGCGGTCGCTGAGGCGGTCGTAGAGCCGCGACAGCCGGTACACGTTGTTCACCGACGTGCCGATCTCCGGCTTGAAGAACAGCAGAATGCGCTGGAAGTTCGGGCTTGGCATGTCAAGCGCGCGGGCGGCGACCGCAAGCGCTTCGCCGCCGGGATCGTCGACGATTTGGGCCGCGACGCGCGAGGGCAGGATCAGGCTGTCGCCGAGCTCGAGAGCGAAATTCTCGACATCATTGGCGATCGCCGCCATCTCAAGGATCTGGATCGCACGCTTGGCGCGCGCGGTCGGAATGCGCGGCGCGGCCTTGAGCGGGGTCTGCGCCAGATTGTGCAGGATCAGCGCGCGCTCGGATGCGCCGGCGCGGAAGAACATGTCGTGGATCTCGGCGGCGTCCTTCGGCTGCATCGCCATGTTCGAGGCCATACGCAGCTCGGCGTCTGTCGGCGCGCGGACCGGCGAGGGGGCCGGGGACGGGGAGGGTAATTCGCGTGCGAGCGGAACGCGGCGGCCTTCCTGGGCGGCCGAGAGCCCGAGCTTCTGCATGATCGGGGCGGGCGTCGAGGGATAGATCGCAAGCCGCGCCTTGACGACGGCGCGCGTCGCATCGTCGACCTGGTCGATCAGCCGTGTCGCAAGCTCGACGAACTGGCGCTGTTCATCCTCGTTGTGGCTGCTCGCCTGGACATAGAGGTCGGTCAGCACGCGCAAGAGCGTCGGACGGATGTCGACGCCTTCGCGACGGGAGAGGGTCATCAGCCCGTCGAATCCGGGGAACAGCGACTTGGTCATGGAGAGATACGCGACCTGGAAAACATACTCGCCGCGAACCTATCGCAGGTTCTTTTAAAGGCTCGTTAAGGAAAACGAGGCGTGAAGCCGACCGCATGCATTTGAGGTGTTCGTGCCGCAACGGGACGCGGGTGGACCGCCCGTGCGGTTACGGGCAGGCCAGCACGTTTACATCTCGTTAACCATGAACTGATCTTAATGACTGCATGTTGCATCAGCGCGTTTGGTCGCGCGGCAATTGATAGAGAGCTGACATGGGGACCATCATCGAATTTCCGGCCGGTCGCCGGGCAGGCTCGTCGGGCGATGCCACACCGCGCACGGAAACGGGAACGGTTCTGATCCTCCCCGTGATCCGCATCGAGCGCCAGAGCGACGAAACCAGTGGCGATCGTGGGCCAGAGCAGGGCACAGCGCCGGGGCGCCGTCGTCGTCGCCGCTGATATCCGGCTTGGTGTCATGCCGGAAACCACCCCCCAGATCCGACCCATCGTATCGGTCGTCCTGCTCGCACTGCTAGGCGCGACGCTCGGTGCCTGCAGTGGCGGCGATTTTGGCCGCACCCGCGCCGACATGCGCAGCGACGACATGCATCGCTGGCTGGGAGCTGAAGTCACCTCCAGCGTTGGTCTCAGAGCGTCGCAGTTCCAGCTCACCGACGAGGAGCGCCAGCTTCGCGATCTCGCTTATCCCATGATCGAACCGCCGCTGTCGCGGCCGGCCTGGAAGAGCGTGTTCGGCGACTACAAGCCGTTGCCCTCGCCCTGGCGGCAGCAGATCGTGTTCGACCGTACCATGTACGGACGCACACTGATCGACGAGCCGCACCGCTCGCATTCCTCGCGTTATGCGCAGCTGATCGAGGACGTGCGCAACGACATCACCCGTTTCGAGCCGTTCTTCGCCTCCGCGATCCGCGTCATCGACCTCGACAGGAAGCGCAATGCCAGCATGGCGCGCGTCTCCGATCTCTCGCCGAGAGAGAGGGACGACGCCGTCGCCCGCATGCAGGAGAACTCGCTGATCGTTCAGTGGGTGCAGCAATGCCTGGAGCAGCGCGTCTCGTCCTATCGCTGGGCGCTCGAGCGGCTGGTGATCCAGGCGCCCGACGGCATGGCCGCCGATGCCGACCGCCTGATCGGCGAGCTCGCAGCCCAGACCGCCAACCCGCCGGTCGCGGCACAGCCGCCCTACGGCCGCGCGGTCGTCGTGAAGGGCTGATCACAACCTATAATTGTGGTACGTCCAGCGCTTCGCCGGCATTCAGGCCCGCGACCAATGCGACGAACAGCGAGATCAACGCACGCAGCATCCACCGGCCCCTGGGGAGCTGCCGGCCACCGCTAACCCTTTCGCCCATCTCCCGCGACCGCATTGATTGGCGCTTGTCCTCCCAAGCGATAAGGATAGGATAATTCCGTTTCTTCAAGTCATTTTTCCAAAGGTCTTTCAAGATGAGCTTAGACGCCACGAGTCCGTTTAAGAGCCGTCTGGACTTCACTCTACCCCCAAAGCTGCTGGCTCTTGCCGTTCTGCTGGGATCGAGCGGTTCGGCCGCCGCGCTGACCAAGGAGGCGGCGATCGAGAACTGCCGGATGACCGTCGGCAAACCCATCGTGCAGGCCTGCATGCGTGCCGGCGGCGGACCCAAGGGCGGAGCCAATCTCGAAGCCTGCCGCGCCAAGGCCTCGCCTCAGGTGAAGGCCTGCGTGCTTGCCGCGCTCAACGCCGCGAACGGCCGCGCCAACGTTGCGGTCGAGCTCCCGAAGGAGGTGGCGCCCAAGCTGGATCCGGGTGCTGCGCTGCCGAAGGATTTCATCGCGCCGCCTCGTACTATCTCCGACATCACGGCCATCCTCGATGGCGAGAAGCCTGACGAGAAGATGATAGCGGAACTGAAGTCGGACGCCGATGCCGCTCCGACGGGGAAGGAGTCGCGTGAGGATCTCGCGCAGTTCTATTTCGATCGCGCCAATGCGCGCTCGCAGCTCGGCCGGCTCGCCGAGGCTCTCGCCGATGCCAACAAGGCCGTAGAGGTAGGACGTGGTGCCGTCAGCCCGAACATGATGGGGCGGATGATGCAGCTCCAGTCGCAGCAGTATGCTCTTGCCGGTGATCCCAAGCGTGCGCTCGAGGTCATGCAGAGACTCTTGCGCGAGTCGGCCGGCGCGCCCGGCGCAAAGGGATATCAGTTCAACGCCAATCGCACAGTTGCGGCCATTCTCATCCAGATGGGTGACATCGCCCAGGCCGAGGCCTATCTGCGCCGGAGTCTGACCGCGATCCAGGAGCCGCGCACCAGCGGACTTCCGAGGTGGCGTGCCTTCTATGCCAGGTTCGGCCAGACCTGGGAGGGCGAGATCGAGATTACCCGTGGCCAGATTTTTGAGGCGAGAGGCCAGTTCGCCGAGGCCGAGGCCGCTTATCGCGCCGCGGAGGTGCGCAAGCGCGCCGGCAACAAGGCCGTGTTGGAGTCGGACAATCCGCCCGCGGAAACCGTTCTGCTGCAGACGGTCGACAGCATGATTTTGAATGAGGCGCGCATGAAAGCGAGGCAGGGTCGTCTCGCCGAAGCCGAGGTCGACGCGCGTCGGGCGCTGTTGTCGCGCTTGAAGGACACCGGCAAATACAATCCCGTGACGCCGCGCTTCGTGATGGGATTGGCCGGCATCTTGGTCGACCAGGGCCGTTACGACGAAGCCGAGCAACTGGGCCGCGTCGCGCTCGAGATCGCCAAGACGGTCGGCGTGCCGGACGACTCGCAATCCACGGTGCAGATGTTGTCCACGCTCGCTGGCATTCTGAATCTGCAGCGCAAAAATGCCGAGGCGAACGAGATGTTCGCGCAGATCGACAAGGCGATCGCCAATTGGGAGCCGCAGCGACGTCAGGTCATCGAGCTCAATCCAGCGCGCATTGTCGCGCTCTATAATTCCGGCCAGTTGGAGGCCGGCATCGCGGCCGCTGAGCAGCTGGTCAAGAAGCAGATCGGGCGGGTCGGCGAAAATCACTTCAACACCGCTTCGGCGCGCGGCACGCTGGCGGTCGGCCTGATGCGTGCGAAGCGCGACGCCGACGCCATCCGGGAATTCAAGGCCGCCATCCCGATCATGATGGCGAACGCCAACGAGAACGCCGACGACGAGAACACGTCCGTGGTGGCCGCGCGCAGCCAGCGGCTGCAAACGATCGTCGAGAGCTATCTGCTGCTGCTCGCCCGGGCCGAAGGAACCGGCAGCGGCGTCGGCGAGGAGACCTTCAGTCTGGCTGATGCCGTTCGCGGCCGCTCGGTGCAGCAAGCACTGGCCGCCTCGAGCGCGCGCGCGGCAGCCAAGGATCCCGCGCTCGCCGAGCTCGTGCGCAAGGAGCAGGATCTGACCAAGCAGGTCAATGCCCAGCTCGGTACGCTCAACAACGTCCTCGCCATTCCCTCGACGGAACGCGACGAGAAGGGGGCTCAGCAGATCCAGGCATCGATCGCGGCATTGCGCGGCGAACGCGACAAGGCGCGCCAGGAGATCAAGCAGAAATTCCCGACCTACGCCGACCTCGTCTCGCCCAAACCGCCGAGCGTTGCCGAGATCCGCGCGACGCTTGGCGACAACGAGGCCATGCTGTCCTTCTATTTCGGCCAGAACGGTAGCTTCGTCTGGGCCGTGCCCAAGTCGGGCCCGGTTGCGTTCGCCGCTGTCAAGGCGAAGATCGGCGACATCGAGACCAAGATCCGCAAGCTGCGCGAGGCGTTGGAGCCGCAGGCTGCGATGATCTCGGACATTCCGCCGTTCGATCTCAAGCTCGGCTACGAGCTCTATGAGCTGCTGCTGAAGCCGATCGAGAGCGGATGGAGGCCGGCCAAGAATCTCATCGTTGTGACCAACGGCGCGCTCGGTCTGTTGCCTCTGTCGCTGTTGCCGACGGCACCGGCCGAAGTGGCCGCGGATGAGGATCCGCTCTTCATCGGCTATCGCAACGTGCCATGGCTCGCGCGAACCCATGCCGTGTCGACTGTGCCCTCGGCGGCGGCCCTGCGCACGCTGCGGCAGCTGCCGCCGGGCAAGCCCGGCCGCGGCGACCTCGTGGCGTTCGGCGATCCCTATTTCAACAGGGATCAGCAGGATGAAGCGGAAGGCGGAGGGGAGAAGGTTCAGGTCGCCGCCGCCGGCGGTAACGCGACCCGCGGCGGGCCGCTGAAGCGGCGCAACAGCCCGAAGCTCGAGGGGGTCGACAGCGCCGAGATCGGTCTGTTGCCCCGGCTTCCCGACACTGCGGACGAGTTGAAATCAATCGCGCTGGCGCTGCAGGCGGATCCTTCGAAGGTGCTGTTCCTCGGCAAGAACGCGGCCGAGAGCACGGTCAAGACGATGAACCTCTCCGGCTTCAAGATCCTGGCGTTCGCGACCCATGGTCTCGTCCCCGGCGAGCTCAACGGATTGACGCAGCCGGCGCTCGCTCTGTCGGCGCCAACGGTGACGGGCGAGGGCGGCGATGGCCTCCTGACCATGGAGGAGATTCTCGGCCTCAAGCTCGATGCGGATTGGGTCATTCTGTCCGCCTGCAACACCGGCGCAGGAGCTGGTGCTGGAGCAGAGGCCGCATCCGGCCTTGGCCGCGCATTTTTCTACGCCGGAACGCGCGCCTTGCTGGTTACGAATTGGTCGGTGCATTCCCAATCGGCGCGGCAGCTGGTGACTGATCTGTTCAAGCGACAGGCGGACGATCCAAAACTCTCGCGCAGCGAAGCGCTGCGCCAGGCGATGATGGCCCTTGTGGATGGTCCCGGCTATCTCAACAGCGAAGGCAAGACCGAGTTCGCCTATGCGCATCCGCTGTTCTGGGCACCGTACACGATTATCGGTGACGGTGGCGTGCGTTGAAGATCGGGTGAGGAGAGGGTGTACGGAAAATGAAGCGGACTATCTTGCCGGGCCTCGTTGTCGCCGGTCTGCTGTTCTCGGGACCGTCACGGGCCACGCAATTGATCACGGACGAGGAAGCCCGGCTGCCACCGCCGAAGGGCGCGGTCGCGGCGGACCGGCGCGGGATCATGCGCGGGCCGAAGGTGGAGTTCGTCTCGCCCGGCGATTCTGTCAGCTCACCTCTGCATCTGCAATTGAAGTTCGAGTCGTTCGGCGGCGCCAAGATAGATCCGGGGTCGGTCAAGGTGATCTTCCTCCGGACGCCGAATGTTGATTTGACGCCGCGGGTCAAGCCGTTCGTCCAGGCCGACGGCATCAACATGCAGGATGCCGAACTGCCGCCGGGCGAATACACCGTCCGCGTCGACATCAAGGACAGTGACGGCCGGCCGGGCACAACCATCTTCACCCTGAAGGTCGCGCCCAAATGAAGTGTCTGTGAAATGAGGTGCCCTTACTGCCAATCCGAGAACGCGGGGGATGCGCTGGTTTGCGCGTCGTGTGCGAGAGACATCGCCGTTCCCTCAACGTTGATCGCTGAGCGGGACGATCTTCTGCGCAAGCGGGAGGACTTGCGCGAGGAGTTGAGGCGGGCCAGGGACGAGGTCGAGGCCATCATGCGGCGCAGAAAGCCGCACTAGCGATGGAGTGCCCATTCTGCGCCGAGACGATCAAGGACGAAGCCATCGCGTGCAAGCACTGCTCGCGCGATCTGCGCGTCGTGCGGCCGACACTGCTCGAGATCGACGAGATCGTTGCCGATCTTGACAAGCTTAGGCGTGATCTCGACCGGGTCAACGTCCGGCTCGAGCGATACAAGAATCCGCTGCGCTATTTTGGGACGCATGCCGTTCTCTACGTGCTCATTCCGTCGCTGCTGCTGACAGTGGCGCATATTCTCGTGACCATCACCTTCAATCTCTCTCCGATCCCGCTCCGGATCGCCTCGATCGTCATCCCGCTCCTGTTCGGGCTCCTGGCCTATCCCCTGCACAGGGTCTCCGCGCTGGGGGCGTTCGTGCTGGCGTTCTTGCTTGCGAGCGTCAGCATCCAGGCAATGCTGACGGTCACCGGCATCCACGATCACGTTCCGATCCTGCCGACGGTGTGGGTCGAATGGCGCGAAGTGTTCGAATACGGAGCGAGCATCCTGCTCGCCTTCATTTCCGGGAACATTCTGGGCGTCGTGATCTTCCGGGTCCTACCGCGCGTGCTGAGCCAGGGAGGCAAGCCGAACGCATTTGCCTTCAAGGTGGCGCGCCTGCTCGGGCAGCATGTCGGTGAGGAACAGCTTCGCCGCCGCGCCCGCTTGATTCAGGATCTGATGCAGACTGTCGGCCCGCTGGCCGGCGTTGCCGCGACGGCTGTCGGCTCCATCTACGCGGGCCTGAAGGGACTACTCGGATAGCTCGTTGTTAGGTCGTGAACCCATTATTTAGACTGGTCGGCGGATGCTCGCCCAGATGCTGGCGCCTTTCGTCTGCGGCGACGGCGTAGTGTATGGATCTTGTCTCAATCTTTGATTCGGTTCGTCCCTTCAGTAGGAGCATCAAACATGCGTGGTTGGACGAGGCGCGACGCGCGCCTGGCGTGGATTGACCGTATCGTCCTTGCGACAGTCTGTGCGATTGCTTTGGCTGTGGGCGGGCCATCTGTGCCGGCTTTTGCACAGGCCCAGTGGAAGATGGCTACAGAATATCCAGAGCGCAACATCTCTGGGATTGGGCTGGCAACATTTGGAAGACTCCTGTCGTCGAGCACACAGGGCTCTGTCACGACGTCGAACGCCTTCGACAATCAGTTGAAAATCAGCTCGGGTGAAATGCTCCGAGCAGCGCAGGAACATCGTATCGATGGAGGCGATGCGTTCGCTGGATCGCTGGAGTCGTCCGACCCAATCTTCGGCCTGTCTTCGCTGCCATTTGTCGTCCAGTCGGTCGATGTAGCGAAAGTGGTGGCTGCGAGAGCCCGCCCGCTTTATGAGCGCGCGCTCGCAGCGCGGGGCCTGAAACTTCTTTACATAACCGTTTGGCCAGCGACCGGAATTTGGTCCGACCAGCCGATCAAAACCCCGGAAGACTTGCGGACGCTCGCGGTGAGAGCCTATGACAACAATTCGGCCGATGTGTTGCGCTCGGCAGGGGCGACGGCGGAATATCTTCCGTTCAACGAGGCTATTGCTAAGGTCAAGGAGCACAAATTGAATGCGATCCTGACTTCCGGCGATGGCGGAGCTGGCCGGAAGCTTTGGGACGACCTGCACCACTTTACGCCAATAAATTACGCCATGCCGATCTCGATAGCGTTCGTACGCCGGGACAGCTTCGACGCGCTATCCAAGGAGACGCAAAACAAGGTTGAAGTGGCTGCCGCCGAGACGGAAAAAAGCCAGATCGAACTATTAGCCAATCGCACCGTCGAGAACTACCAGCGGATGCGCGCCAACGGGGTAAGCATCGACGAGCCCGCGCCGCCCGCTGTCGTTGCCGCCCTCAAGAAAGCCGGAAGCGGTCCTATCGCTGCTTGGCAGACGAAAGTTGGCCCCGAGGCGGTTGCCATCCTGGATTGGGCCAATCAGCAACAGTGATTCAGTGCCGCCTCGTTCGCCGCGACCATTCCCGTTCTCCGGAATTCCATTCCCATGTCCTGGACATCGCGGTCGTGGCGGTGAATGGCTCGAGCGTATGAACCGGCCTGCGCTTATGACGGTCGATCTTCGCGAGCCCAAGGCGGCTGTGTGCCAGGGGCGTCGGTCACGAATGCTTGAGTGGGATCAAGGACTGTTCTCGGCGCCGGAATATGCTACTGAGGCCGTTGCTCCGGCCCGAAAGGTAAGTCGATATCGATGCGGCTCGTCCGTACCATCCTGGCACTGGCAATCGCCATATCCTTGGCGATGCTGCCGGTTGGCGCGTCGGCTGTGGGCTTGGCAATGTCGTCGGATGACATGCAGACGACGATGCACATGAGCGGCGATGCCGATATGTCGATGGATGATTGCTGTCCGGACGACATGAAGGGGACCGGCTCCCACACTGGCGGTTACAAATGCGGGATGGGCTTCTGCTGCGTCGGCGGGACCATCGCGCTCGGCGACGTCAGGCCCCTTGCTTTCGCGTTTGTCGCCGCTGCGGCGAGCAAGATCGCCATCCCTGAGGATCAGGTCGTCTCGTTCCGCGGCGGCAGTCCTCCCTTCCGACCTCCTCGAATCTGATCTCGCAAGCCTGAGACGCGCGCAGCACGGCTGCTCGCGACGACGACTGACGTGTGCGCCCCATGCGCCACCGCCGAGATCAATTCATGAGGACTGGACAATGCTTTCCAAATTCAGCACCGCGGCTCTTGCCGCGACCCTTTCGCTAGCCGCGTCGGCCGCTGTGGCGGGCGCCGGCGACTACGCCTTCGAGGCGGTCAATCCGCAGATGAAGAAGGGCGACGACGTCACGCTCTCCGTTCGCTTGACCAACAAGCAAACCGGCAAGCCGGTCGCGGACGCAGTCATTTTCAAGACCCGCGTCGACATGGCCCCGGATGGGATGGCCGAGATGGAATCGGCGGTCGCGCCGCTGCCCTCCAAGGAGCCGGGCGTATATGCCTTCAGGACGGACCTGCCGATGGCCGGCCGCTACCAGATGACGCTGTCCGTGAAAGTGCAGGGCGAACCGGAGACCGTCACCGGCAAGGTGATCGTCACGGCGATCAAGTGAGTGTTCGGGCGCCGCCCGACGGCGCCCGATATTCCCTTCCATTCCCACGGACGCGCGCTCGCGGGCGCGCGATACCCGCCATGAAAACACTGCGTCTCCTGACGGCTCTTGCGCTGGGCGGTGGCCTGGTCCTGGGCGGCTACTGGTCTTCAAACGGTGCGCGCCGGCCTGCTGATATCGAGCTAGTCTCGGCTGCTGCGGCGGCGGACCGAACTCCGCTCTACTACCGCGATCCAAGCGGCGCGCCGCTCTGGTCCGCAGGTCCGAAGCAGGACGACCGCGGGCACGACTACCTGCCGGTCTACGACGATGATCAAGCGGTGCCGGCGGAGACGAAGCCACAGCAGCAGGTGGGGTCAGCGCGCAAGATCCTCTACTACCGCAATCCCATGGGTCTGCCCGACACTTCGCCTGTGCCAAAGAAGGATTCGATGGGGATGAACTATGTCCCCGTCTATGAAGGCGGCGACACCGACGACGGTGTGGTGAAGCTGTCGCCCGGCAAGATCCAGCGCACGGGCGTGAAGTCCGAGCGCGCCGAGCGGCGATCGATCCGGGTCCGGGTGAAGGCGCCCGGTACGATTCAACTGGACGAGCGCCGCGTGTCGGTGATTGCGATGCGCGCCGAAAGCTTTGTGCAGAAGGTCGCGGACGTGACCACCGGCGCGCGCGTGACGGCCGGCCAGCCGCTGATGGAAATCTACAGCTCGGCGGTCGCTTCCGCGGCGGCGGAATATCTCGCGACGATCACCTCCAAAACGGTCGGCGGCGTCGAGACGTATGGCCGCGGTTCGCGGCAGCGGCTGGTCAATCTCGACGTTCCCGAGCCTGTTATCGCGGAGATGGAAAAGACGCACAGCGCGCCCGTCACCATACGCTGGTCGGCGCCGCGCGACGGGATCGTTCTTGAGCGCAACGCGATCGAAGGCATGCGGGCCAATCCCGGCGATGTGCTGTTCCGCATCGCCGACACCTCGGTCGTTTGGGCGCTGGTTGACGTGGCCGAGCGCGACCTCGGCAACATCGCGGTCGGGCAGTCCGTGGCGGTGCGCGCGCGGAGCTTTCCCGGCCGGACCTTCACCGGGAAGATCACGATCGTTTATCCGCAGGTGAACCGCGATACAAGGACGGTTCGCGTCCGGATCGAACTCGCCAATCTGGACGCGGTGCTGCTGCCGGACATGTATGTCGACGCCGACATCGACACGGCCGATGCCGCACCCGTCCTCGCGGTGCCCGATAGTTCGGTGCTCGACACCGGCAGCCGGCAGGCCGTCCTCGTCGACAAGGGGGAGGGGCGCTTCGAGCCGAGAGAGGTGAAGCTCGGCCGTCGTGGCGGCGGCTACATCGAGGTGCGCGATGGACTTGCCGATGGCGAGGCGGTGGTCACCTCCGCCAACTTCCTGATCGATGCGGAAAGCAACCTCAAAGCGGCGCTCAAGGGCTTCGCCGAGGCGGCGCCTCGATCCACCGACGGCGGCCCCGGCCATGCGATGGGAGATCAGAAATGATCGCCCGCGTCATCGCCTGGTCGGCGCGCAATCTGCTGCTCGTGCTGTTCGGCACCGGCTTTGCCGTTGCTGCCGGCCTCTATGCGCTGGTTCACCTTCCGCTGGATGCGATCCCCGACCTCTCGGATACGCAGGTCATCGTCTACACCGAGTATTCCGGTCAGGCGCCGCAGGTGATCGAGGATCAGGTCACCTATCCGCTGACGATGGCGATGCTGACCGTGCCGAAATCGAAGGTCGTGCGCGGCTTCTCCTTCTTTGGCGTGTCGTTCGTCTACGTGATCTTCGAGGACGGCACCGACATTTACTGGGCGCGCTCGCGCGTCCTGGAGTTTCTTAATGGCGCGTCGTCCAGGCTTCCCTCCGGCGTCACCCCGACCATCGGGCCCGACGCGACTGGCGTCGGCTGGGTCTATCAGTACGCCGTCATGTCCAGGGAGTTGAACCTGGCGGACACCCGCACGATCCAGGACTGGAACCTGAAGTTCGCGCTGGCCAAGGCCGAAGGCGTCGCCGAGGTCGCCAGCATCGGCGGCTTCGTCAAGCAGTACAACGTGGTCCTCGACCCGCAGCGGATGCGCGACCGCGGCATCAGCATGCAGAAGATCCGGGACGCGATCCGCGCCAGCAATGCCGACGTCGGCGGGCGTACCGTCGAGCTCTCCGAGTTCGAATACGTCATCCGCGGCAAGGGCTACATCAAGGGCATCAACGATCTCGGCAACATCGTCCTGAAGACGAGCAACGGCACGCCGGTGTTGCTGCGGGACGTCGCCAGCGTCGAGCTCGGGCCGGACGAGCGGAGGGGGATCGCTGAATTGAATGGCGAAGGCGAGGTCGCAAGCGGCATCGTGCTGCAGCGGTTCGGGGTCAACGCCCTCGACGTCATCGAAAACGTCAAGAAGCGGTTCAAGGAGATCGCGAGCAGCCTGCCGAAGTCGGTCGAGATCGTGCCGGTCTACGACCGCTCGAACTTGATCTACGCGGCAATCGACACGCTCAAGCATACATTGTTCGAGGAGAGCGTCGTCGTCGCACTCGTCTGCATCGTGTTCCTGCTGCACGTCCGCAGCGCGCTCGTCGCGATCCTGATGTTGCCGGTCGGCGTGCTGATGGCGTTCGGCGCCATGAAGCTGCTCGGGCTGGGATCGAACATCATGAGCCTCGGCGGCATCGCGATCGCGATCGGTGCCATGGTGGACGCTGCAATCGTCATGATCGAGAACGCGCACAAACACCTCGAACGCGCCGGGCCGGATCAATCGCGCGTGCGGATCCTGATCGACGCCGCATCCGAGGTCGGGCCAGCGCTGTTCTTCAGCCTGCTGATCATCACCGTGTCGTTCATGCCGATCTTCACGCTGGAATCGCAGGAGGGGCGACTATTTAGCCCGCTGGCGTTCACGAAGACCTTTTCGATGGCCGCAGCGGCGCTTCTGTCCGTAACCCTGGTGCCGGCGCTGATGGTGATCTTCGTCCGCGGCAGGATCGTCCCGGAGAGCAGGAACGTCGTCAACCGTTTCCTGATCTGGATCTACCGTCCTGTGATCAAGGGCGTGCTCCGCGCCAAGACGCTGGTGATTCTGGCGTCGCTCGTCGTGCTTGCGGTGACAGTTTGGCCTGCGCGTCAGCTCGGCAGCGAATTCATGCCGACCTTGAACGAGGGGACGTTGCTCTACATGCCGACGACGCTGCCCGGCATCTCGGTCACCAAGGCGACTGAGCTGATGCAGACGCAGGACCGCATCATCAAGTCGTTCCCGGAGGTTGCTTCCGTCTACGGCAAGGCGGGACGAGCCGCGACTGCGACCGACCCCGCTCCGACGGAGATGTTTGAAACGGTCGTTAACCTGAAGCCTGGGGAGCAGTGGCGCCCGGGCGTCACCGTCGACAGTCTCATCGCCGAGATGGACCGGGCGCTGCAGTTTCCGGGCGTCTCCAACGCCTGGACCATGCCGATCAAGGCGCGCATTGACATGCTGTCCACCGGCATCCGCACGCCGGTCGGGGTCAAGGTCATGGGCACCGATCTCGCGGAGATCGACCGGCTCGCGAAGCAGGTCGAGCGCGTCATCAAGACCGTCCCCGGCACCTCGTCGGCCTACGCGGAGCGCGGCATCGGCGGGTACTATCTCGAGATCGTGCCGGACCGCGAGGCGCTCGCCCGTTACGGCATCCTGATGCAGGACGTTCAGGATACCATCGCGGCCGCCCTCGGCGGTCAGACGGTCACGACGACAGTGGAAGGCCGGCAGCGGTTCACGGTGAACATGCGCTATCCGCGCGACCTCAGAGACAATCCCAAGGCCATCGCCAGCGACATCCTGGTGCCGATGCCGGCGGGAGGCGCCGTGCCCCTTGGCGAGGTCGCCAAGGTCGAGCCGGCGCGGGGGCCGACGTCCATCCGGACAGAGAACGGCCAGCTTGCGACCTACGTCTACGTCGACATCCGGGATCGCGACATCGGAAGCTACGTCACTGATGCGCAACGCGCCGTGGCGGAGAGCATCCAGTTTCCCGCCGGCACTTACGTCGTCTGGAGCGGCCAGTATGAATATTTGCAGCGGGCCGCCGCCCGTCTTAAGATCGTCGTGCCCGTGACGCTCACGATCATCTTCCTGCTGCTCTACCTGAACTTCAGGACGATGACCGAGACCTTGATCGTGATGCTGTCGCTGCCGTTCGCGTTGGTCGGCGGCATCTGGATGATGTGGTGGCTCGGCTTCAACCTGTCTGTCGCCGTCGCCGTCGGATTTATCGCGCTCGCTGGCGTCGCTGCCGAGACGGGCGTCGTGATGCTGATCTATCTCGATCACGCATTGGCCGAGACGAGGGCGAGGCGCGATGCCGAAGGGAAGCCTCTCACGCGCCGCGATCTCCACGATGCCATCATGGTGGGCGCGGTCGAGCGCGTGCGGCCCAAGATGATGACGGTGGTCGCCATCATGGCGGGACTGCTGCCCATCATGTGGAGCACAGGTACCGGATCGGAGATCATGCAGCGCATTGCAGTGCCGATGATCGGCGGGATGATTTCATCGACGCTGCTGACGCTCATCGTGATCCCTGCGATTTTCGGACTGGCCAAGGAGCGCAGCATTCCCCGCGACGGTGAGGAGGCCGGCGCAATATCGAACCGCGCCTCGTCAGACGTGCCCGAGGCAGCTTGAGTTAGATATTGGACGACAACATCGATGCATAAGGATCCGGACTGCGGCTGCTGCGTCGGCTGGGTTCAGCATCTGCGCGACGCTGGATTCACAGTGCAAGAGACCTGCGATCTCAATGCAGTCCGGACCGGCCTCGGGATTCCTTGAAGTTGGCGCTCAGCCGAGCGTCCCGAAGTCCGTTACCGGGGTGATCCAGTAGACGAGGTTCGTTCCGGCAAATGATGTTCGCAACCGCTCGAGCAGGCGATCGGCCGCGGCCCTTGGCAGCACGACCCGAACCAGCACCTGGTCTGCATGTCCCTTCACGCGCTCGGCGGCCGTGTGCAGATGAACCCCAGCGCCGTGCCCGGCGACGTCGGACGCCGTGAAGCCGGGGACGAGGTCGGCCTGCTCGCTGAGGAAGTCGAACAGCTCGTCGCGAAACTGATGCGCCGCAATCAGGGTGAGACAGACCGACTCGCTCGTCATTTCACGGCCTTTGCGGCGCCGCCGAACCGGCGATACAGGATCGGCAGCAGGATCAGGGTCAGGAGCGTCGACGACAGCAAGCCTCCGATCACCACGATGGCGAGCGGACGCTGGATCTCTGAGCCCGGCCCTGTGGCGAACAACAGCGGGATCAGCCCGAGTGCGGTGATGCTGGCGGTCATCAGGACCGGCCGCAGCCGTCGCCTCGCGCCATCGACGACGATGCGGTCCTCGGCGAGGCCGTGGGCGCGGAGCTGGTTGAAATAGGAGACCAGCACGACACCGTTGAGGACCGCGATGCCGAGCAGCGCAATGAAGCCGACCGACGCCGGCACCGACAGATATTCACCCGTCGAGACCAGCGCAAAGACGCCGCCAATCAGGGCGAAGGGAATGTTGACGAGCACCAGGAGCGCCTGGCGCACGGAGCCGAAGGTGGTGAAGAGCAGCACGAAGATGAGGCCGATCGCGACGGGGACGACGACCGACAGGCGCGCGGCGGCGCGCTGCTGGTTCTCGAACTGGCCGCCCCAGGTGAGGCGATAGCCCTTCGGCAAGGGGAGCTCGGCTGCGACCTTCGCTTGCGCCGCCTGCACGAAGCCGACCATGTCGCGGCCGCGGACGTTGGTGCGGACGACGCTCATGCGGTTGCCGTCCTCACGGTCGATCTTGACGGGGCCGTCGACCCGCTGGATGCGGGCGACCTGCGACAGCGCGACGTGCTGCCCGGACGGCAGTGTCAGCGGCAGGCTCGCAAGCAGCGTCGGCGCCTCGCGCGTCATCTCGCTGCCGCGGACCAGGATCGGCGTGCGGCGGCCGTCCTCGAGCGCCGTGCCGATGGTGCGGCCTTCGATCTGGGTACGCAGCGCGTTGGCGATGGCATCGACGGTCAGGCCGAGACGGCCGGCTTCCATCCGGTTCACCGCGACCGTGTAATATTGGGCGCCCTCGTTCAAGGTCGTGTAGACGTCCTCGGCGCCGTCGATGCTGGAGAGAATGGCGGAGAGCTTCGCCGCAATTTCGTTGAGCTGGCCGATGTCGGTGCCGAAGATCTTGACCGCGACGTCGCCGCGCACGCCGCTGATCATCTCCTGCACGCGCATGTCGATCGGCTGGGTGAAGCTCAGCGACAGGCCGGGAAACTCGGTCAGCACCTCGCGGAGCCGTTGCAGGAGCTCCTCGCGGTCGCGAGTTTTCCTCTCCTCGACCGGCTTGAGCACCAGGAAGGTATCGGTCTGGTTGGGTCCCATGGGATCGAGGCCGAGTTCGTCCGAGCCGGTTCGCGCGACGATGCCGGCGACGTCGGGCACCTTCATCAACGCTGCCTGCAGCCTCGCATTGATGGCAAGGGATTCGTCAAGGTTGACGGAGGGCAGGGTCTCCACGCTCACGATGACATCGCCTTCATCCATGGTCGGCATGAAGGTCTTGCCAAGCTGCGTATAGGCATAGCCCGCCGCGATCAGCGCGATCAGCGCGGCGGCGATGACCTTGCGTTCGTTCCGTAAGGACCAGTCCAGCGCCGGCGCATAGACGCGCAGCGCGACGCGGATCAGCCAGGGATCGCCGTGATCCGCCGATTTGAGCAGGAAGGAGGTTGCGACCGGAATGACGGTCAGCGCCAGCAGCAGCGATCCCGCAAGCGCAAAGATGATGGCCAGCGCCACGGGGATGAAGAGCTTGCCTTCCAGCCCCTGCAAGGTCAGCTTCGGAACGAAGACGATGATGATGATCAACACGCCGGAGGCGACGGGCTGCAGCACCTCGCAGACAGAGCGAAAGACGACGTGGACCAGTGGTGCTCCCTTACCCGGCTCGTGCCGGCCGAGATTGCCGACGATGTTCTCGACCACGACCACGAGCGCGTCGATCAGCATGCCGATGGCGATGGCGAGCCCACCGAGGCTCATCAGGTTGGCGGACATTCCGACCGCGCGCATGACGAGGAGCGCAATGACGATCGCGAGCGGCAGACTGAGCGCGATCACCAGGGAGGCGCGCCAGTTGCCGAGGAACAGCAGCAAGAGGATCACGACGAGCACGGTAGCTTCGCCGAGCGCGCGCACCACGGTCCCGACGGCACGTCCGACCAGCCGGCTGCGATCATAGAACACGTTGATCGAGACGCTCGCCGGCAGCGACGGCTTCAGCTCCTCAAGGCGCGCGCGGACGTCGCCGACGAGCTGCCCGGCATTGGCGCCGCGCAGGCCAAGCACAAGGCCCTGGACCGTTTCGCCGCGACCGTCGGTCGTGACGGCGCCGTAGCGAGTTAATGCGCCGATCTGGACGCGGGCGACGTCTTTGACCCGAATCGGGACACCGTCGCGAGTGTCGACGACAATTGCGCGGATATCATCGATGGTCCGGATGCTGCCCTCGATGCGCACCAGCGCGCTGTCCTCGCCCTGGTTCACGCGTCCGGCGCCGTCATTGCGGCTGTTTGCCTCGATGGCGCGGCGAAACATCTCGGAGGAGATGCCGCGCGCGGAAAGCGCGTCATTGAGCGGTACGATCTCGAAGGCGCGCACGTAGCCGCCGAGCGCGTTCACGTCGGCAACGCCGGGTACGGTGCGCAGCGCCGGGCGGATCACCCAATCGAGCAGAGTACGCCGCTCGGCGAGCGAGAGTTCGGGGCTATCGATGGTGAACATGAACATTTCGCCGAGCGGGCTGGTAATCGGGGCAAGACCGCCGCTGACCCCGTCGGGAAAATCGCGCGCGATGTTGGAAAGGCGTTCGGAGACCTGATTGCGGGCCCAGTAGATGTCGGTGCCGTCCTCGAAGTCGACGGTGATGTCGGCGAGCGCATATTTGGTTGTCGAGCGAAGGATCTTCTTGTTGGGCAGCCCGAGCAGCTCCAGTTCGACCGGAACCGTTATGCGCTGCTCGACCTCCTCTGGGGTCAGGCCCGGCGCCTTCATGATGATCTTCACCTGGACCGGAGAGACGTCGGGAAAGGCGTCGATCGGCAGGCTCGGAAGGAGAGCCGCGCCAGCGCCGATCAGCAGCAATACGCCTAAAGCGACGAATAGACGCTGTGATAACGCGAATGCGACGAGACGCCGAAGCATTATTGACCGGCCCCGAGGCGCGAGAGAATGCCCCGAAGCGCCGAGATTCCCCCGATCGCGATCTCATCCTTTTCGTTGAGAGGCCCGGAGACCACGACGTGATCCTGGTCCTCGGCGAGAAGCGTGACCGGAAACAAACGGAATCCGCCATCAATGGCCATGAAAATCGAACTCTGCTCGCCGCGGCGGATCAGGCCGCTGTAGGGGATCTCCCAAGCGCTTTCGCCCGCCGACAGAAAGCTGATGCGCGCAGCCGTCGTCTGCCCGGCATGGAGCTCGCCGTTGTTCGTGATTTCCGCACGCACTAGAATGGTCTGCGTTGCCGCGTCGGTCGTCTCGGACACCAGGATGACCCGACCCGGCTCGTCGTAACCCTCGACCTCGACCTTTGCTCCGGCCTTGATCGCGCGGATGCTCGAAGCCGGAATTGCGATCTCGACCCAGAGCGGCGACAGCCGTGCGAGCTTGACCAAGGGCGCGGCCTGCTCGAGTCGCTGCCCGGGTTGCACCGCGACGTCGACGACCGTTGCCGATTGGGGTGCGCTGACGGTCAAGGTTGCACTGATCGCCGCCTCGTTCGTCAACCGGGCAATGGCGTCATCCGACAGCCCGCTCAGGCGGAGCATCTGGCGGCGCTCGGCGACCATGATGCCGGCCTGACGGGCTTCGGTCTGGCTGGCTTCGAGGACGCGCTGCGGAACTGCCTTGCCCTCGAACAGATCGGCGTTCCGCTTGAGCTGCTGATTGGCCAGAACCTCCTGCGCGACGGCCTGCAGATAGTCGCGCTGCAAGGTGACGAAGCTTGGGCTTTGCAAGGTGACGAGCGTCTGGCCCGCATCGATCCGATCGCCACGCGCCACTGCCAGATTGGTGACCATGCCAGCGACCGGCGCGCTGACTACCCACAATTGCGGGGTCGGGATCACGATCTGGGCCGGGTAGGGCAGTGTCTGATCGGTCCGGCTCGAGACCGGATGCGTCACGCGAACACCGAGGTTTTGGGCTTGCGCTGGCGTGAGCTTTACGACTTCTTCCGCGGCGACAGCGCAATGCAGTTCAGCGAGTGATAATGCAAATAGCGTTACACCCAGCGTTCTTCGAAATAGCCGCGTCAACCGATGGACAAGCTGCATCCTTACCATCACCGAAGATGATCTATCGGCCTAGATAGGCTTGGTGATGTTGAAGGTATTGACCCAAGTCAATGTTGTGCTCAGTTGTGATCCTCGCCGCCACAGCTGTTGATTTGGTCTCGCGGCCGGACTGCCGGATTGAACGCCAGGCGCCAATCCGAAATCCGAAAACCTACCTCGGGAGTATATTTCGAATATTCTAGAAGTATGGTTGACGGCTGGCGGGAAGGGGTGCATCGTGTCCCTCATGAAGATCGACGACGCAGCAGCACGTCTGGAAGCCCTGGGTAACCGGACAAGACTCCAGATCTATCGCGCATTGGTCCGGGCAGGGCGCTCGGGCATGCCGGTCGGCCGCTTGCAGGAAAAGCTGAAGATCCCGGCATCTACGCTGTCCCATCACATCAAGACTTTGGTTTCGGTCGGGCTCGTCAGTCAGGTCCGGGAATCGACGACCCTGGTCTGCCACGCGAATTACGATGCGATGCAGGGGCTGGTCGATTTCCTGGTCGCCGAGTGCTGTGCGGACGAGGTCGGATGCAAGGACGCGCAAACGGCGGCTTGATTTTTTTTGTCGCAATTGTTCGATGATTCTAGAATGATCGGAGAAGCCGAATGAGCGAGAAAACGGTGGCCATCATCGGGGCGGGTCCTGTCGGTCTCGCAGCGGCCGCGCATGTGCTCGAACGCGGCATGTCGCCGATCGTGCTTGAGGCCGGCCCCGAAGCCGCGCACGCGGTCCGTCAGTGGCAGCACGTTCAGCTCTTCTCGCCATGGGAATACAACGTGGACACGGCGTCGGCGCGCCTGCTCGCGCCGACGGGATGGAATTCGCCGGACCCTCAGTCCTATCCAACCGGCGGCGAACTGATCGACCGATACCTCGCTCCGCTCGCAACGCGAACGCCGCTGCGCGAGATGATCCGGACGTCCAGCCGCGTCACGGCCATCAGCCGCGCCGGCTTCGACAAGGCCAAGACCAAGGGGCGAGAGCAGGCGCCCTTCGAAATCCGTTATCAGAACGGCAAGGGCCCCGAGGTGCTGCGCGCCGATGCCGTGATCGACGTATCAGGAACGTGGTTCTCTCCGAACCCCGCCGGCAGCAGCGGCTTGCCCGCGATCGGTGAACGAGAGCGCGCCGATCGCATCGCCTATGGCATGCCGGATGTGCGGGGTGTCGATCGTGCCAGATATGCCGGGAAGACCGTTGCCGTGCTCGGTGCCGGCCACTCCGCGGTGGGCACGCTCATCGATCTCGTGCAACTCGCCGACGAGGTCCCCGGCACGCAGCCCGTCTGGCTGCTCCGCGGCGCCGATCCCGCGAAGGCATTTGGCGGTGGTAGCAATGACAAGCTTGCCGCGCGCGGCGAACTGGGCACGACCTTCGCCGCGCTCGTGGCTGCCGGGAAGATCAGGGTAGAGAGCGGATTCGGTGTCACTCACCTCTCGGGCTCCGAGGGTCGCCTGAAGATTTCAGCAGGCGCCTGCTGCGGTGCGCGCAGTGTGGTGGCCGATGAGTTGGTCGTCTCGACCGGTTTCCGTCCCGATCTTTCGTTCCTGTCCGAACTGCGGCTTCGGCTCGATCCGGCGATCGAGGCGCCCGTTGCGCTCGCGCCGCTCATCGATCCCAACGAACATAGCTGCGGGACGGTCCGTCCTCACGGCGCTCGCGAACTCGCGCACGACGAGCCGGGATTCTACATGGCCGGCATGAAATCCTACGGCCGTGCTCCGACCTTCCTGATGGTCACCGGATACGAGCAGGTCCGCTCAATCGTCGCTGATATCGCGGGCGACCAGGAGGCGGCGGCGCGGGTCGAGCTCGTGCTGCCGGAGACCGGCGTATGCACGCGCGGTGGTCTTGAATCAGCCGGCGCGTCGGGATGCTGCGGTGGGCCCGCGAAGACCGATCCATCGGTCTGCTGCGCCGCAGACGAAATGGCCAACATGTCTGGCGCGTCGGGGTGCGGTTGCTCGTGAGGCAGGTTCCTGGCGGTCGGGCTACAGATGGGAGGAGAACATTCGTAGCTTGAGTGGCTGGCCGCTGATTGCAGTCATGTGCATCGGCCAGGTCGGCAATCTGCTGCCGCATGTCACGCTTTCCGCGAATTTGGCACAGCACGTCATGCCGGAATGGGGGCTTTCCGCCGCCGAAGGCGGGCTGATGGCGAGCGGCTACGCATTCGGCTACATGCTGGCAGTGCCTGTGCTGACGACGTTGACCGACCGCATCGATGCGCGGATCGTGCTCCTGTGCGGCTCTGTCGTCAGCGGACTTGCGACCTCGGCGTTTGGCATCTTCGCACACGGGTTCTGGTCGGGGACGATCATCTGGTCGCTTGCAGGATTGGGGTTTGCTGGCGCCTACATGCCGGGATTGAAGGCGCTGACGGATCGATTGCCCGCGGGTGACACCTCGCGGGCGGTGACGCTGTACACGTCGAGCTTCTCTGTAGGCGTCGGCCTGTCATTCCTGGTTGCGCAAGTCGTCGCCGATCGCTGGGGTTGGCGGGCCGCTTTCTATGTAACCGGCATCGGTCCGATCGCGATGGTTGTCGCGTGTCTTCTGATTGAGGGCCGTCGCCCCACTCCGAAAACGGGACGCCTGTTGAACTTCGGGCCTGTCTTCGCCAACCGCGAGGCTCTCGGCTACATCTTCGGTTACGGTGCTCACTGCTTCGAGCTCTACGGCATCCGCACCTGGCTGGTCGGATTCTGGACCTTTGTCGTGGCACATCAAAGCGCGCCGTCCTGGTTGACGCCTGTGGTGATGAGCTTCTGCTTCGCGGTGATCTCGATGCCGGCCAGCATCCTCGGCAACGAGGCCGCGCTGAAATTCGGACGACATCGAGCAATCACGATCGTGATGATTGCTTCGGCTTGCGTCGCGATTGTCATCGGCCTTAACGCAACAGCGCCCGCATGGGTGCTCGCGCTGCTGCTGGTCATCTATGGCCTGACAGTGCCGGCCGATTCCGGCGCGTTGACTGCCGGCATGTCCGCTGCGGCCGTCTCCGAGCATCGCGGTGCAACTCTGGCCCTGCACTCCACCGTTGGCTTCGGCCTCTCAGCCGTCGGCGCCTGGGGAACTGGCGCTGCGCTCGACATCGCGGGCGGACCGCAGAGCGCGAACGGCTGGCTGCTGGTGTTCATCGTTCTCGCGGCCGGGATCCTAGTGGGACCGTTGGCGCTGCTGTGGGCGCGTGGGACCCGGGCCCAAGCGCATCTGTTGGGGATAAATTCAAAGTGAGACAAGTGCTCAGGCGTGAAAAAACCCGCAGCGGATTGCTCCGCAGCGGGTGTTACGAACTTTCGATGATGTCATTCTGCCAGTGTTTTGCCCGACGTGTCAAAATTGAGCGAGGTGTAGGCCTGGCTGACGGGCACGGTGAGCTTGATCGGCCCGCTCGACAGGTCGTAGCGGCAGATCGGGGGCAGATCCGGGAGCCGTCGATCGTTGCGAACTGCCGGGACTATACGCCTAGCCCCCTAGTATTCGACGGACGCAGAGGACTCTGATTTCGTTGGTCCGACGTAGTTGCTCAGCGCTCGGGGTAGCAACGGAGCCGAGAGTCTCGTTATCAAAATTCGCTTCTATCTCCGAGGCCATGCAGTTGCAGATCTGCAAGCAGGCGTCCGTCGAAAAACCACCTTGCTGAGTGCAACCGCTTCGGCACGCTGAGAGAAATTGCGGTCGCCAATCTGCAGTCGCGGCGATTGTTATAATATTGATTGCGGCTATCGTCAGAACCAAGAGAAACGCGGGCATCACTTTGCTTCCCTTTTCTGTTTTTGCTGAGGTGCCGCTATTCGACGCCACCTTTTTGCCTCTCGCAATATCTGGCTACTTGCGTGGTCTTACCCTCAAGCGGGACCACAAATGTCCGATCAGCGATAGGACTATGGCGGCCACAATGATCGGGAGCCAAATCGACGTGGTTATGATGAACAGGGAAATGATGATCGCACGTCCAAAGACCGATTCGGTGACCGGATTCCTAAGACCAGCGAAATAGGCATAGATAACAAAGATGGTGGCTGGCACCATCCACGCGCCGACAAGCACCAGTAACAGGTCAACAAGTTGGCTGGCATAATGGTGCATGAGCGCACCTCCTGACAGCGTCGGCGCGAATAGCTGTCACCGCTGCGAGAGCTGCGGTGATCGTCGAGGAGAATTTGTCTTTGGTCGCGTTCGCGGGAATTTGCACGCGCGGCGCCACTGTCCCGGCCGGCGCTCAAACTTAAGCGAAGCCGCAGCCTTCGATTCACATGAGCTAGGAACTCTCAACGCGCACTCGTTGAGATGGCCCGGGCAAGGGCTCGTCCAATGCAGTCATAACCATCGGCGGTGTTGTGCAATCCGTCCCACGTTACAAGCGCGCTTTGCGCAACTCCGGCACTGATCGAGTTTCGCATCAGCGCAAAACGAGAGAATAGCCCGACTCGTTCCTGCTTCGCGACATCCGCGATGATACCCTCCATCGTTGGGTAGCTAGCGGAAGCGAGCACTTGCGGCGCATATTGCAGATCCATCAGCACGACATCGGCAGAGCCTGCCTTGAGTGCCCTTATCCCTTCAAGAACGCTCGTCTTGAGGCCTTGGTCTGGCCGGCCACCCCAGGCGACGTCATTGGTGCCCAGTTGCCAGATAACGAGATCAGGAGCGTGGGCGAAAACATCACGCTCGAAGCGTGCGATGTTGTTCGGAATCGTGTCGCCGACTCGACCGCTGTTGATAACGTTGATCTTGGCGTTCGATCTAAGCCTCGAGAGCTCTCGACGCATCACCTCCGGATAGGTGGCTGCGGACCTAAGCTGCCAGAGTCCCACTGTCGACGATGATCCGATCGCGACAATCTTTAGCGGCTCACCAGCTCTCAAGCGCGCCGCCGTGCGGGGCAATTGTGCGCCCAGCGAGATATCCAAATTTGCCGCAAGGCACCTCTCTCCAGACGATATCTCGTCCTGCGCCTGAGAGGGCGCCGTGCTGGACAATCCGATAATCATGCCGGCACCGATCGACGCTATTGCTCGAGCGGTTCGGGTTGCGCATGGCGAAATAAATCGACACATGTTCCCCCATAACTGGCCGATTCTCTCTTGACAACCCTTGGCAGCAAACGTTTCGTTTGATTGCAGGTCGAATGACGCGCGGGCAGCGAGTAACATGATGAGCTCGCGGATATTCGTGGGTAAGGCTATGTCCGGAAAACCTGTGACGAAGCGGCTAGTATTCCACATCGGCGGCTATGATCCAATCACGTCGCAGGTCAGCGCGCAACGACGCTTCGTGCGCGAGATTGCCAGGTTCCAGCGTACCTGGTCAGTGAAAGCGGCCGTTGACGGTTCGCACGATACCGCCGACCAGATACGGTGGAACGTGACGACGACCGGCCCCGATTGGCTGGTCGAAACCGATTATCGTCTGGTCCAATGGCACGACGTAATTGAGGGCTACGGGCGTCGAAGCATTGGCTCCCGCATTTTCGTCGGTGTTCTTGCGTTTCTGGATTTCGTTTTGACCGGCACTCTTTGGCGTTACTTGCTGACCAACTGGCGCTACGCGTTTTTCTTTCTCTATCCGTGGGTCACGTTCGGACTGCTCATTGCGGCCGCCTTCTTGATTGGCGTGTTTGCATTCAAAATCACCGGATCAATTCCCATTGCTGCCGGTGGTGGTCTCTTCGGGGTCGCAGCCGTTTTGGCGGGCCCGTGGCGCTGGCTGCACCTGGGCAACTTGTTCGATGATTGGATTTTTTCTCGCGAGTATATTGAACGCGGCAATTCGGAAATCGAGCAGAGGCTGGACAGGTTGGCCGCCGAGCTTGTGGCTGCGGCGAGCAGCTCTGCCGCAGACGAAATTCTGGTCATAGGGCACAGTCTTGGCGCCGTACTTGCGATTGATCTACTTGATCGCGCCCTGAAGCTGGAACCTGCGCTCGGTCAGAACAAAATTCCCGTCACATTCTTGAGCGTTGGATCATCCATACTCAAGATTGGCCTGCACCCGAAGGCAATACGCTTTCGCATGACGGTGGAGCGCGTCGCCAAATCGCGCGCGATCTTCTGGGGCGATTATCAGGCCCTCATCGACCCGTTGAACTTTTACAAAAGCCGGCCAATGGCCGAAATGGGCTTGTCGACAGAAAACGAGGCGACCGTCAGGGTCGTTAGGCTTAGTCGAATGCTTGACGACGACATATATCGACGCATCCGCTTCAATTTCTTCCGCGTGCACTGCCAGTTCGTCAGTGGAAATGACAGGAGAACATCGTACGACTACTTTATGCTGACATGCGGACCTGTTTCAGCCAAAGCCCAGACGCTTGCCCCCGATGGCGCCGTGTCGATGATCGCTGACGATGGAGGACTTATTGCGAGCGCGCCGCTGTCGGAAAGTGAACTGCCTGGCAGTCCAGTCGTGGCAGCCTAATTAAAATGACGCCCACCATTTCAAAAGTCATTTTCGTTGCAATGGCGATCGGCTGGTACCTCATACGTCATAAGTACGCGCGGCGTTCCCGCCGTGAGAAGGTTGTGCGGAGCGCTCGCGGCCCCCTGGAGACTGCGCTCCTGCTCATATCTCTTTCGGGCCTTGGCCTTGTGCCGCTGGTCTACGTAGCGACAGGAATACCTCGTTTCGCAGCTTATGGCTTCTATCCCTCGTTGGCTTGGCTGGGGTCTCTCTTTGCGATTGCGGCTTTGGGCATGTTTCACCTGACTCACCGTGCACTCGGCCGGAATTGGTCGATAAGCCTCGACGTGCGCGAGAATCATAAACTGGTGACCGAGGGGATTTACCGGAGAGTTCGCCATCCGATGTATTCGGCATTTTGGCTGTGGGCTATCGCGCAGGCATTGCTGCTGCCTAATTGGATTGCCGGTTTCGCGGGCCTGGCCGGCTTCGGGATCTTGTTCTTTGGCCGCGTCGCAAGAGAAGAGCGAATGATGCTGCAGACGTTCGGCGGCAGCTATCGCGAGTATATGGCGCGGACCGGTCGGGTCTTTCCGTGGATTTTCTGAAGCAGGTCCCGACACGTCTTGATCCATGGGGGTCGCGAAATCGACATGGAACCAGGCGCCTCAATTTTCGTGCCATTTTCGCAACATGCGGCAAAAAACGGCTGTCGGGACTGCCAACTCCTCGGTCTATTCATTGCCGTCGGGGCGATCGTCTGGTTTTCTATGCGCGTAAGGTGAATTCCAACCCATCCGAACCGTGGTGAGAGCCCCATGTTGAAATTCGTGACTCTTGGTTTCGCTTCTTTGGCTTTCGTGGGCACTGCAGTTGCAGCCGACCTGCCACGGCCTCAGCCAGTTGCTGCCGCCCCCGCGCCGGTTGGCAAATATCCCGTCGGAAAATACCCCGTCGGTAAGAGCCCCGTGGGCAAATACCCGGTCGCGGCCCCGGCACCGTTGGTGACCAAAGGCTGATCTGAATATCCTTTCGTACGCCAGCGGCGTTCGCTTGGGGTAAGCGGATTATCTGTGACATCGGATCTTGGATCCAAGAGGATTCGAAGATGGCGGGACTGATTCGGAGGTGTCCGGGTCTGGAGCTTCTTGCAAAGGCGGCCTTGCTGGCGGCCTTTGTGGGCTTGGAGGTCGGGATCAGTAGCGCCCAGCCGCTCGCGGCGCGTCCCGACCATGAGCAACGGGACGCTCTCCTCAATTCGGCGACGAAGCATGCGGACAGCATGGCCGCTGCTACGCCGAGTGCCCCGCCACCCACATCAGATGTAAAGCCGGCTCGAAGAGCCACTGCCCTAGGTCCCTACTACGTCGATTTTCGTGCCCGCACGGCATCAACGTACGGTCACGCATTCGTCTGGTACGGAAAGACAAGCGAAAAGCAGGTCGAGGTCGCTGGTCTGGCCCCAGCCGGCGACGAGGTGCCGTACATCTTGGGACACCTAATCTTTGTCCCCTCGGAGACAGGGGCGAGCTATGGTGATCTTGACGAGCAATATCTGACGGCCAGCTATCGCGTCTACTTGAGTGAGGCCGATGCCAAGAAGGTGTTTGCTTATATCAAACACCTGCAGGAGACTTCGCCGCTATGGAATGCGGCAACGACCAACTGCACTGCGTTCATCGGCCGCATAGCGACTTTTATGGGTCTCAACGCTCCTTTTCATCTGCTCAAGCCTGAGGAATACGTAAACCGGCTCAGAGAGCTGAACGGGGGACGGAAAACGGTGCAGCTTGAATCCGATCGAGGCTAGGGCCCTCGGTATTGAGCTCATCCAGCTTACCTGATCAGCCGTCTCGACAGGCACCCGGTTTCCCACAAATTCAGTGAGCGGCGTCATCCGAGAAAGTGCGGCGCATCAAAATTTCGCGCAAGGGACGCGCGGCATCGAAGTTTGTGCAATCAGTGCACTGATCGCCGCTGTTTTTGCGCCGGTATTCGGGGGACACTAATGCGGGTCCATATCATTCTTGCCGGCTTGGTCCTCTTGCTCATTGGAAGCGCCAGCGGCACGGTCGTCGAAAAAGGAACCGACGCGCAGAAATCTTGCGGGCTACTTGTTCAGAAATCGTTTCGTGATCAGGACGAAGCCCGGTTCGCCGGCGCATGTGAGGGAATGATCGAGACTGCGATGCTCTTTGCACCAAATCTGCCAGCTGGGGTGCGTGCATGCCCCCCCGCGCAAGGCAGTATCTTGGAAAGTGCCAAGGTCCTTCTTCAATACATTGACAGCAATCCGGATCGACTGAATGAACCGGGGATTACCATTGCTCTCGAGGCGTTCAGAGATGCTTGGCCTTGCCATGGGGACGATGCCGGGGCGCCAGGTGGCCCGAGACCAAAAAAGCGCGCACCGAAAAAATCAACTCAATGAAGTCTGCAACGCCTGCGAGGAGAACAGCGCCTTCGCGATCTTGGTGCTCCCGTCAGCCGCATTGAACCTATGCTGCCCGATAAATGAGCGTACAGAAAGCGCTTTGTCGCAGCGGTGAGCATGAAGGGGTGCCGGGGGCGTAACCTTCGGTCAATCCCGCTACGGGTCCAATTGCCGACATTTCGATAACGAGCGCTTGGCTCAACCGCGCAGAGATGCATCGAACCAAACGTTTCTCAATGTCGCTTGGCTGCGACGTTGAACGCGATGTTCTGCCAGAATGAGGCGGCCTCAGGAACGCGACGATATGTGGGGGAGCTTTCGCACGCTAGCGGGGGCGACGCGCGCTGCCCCAATCTCGACGCTCGGATATACCGGCGCTTTGGTTTCAAGCTGGGTTGCAAGCGCATCGCGAATCTAGCTGGGACGAGCCGTCCAGATCCAATCCCGGTCTCGCCGGTCCGATGGCTTGGCTTGTCGTGGAGAGTGGTAGCGATCCTCTGGTCATGGCAACCAATCTCCGAGATGAAAAAACCCGCAGCGGATTGCTCCGCGGCGGGTGTTACGAACTTTCGATGATGCCATTCAGCCAGTGTTTTGCCCGACGTCGCCTCGGCCCCGGCTTCGGCGCTTCAGGGGTAGAACGGACATCAACCAACAGGCCATCACCGCTGAATCGGTCGAAAATGACCGAAGCTTATATGGGCGATGCTGTTGCCGATTTCAGCTTTCTGACTGGAAGCGACCAAGCCCTGTCCGAAACGCACGTCGCCCGTCACGGCAGATCGATTGCCATAACGGTACGCATCTTTCCGAGGTATTCGACTTCCTCGATTGGCTTCCACCCTAGCGCGGCGTAGTACGTGGGTAATGTGCCCGACGTAAAGAGGTGGACGCGCTGATAGCCTAGTTCGATAGCACAACCCATCAAGGCTTCGATCAGTGCGCTTCCGACCCTGCGTCCTCGGGCCGAGTTGATCACAAATAGCTGGGCCATCCACGGCGAAAGCGCAGGCCGTATCATCATCTCGCTGGCCAGTAAGTTGACTGAGCCCATGTACATTGTGCCGCGTCGGGCGACCAAAACCGTTGGCAGTCGAGCTGATCGGGCCGCGTTTTGCAGAAATTCTTCGTAGCCTAACGCTGTATCGTAGCCGGTCAACGCCCCCCAGTAGGCGAATTGAAGCGTTGCAATTGTAGCTGGCAGCACTGAATCGTCGACCAAGCGTTCAATCTCAATAGGCGGCTCGTCCATGGTGGAGTGGCACCTTTAACCAACGTCAGGAACATTAGTTTAGAAATCAACCAGCCCATTTCCATTCACACATTCTTACTTTCTTCGACACTAAGACTGACAGCCACTTGCTCAGGATCGATTGCTTGCTAGGCTCCTTGCGATTGGCGAGGCACGGTGATCGATGTGGCCGACGCGGCAATGGATGCTCTGCCCCCGGGCGCCAAACTGCCTGGGCGCGAGTGGTTGGGCTTTGATGAAGCGGGCGAAACGGCCCCAAACCAGAACCATCCCGCGACCTGCGGCTCGCAAAGTCAGGGCTGGACGACCTTGCAATCGGATTGGCATCTCCACCTGCGCATTAACGCCCGCGAAGCAAACAGGCCATCTAAAAATTTGTTGGCCGGGAGGAGCAGGAAGGTGGTCGCATGAAGCTATACTACGCGCCGGGCACGATATCGCTTATGCCCCATGTCGCCTTGCTCGAGAGTGGTCTTTCCTTTGTCGCCGTAAGGGTTGATGAAGCCACCAAGAGGATGGCGGATGGTGAGGACTACAGCGCCATAAATCCACTTGGCTACGTACCAGCTCTGCTGCTCGATGATGGCAGCGTACTTCTTGAGGCAGCCGCGATCGCCCAATACATTGGGGATCGCGATTCGACGGGAAAGCTCGCTCCACCGCATGGAACCATCGAGCGGGCGAGACTTCAAGCTTGGCTGAACTTCCTCTCCAGCGAGATGCACAAGGGAGGTCTTGGCCCACTGTTTTACACGGCACTGGACGAGCGAGCGAAAGATATTTTCCGCGAGCGGTTGAGGGCGCGCTTCGCCTTTGTCGACCAGCATCTGTCTACGCGTGAGTATCTGTTGGGCGCGGACTACTCGATTGCCGACGTCGGCTTTTATGCGATCACGGGTTGGACGCCTCGTGTTGGCTTCGATATTCACGCTTACCCAAACTTGGTCGCGCATCACGCTCGGATCGCCGATCGCGACGCGGTACGTGAAGTTCATCGGATCGAGGGGCCTATCCCAGCATGACTCCTGGACAGTGAGATTCGGATGCCAAGCTTCCCACGGACGCTTCGTCCGATCTTAGCCCATCAGCGAAGTTGCCGTGGGCCTCATTGAGGTTCACTCGCGAGGGCGTAGGGGTCTATATTGCCTGTACCGTCGCGAAGCGGAACTGGAAACGGCGAGCCCTACGCAGATGGCGCGCTGGCCCCCGAAAAGTTGCCCGTCCTTCGATGATGGCATTGTGCGCCTGTTTTGCCCGACGTGTCAAAACACACGCACATGCGCTCGCGGTCTTGCTCGCAGCTAATCTGCGTCTCGCGACGTGCACCATAACTTTCGTCGGGACCTACCGGACCTTGCGCAAAAGGCGCAATACCGAGCAAGCCAGGGTGGATTTCTTCGCCCGGCCGAACAACCGCGCCATTGGCCTGAAAGACGCAATGACTGGTACGCCTTACGCTTGACCAGTCAGCACCGGCGCGATGACCCGCCGCTACTGTGCATGGGGTTGTTTTTCAGTTTTTGTTTCGCGCTGCCGAAAGGGCTCGCTCAGCGCCGGCCGCGCGGCGCTTCGGCCTTGGCCGGCGGCTCGGTCTGCGGCGCGCAGGTCGCGGCCGCAAGCGAGGCTTGCGCCTGCTGCATCAGGCCGGGCTCGGCGGCGAGCGCCTTCATCACGATCAGGCCGGTGGTGCTCGGGGAGTCGATGATCAGGCGGTCGGCCGCGGTGATCTCCTCGTCCTCGGGCAGGTCTTCGTGCTGCGGCTCGGTCATCAGGTCGAGCTCGATCACCTTCTTGCCGGCCGAACGGTCGTTGATGGCGTAATAGGCGATCTCGTTGCGGGTGTAGAACGACACCGACGTATAGGCCTGGCTGACGGGGACCGTCAGCTTGATCGGCCCGCCCGACAGGTCGTAGCGGCAGATCGCGATTGCGAAGGCCGGGTCCATGAACGGCATCGGCGAGGTGTTGGGATCGGCGAGGGGGAGCTGCGTGACATCGTTGAGCTTGGTCATCGGCGTCAGCCGCGAATAGGCGTCCTGCGTCGCGATCCGCGGCAGCGCCAGCACGCTGACGAGATGGACCACGAGGCCCAGCAGCACGCCCGCGACGATGGTGAAGAGGAGCCGGATCATGTGCAGCCCACCGTCTTGATCGTGGGCATCGGTGCATCGCGCTGGGTGCGCGTGGCAACGCCGACCGGCGTGTCGTAGAGGCGCAGCATCAGCGCGTAGCGCTCGATGCCGCCGGTCGGGAGCCAGTTGCCGGAGCGCGAGCGCGAGGCGATGTGGATCTCGAACGTGCCGTCGGACTGCCGCACGATCTCCTGGCTGGTGAAGCCGTAGCGCTGCAGCGCGTTGGCGACGAGGTGGCCCTTGCGGTCATAGAGCGTCAGCGTCCAGAACCGCGCCGGCGGCGTCACGCCGGAGACGACGACATCGCAGCGGCCGTCGAGCGCCTTCTTCTTGTCGTCGGCGGTCGCGGTGAAGGCGACGCCGTCGCCGGTGCCGATCGGCAGCTCGCCGTTGCGCACGATGGTGGCGCGCGAATAGGGGTC